>JAZASH010000139.1:0-3141 GCA_036343395.1 Eubacterium sp. | reverse complement strand
TTCTCCAGATACCTGAATTCTTTAGGTATATTCAGTTGTTTTACCGACCGGTTTGCAGTCGGTGCCCGGTCTTTTGACCAGTGCAAAGACAATTTTACCAAAATCTCCCCCATTTGTCAACAAAAAAATGCGTATTCACGCAACTTCAGGGACTTGTCATCGGTGTTATTCTATGTTATACTGTACGCAGTTATCCGTTCACTCGATTGGGATCCATAGGATCATCTGAAACAGGAGGTTTTGCATGGATTACGCTGTTAATGGAAACGTTCTTTCCATCGTCATGCCGGATCGTGTCAGCGAGAACAATGCCGCTCAGATCAAGGAGGATTGCTTCTCCCTGCTGAAGCAGTATCCGGATAAAGAAATCTGGATTGATTGTGATTCTCTGAAATACATCTCGAGCTCCGGTCTGCGCGCTCTGTTAAGTATCCAAAAGAAAAAGGGTAAGGAGCAGATCACGCTGAAAAAAGTCCACAAGGAAGTCAATGAAATCCTGGAGATGACCGGGTTTGATGAGATCTTCCACGTTTCCAAAACCCTGCGTCAGTGCAGTGTAAAGGGCTGTGAGATGATCGCGTCGAGCACCAACGGATGGCTGTATAAGTTGCAAAAGGGTATCATGGTCAAGGTTTTTTACGAGGGGCACACCCTCGAAGAGGTCGAAAAAGAATTAGCCATGACGCAAAAGGCCTTAACCTGCGGGATCCCGACACCGATCTCCTTTACGACGGTATTATGCGATGATCTATTCGGTATTTTATTCGAGGAGCTGGAAGCGAATTCCCTCGCTCAGCTGCTCGCTAAGAATCCTAAAAATTATGTTGTTTATGCCAAACGACTCGCGAATTTCTGCAAGGAGCTCCATGAGACAGAGGTTCCTCCGGGCGCTCTCCCGGACATCAAGCAGCGTTATCGCGAGTGGCTGAGTAAAGCCAAGGGGCGCCTCCCGGAGACGAACTGGAACCAGATGAAGGCGATGGTTGAACAGATGTCGGATGCCACGACCTTTGTCCACGGTGACCTGAGCCTGAACAACGTATTCCTTGTCGATGACGAGTTGATGCTGATCGATATGGGCAGCTGCGGATACGGACATCCGATCTTCGATCTCCAGGCACTGTATGCCTCACTCGTCGGCATCGAGCTTGACCGCCCCGGTTACTGCGAGGAGTCCATGAGCATATCACCTTCCGTGGCCCGCGATTTCTGGAAAGCATTTTTACGGAATTACCTGCAGAGTGAATCAGAAGTACCGGTCTATGATGATACGTATAACGAAAAAATGCAGATGAAGGAACGACGGATGAGTCAGCTCCTGACCCAATATTACATGCTCAAATCCATGCTGTTGGAAAGCCTAAAAAAGGCATAGAAATACGCAATAAAAAGAAGCAAAGACCTCACGATCTTTGCTTCTTTTTTTATCGTAAATATCCCTGATGTGTATCCTGCATAAACTTCTCTTCGTTATATACGATCCATACATCATCCGGTGCTTTTCCCTCCGGCAGGTAATCATAAATACTCGAGTTGACATATCGCAGATCTACCATGATGATCGTCTGATAATCCCTGCATAAAAACGGGACTAACGAGTTCGAAAAAGAATCCTTGATCATCAACATAGTTTTTCCGTTATTCGCTCCGGTATGTACCGTGACCGCACTGTAATTTCCACTGAAAAAGTAGTTATATTTATCTGCAGTCTGTAGCGCATCTTTATCATAAATACTATCTCTTTGGGATACGTCTCCGGAGTCGTTGATCTCGACCGTGGCACGGTCCGCCTCCGGAATCGTATACTGCCTGATCGTATCCTTTTTTCTGTAATAATGGATCCGGTTATAATCGGTCCCCAAAAAGTCATCCGTGACCGTCTCTGTCGGTATCCCGGTGATCGTTTCCGCTGCCGTTTCCTGCATTGCCGCGTACGCATAAGCGGCACCGAGCGTCGTCCAGTGGTGATCCGTCAGATAGTAAATATCCTCGGTCTTATGCGCCTCCAGCACCGGTCTCAGATCGAGGACCATATGCTCGGCCTGCGCGCGGGCAGATGCCTCGTCATAGATGACCAGCGGCAGCTTTGACGCGTCCTCTGTGTCCTCCTCCTCGACGTCATCCTCGCTTTCTTCCTCCTCGGACTCCTCTTCGAAATCCTCATCCTCCTCGGCATCCGGATCGCCCTCATCAAAGTCAAATCCGATCTCGTCTTCATCCGGATCGGCGGTGTCATCCGTCCCATCCTCTGTTGCCTCATCAGCGTCCGCCGTATCGTCGGTATCCTCGGTCGCAGGTTCCGTCGGCTGTCCCTTTACCAGATTGTCTGCCAGCGCATCCCGGAGCTCCTGTGCCACCGTATCCGCGCGATCACTCCCCGGCATATACCCCGGCATCTCATCCCGATAAAGAGAGCACTTACTCGGCACGAGCGCCAACTTCACATGGTCAGCGCCGATCCCACTCGCTGTCGCCGACATAAAGCCGGCTACATTGGCGATATTATCATGGATCTGTTTATCAAAAAAGTCACTGTCACGATAGGTCTCGATCAGGCGATCCCCATCGATATAAATCCCATCGATCTCACGGGTCCCGAGCGCGATCTGTACCCAGGTTTTGGCCGATACAAACAGGTCTCTCCCCCGCGTATGATCCGAGAGCGCCTCGGTAAACTCACTCTCATATTTACCACTGAAAATATCCGCTGCCTTCACCTCGGGAAACGGTGCCAGCTCCCTTTTTTCCAACTCGGAATAGCTCTTATTTTCACACGCACCAAAAAGAACGGCCGCCGATCCCGCGCCCAATAATAACAGGAAACATACCACCTGTAGGATAAGCAATACCTTCTTTTTGTTGCCCATACCTATGCCTCTTTTCTCACGTTACTATTCCCTACAAAACAAACTAAAATCGGAAGTATAAAAACGGATTGTAGGTATCCGCCACGATGCAGGCGGTCGATGCCACCATGATCAAAGCCACATAGACCATACTTCCGATCGCATATACCGTCTCATATTTTACCAGGTATTTCTTTACCAGTTTAGTAATCACACCGCTGCTGATCACCGCCGCGACGACGAGCAGTACGATATGACCGCTCAGCAGATACTGCGTATGCGCATCACAGATCCC
>JAZASH010000138.1:0-3154 GCA_036343395.1 Eubacterium sp. | reverse complement strand
GTAGGCCGAATATGGCGCAGGCCGGTGGCAAAGATGCCGCGAAGATCCCGGAGGCGCTCGAGAAAGCCGTTGAGGTAATGAAGCAGCAGTTAGGGTGATTAAGTTGGGGCGCCGGCGCGGTCGTGTGGTTGGGACGCCGGCGCGAGAACTATATAGAAAAGAGTAGTATTGTAAAACTTTTTATCATGCAAAAATTACGTTTAGTATTACCAATTCTGCTTTTAGCAGCGGCGATCGGAATCGCGGTATTTTTACTACCGGGCAAAAAAAATGAGATAGTGAAGGAAGAGTTTTTTGCCATGGATACCGTGATGGATATTTCGCTTTATCCGACAAAGGATACCGATGAAAAGCCGGATGTTATTATGGCAGAGCTACGGGATCGGATCTATGAGATGGAGCGTGAGCTTTCCGTGACGAAGCCGGATAGTGATGTCGGCAGGCTGAATAAGGCGTCGGGTAATGGCGAGTGGATTCCGGTGTCGGAGGATGCGTGGGAGCTGATCAGTGAGGCTGTCGCGGTTTCGAGTGAGACTAAGGTGGATGGTTGCGCGACTTTTGATCCGACCTTGTATCCGATCGTAAGGTTGTGGGGATTTACAACCGGTACGAACCGCGTTCCCGGCGGGGATGAGATAAAAAAAGAATTAGAAAAAGTGGGTTTCGGGAATATTGAACTTGGTTCGGACCCGAATAAACGTGAAGTGAGACTTGCGAAGGGAGCGGAGATGGATCTCGGTGCCTGCGCGAAAGGATTTTTATCGGATGCTCTGTGTGAGATTATGAAGAAGCATAAGGTGAATGGGATTGTCTCACTTGGTGGCAACGTGCAGTCTGTCGGGACAAAGGATGACGGCGAGGCGTTTTCTGTCGGTATCGTGGACCCGAAGGACGGACAGACGCTTACCGAAGTGATCCGGCAGGACAGGGATCAGGCGGTCGTAACGAGCGGGAACTACGAGCGCTATTTTGAAAAAGATGGTAAGCGATATCATCACATCATGGATGAAAGGACCGGGGCGCCGGCTGACAGTGGTCTGGCTTCCGTGACGGTGGTTGGTCCGCGCGGTGTGCTATGTGATGCGTATGCGACGGCACTGTTCGTGATGGGCGAAGAAAAAGCAAATGAGTTTCTGAAGAGTCATACGGATTACCATGCTGCTTTTATCTACGAGGATGGATATAAGAAAGGGTTTGAGATACAAAAATGAGTGTACTTAAGTCTGTCATAACCGTTTATAATAAAACATCGCTGATTTTGCGTATATTGATCGGTTTGATCATCGGTGTTGTTTTGGGACTGTTGGTCCCGGGGCAGGAATGGATCGGTGTTCTTGGCTCTGCGTTTGTCGGTGCGCTTAAAGGCATCGCGCCTGTGTTGGTGTTTGTTCTTATTATCAGTTCGCTGGCTAACGGAAACAGCAAGATGGACAGGCGCTTTGGCGTTGTTATTTTTCTTTACCTGATCACTACATTTTTAGCCGCGCTTGTCGCTGTATGTATCAGCTATGTTTTTCCACAGACGTTTACGCTTACGACCGCTTATCAGGCGGATTCAGTTGTGGGCGGTATCGGTGAAGTGATGGAAAACCTTCTTTTGTCAATGGTTCAGAACCCGATTGCCGCGATTGCGACGGGACAGTTTATCGGAGTTCTTTTGTGGGCGGTGCTTATCGGATTGGCGTTAAAAAAATATGCGTCACAGCAGACCAAGCAGGTGATCGGAGATATCTCCAACGCATTGACAACTTTGGTGAGGTGGATCATCAATTTGGCTCCTTTTGGAATCTGCGGTCTGGTTTTTTCCACGATATCGGAAACCGGTTTGGATACCTTTACCGAATATGGAACCCTGGTGCTCATGCTGGCAGGGTGTATGCTTTTCGAGGCATTGTTCATGAATCCGTTGATTTCATTTTTGTTCTTGAGGAGAAATCCGTATCCGTTATTGTTTCGTTGCCTGAAGGGGAGCGGTGTTACGGCGTTTTTCACGAGAAGCTCCGCGGCCAACATTCCCGTAAATATGGAACTGTGTGAAAAGCTGGGATTGGATGAAGATATGTATTCAGTTTCCATTCCGCTGGGAGCTACGATCAACATGGACGGGGCGGCGGTTACGATCACGGTTCTTACGTTGGCAACAGCAACTACGTTGGGAATTCACGTAGATTTTTTCTCTGCCGTGTTGATGAGTATGCTGGCGACTTTGGGAGCCTGTGGTGCGTCCGGTGTAGCAGGCGGGTCGCTTCTTCTGGTTCCGATGGCTTGTTCGATGTTTGGTATTCCCACTGAGGTTTCGATGCAGGCGGTGGCGGTCGGTTTTATTATCGGAGTGATTCAGGACAGTTTGGAGACGGCGCTGAATTCTTCCGGCGATGTATTCTTTACGGCGACGGCGGAGTATTACAGTTGGAGGAAGCAGGGGAAACCGCTTCCCAAGTTTCTGGGTGGAACTCTGGAAACAGAGATTTGAATTTTCAGGGCGGAATCATGCCCCGGCAAATAAATTAACGAGATGGAGGACAGAACATGGATTACAAGGAAATTTACAACCGGAAATTGGTAAGTGCTGATGAGGTGGCAGCACAGGTAAAGGACGGCGATTGGGTTGACTTTGGCTGGTGCGCAAACACCCCGGTGGCCTTTGACAAGGCGCTGGCAAAGCGCATGCCGGAGCTGAAGGATGTGAAGCTCCGCGGCGGTATCCTGATGTGGGTGCCGGAGATTTTTAAGATCGAGAATCCGGCAGATCACTTCACCTGGAATTCCTGGCACATGAGCGGAGTGGAGAGAAAAGCGATCGCAGAGGGATTCTCATTCTACGGGCCGATCCGCTATTCGGAGCTTCCGAGATATTATCGTGATATGGAGGATGACATCGCAGTTAACGTATTCCAGGTGTCTCCGATGGATGCACACGGATGGTTCAGCTTCGGACCGAGCGCGTCCCACATGGCGGCTGCGATCTCGAGATCCGAGAAAGTTTATGTGGAAGTAAATACCAATATGCCACGTTGTCTCGGTGGATTTGATGAGAGAATCCATGTGTCACAGGTGACCGGTATCATCGAGGGCGACAATCCGGCGATCGGAGAGCTTCCGGCCGGCGGACCGGCGACAGATATCGACAAGGCTGTAGCAAAGCTGATCGTAG
>JAZASH010000137.1:0-3179 GCA_036343395.1 Eubacterium sp. | reverse complement strand
GAGGGCGTGAGCAAGCTTTTCGGGATGCTGCTGATGGCAACGGGCATCTACGCGATCTCGATCCTGGCGACGTATTTTCAGATGCGGATCATGCTCAGTGTGGCGCAGGACGCGCTGATACGTGTTCGTAAGGATTTGTTTGATCATTTACAAAAAATGCCGGTGCGGTATTTTGATACCAATACGACCGGCGATATCATGTCGCGGTTTACCAACGATGTTGACGCGATTGGAGAGATGCTGAGCCAGACCTTGCTCCAGCTGTTTTCCGGTATTATCAATATCGTCGGGATCCTCGTGATCATGCTGACGGAGAGTGTCTGGTTGTCGCTCGTGACGATCCTGATGACACCGGTGATGCTGGTGGCAGCGGTCGGCGTAGCGAAAAAAAGCTCGAAGTATTTCCGTGAGCAGCAGGCGGCGCTCGGCGAGCTGAACGGCTATGTCGAGGAGACCGTGACGGGACAGAAGGTCGTTAAGGTTTTCTGTCATGAAGAAGAAGCGATCGATGATTTTAAGGATAAAAATCAAAAGCTGCGGAACTCGCAGGTGCGGGCGCAGTTTTTCGGCGGTATCATCATGCCGATCATGGGGAATATCGGGCAGATCTGTTATTCGCTGACGGCGATGATCGGTGGTCTGATGTGTCTGAACGGCGCGATGACGATCGGCGGTCTGACTATTTTTGTCAATTATTCCAGGCAGTTTTCGCGCCCGGTGAATGAGCTTTCGATGCAGGTGAATACGATCTTTTCGGCGCTGGCCGGGGCGGAGCGTGTGTTTACCGTGATCGACAGCGATCCGGAGGAGGCGGATGCGCCGGATGCGATCGAGATGAAGGATATCCGTGGCGAGGTCGAGCTGTCGCATGTGACCTTCGGTTACAAGAAGGGAAGTACGGTCCTGAAGGATATCAATCTCCATGTCATGCCGGGCGAGAAGGTGGCCTTTGTCGGGTCGACCGGTGCCGGGAAAACGACGATCACGAATCTCTTGAATCGCTTTTACGATACCGAGCAGGGCACGATCACGATCGACCGGCGGGATATCCACGCGTATAAGAGGGATTCGCTGCGTGAAAATATCGCGATGGTGCTGCAGGATACGCATCTTTTTACCGGGACGGTGAGGGAGAATATCCGCTACGGGCGGCCGGATGCGACGGATGAGGAGGTCGAGCAGGCTGCGAAGACCGCCAGTGCGCATTCGTTTATCATGCGGCTGGAGGATGGGTATGATACCGTGCTCGAGGGTGATGGGCTGAACCTGAGTCAGGGGCAGCGACAGCTGTTGAATATCGCGAGGGCCGCGTTGTCGCAGGCGCCGATCCTGGTGCTGGATGAGGCGACGAGCTCGGTGGATACGCGTACTGAGATGCATATTGATCATGGTATGGCGCGCCTGATGAAGGGGCGGACGACGTTTGTTATCGCGCATCGGTTGTCGACCGTGCGCGGAGCGGATCTGATCATGGTGCTGGAGAAGGGGGAGATTATTGAGAGGGGGACGCATCGGGAGCTGCTTGACATGAAAGGTCGTTATTGGCAACTGTATACCGGGGCCGTCGAATTGGCTTAGGTGTTCGACGGACCGTCGAACACAAAGCCTTGTCTCACTCTGAACCGCCTGCGGCGCTAACGACGTTCGACTGCGGTTTGTTTCGACGGTCCTGTGAGAACATACTTTCATCAAGGAGTAGACAAATAGGTATTTTTAGTGTATAATTGGGTTTTGGGAATAATAGACGTATTATTTCATGTTTTAGAAAAATAGGAAAGGATGAGAGATGATGAGAAAGAATAGTAGAGTTTGGGCGTTGGGTTTGGCCTTGGCACTGGTGATTGGTAGTGTTGCCGAGGGAGTACCTGCGACGCAGGCGGCGGAGAAAATGGACGTGGCTGTGATTGCCGATGGCGATCCGGTGACGGGGCCGGCAGTGGAGCCGGAGGCAACACCGGTGGTTACGCCGGAGACAGAGACCTCGATGACACTGAATTATACGACCGTGAATCGTATGGCTGGTAAGACCTTCAAGTTGACGGTTAATAATATCCCGGCCGGTTCGTATCCGGTGGTTACCTATACCTCGACGGATGAGTCGGTGGCAGTTGCCGAGGAAGTGCTGATCGCCGGGGATCATACGTCAGCGAGTGCGACGATCAAGCTTCTGAGCGCCGGCAATACGGTCATTTTTGTAGAGGTGAACGGCATTTTCCTCAGCTGTTCGGTAAAGGTAGTTCCGAAGTTCGGAAAGAAGGATTTCAGCGGATATCGTCCGAAGAGTTTCATTTCCGATTGTTCACATGCGATCAAGAAAAAGAAGTATACGTATTACTTTGATGGTGAGTGGGGCAAGCCGGCGAAGTACGGTTCGACCTATCGCGGTGCCAAGATCGGCATGAAGATGAGTGAGGTGGAGAAGCTCTACGGCGAGCTGAATCTGAAGACCTGCAAGAAGAGTAAGGATCCGTTCCTGTACGATTATCAGTTCAATACGTCTTCTAAGAAACTGAAGGTTTCGAAGTATGTGAACTTCTCTTACAAGACGGGTGGTATTACCCACAACCTGAGAATCTATTTCACTTCGTCAGGTAAGGTATTCGGTTTCATCCTGCTGGGTGGAAAGGATTTCAAGAAGATCTCCCGATCAATGCTGAAGTCCGGCAAGCGCAGTGACATGAAGCTGGTGTGATAGGCGACTTCCGCCTGTGAGGAGCCCCATGGCGGGGTGCTGCAGGCATGAAAAAAGCCGGGGTGGCGGGTGCCACGTGCCGGCTTGTACATCTGAATATGATTCTTATTTATACGGGCGTTTCCTCATCGGATTCGTCCGTATTGTTTTCTTCTCCTTCGGCATCTTCCGCGTCGGCTTCTTCTTCCGGGTTCTTTTTCGGCGGTTTGGAGAGCTGGATCAGAATCAGCATAAGCGCCGAGATGACGAGTGGTGCCCAGTAGACGGTCGTCTTGACCGCGTCCGAGGCGGTGATCGGGTAGGTGTTAAACCATACGATCACGGCGAAGTACGTGATGAAGGTGATGATACCCAGAAACGCGCCGAGGATTCTGGCGATGGATTTGCCGTCGCCGCCGAATTTGGCCTTGGTTACATAGTAAACAAGGAAAAATGCGACGCCTGAGTCGAAAAGCGCAAATAAAAGCATCCCCACGCTGATTCTCAT
>JAZASH010000136.1:0-3188 GCA_036343395.1 Eubacterium sp. | reverse complement strand
GTCTTCACCATATCACCGACCGCAAACAGGACAACCTCGCGGCCCTCCGTCAGCACCTCTGCCTTTCCGATCGCAAATTCCGGCCGTTCCTTTTTCTCTACATCCGGCTCAAACGGTGTCCCCATGCGACGGTCCTGACTCTCCGCCTCTGTCGGCTCCTCATACCAGAAGGCCTCCCCGCGCGGATACCGCACAGCCACCGGCCCCTCCGTATACTCATACGCAAAATCCAGCGCCCGGATCAGCTCATCGCCATCCATCGGCGACAGGATCGTCATCCCCGGCATCGGGAGCAGATACGACAGATCAAAAATACCCTGATGGGTCCGTCCGTCCCGTCCGACAACACCGCTCCGATCGATCGCAAAGATCACCGGATACGACGCATTGCAGACATCGTGCAGGATCTGATCGTATGCCCTCTGTAAAAAGGTCGAGTAGATGCTTACCACCGGTCTGAGCCCGCCGGCCGCCATACCGGCCGCAAAGGTAACCGCATGCTCCTCCGCGATCCCGACATCAAAAGCGCGCTCCGGATACTCCTCGGCAAAGGCCATCACACCGGTCCCATCCGGCATCGCCGCACAGACCGACACCAGGTCGTCGCAGTCCTCCCCGCGATCCACCAGCCACGCGCTGAAAACATCCGTATAGGTTGCCGGTGTCTCCTCTCCGCCCTCGAGCGGCTCACCGGTCTCAATATCAAAAGCACCGATCCCGTGAAACAGATCCGGCTTCTCCTCCGCCGGCTTGTAACCCAGTCCCTTTTTCGTCACGACATGGACCAGCACGGTTTCATTTTTCATCGACGACGCCGTCTCGAAGGCCTCCCGCATCTTCTCGATGTCGTGGCCGTCGATCGGGCCGATATAGGTCAGTCCCATATCCTCAAAAAGCATCCCCGGCAACAGTAAATGCTTCAGCGAATCCTTGGTCTTTCGGATCTGCTTTGCCAGCGGTACACCCACGGTCGGGATCCGATCCAAGGCCTCCTCGACCCGCATCTTCAGATCGAGATATCGACGATCTGCACGGATCTGACCGAGATAATTACTCATTCCGCCGACGTTCGGCGCGATGGACATTTTATTGTCATTCAGGACGATCGTAAGACTGGTCTTCGCCTCCACGGCGTTGTTCATCGCCTCGTACGCCATACCACCTGAGAGCGCGCCGTCACCGATCACGGCGACGATCTTTTCATCCGTACCGCGCAGATCTCTCGCCTTCGCCAGTCCCAGCGCAGCCGAAATCGAGGTCGAAGAATGACCTACCGAAAACGCATCCGTCTCGCTTTCTCTCACATCCGGAAAGCCGCTTAAGCCCCCGTACTGACGGAGCGTCGGCATATCCGCATCACGGCCGGTGAGGATTTTATGCACATAGGACTGATGTCCCACATCCCAGACGAGCTTATCCTGCGGAAAATCCATCACCAGATGAAGAGCGATCGTCAGCTCCACCACACCAAGCGAAGCCGACAGATGCCCTCCCGTCTTACTGACGGTCGTCACCAGTCGGCGCCGGATTTCTTTTGCTAATAATCGATAGTCCGAAGGATCGATATGATGGATATCATTCGCTCTCCGGATCTCATCCAACAGATGTTTCACTACGATTACTCCTTGTTGCTTATTGTATCAGTCCGCCGTTGCATCCCGGAGCCTCAGCTGAGCCACCCCGGGCCTGATTTCCTTCATCTCACGGATCACGGACTTCAGGATCGGACGAGATACCTCGTCCAGATATTTATCGATCAAATTAAAGCCATCGGGGATCTCTCTATAATCCACCTCGATCATCAGCGGCGTACCTCCCTCTCCTGCCTCAACGCGGAGCGTCACCACGGCACCCATATACCGGTAATCCCTCATGCACGGGATCAGTGAGCCGTTGACGATCTCTTCGACCGCCAGGCGGAGCTTCATCGCCGACTTCTGTGATAAAAACTGACGATAACAGAACTCATCCAATCCCGACAGGAGTGCCGGCATATCCGGATACTCCGAGGAAATATCATACACATAATTCTTAATACGATAGATAAAATCTCTGGTCTCTTCTCTCTTCGGATGATCAAAAATCTGCTCCGGCGTGCCCTCCTCACAGATGCCTCCGTTGTTCATAAAAAGCACCCGCGTCGAGATATCACGCGCCAGACGCATCTCGTGCGTCACGATCATCATCGTCAGTCCGGACCATGCGAGATCACGGATGACCGAGATAACCTCGGACACCATCGTCGGATCCAGGGCCGACGTCGGCTCATCAAAAAGCAGGATCTTCGGTCGCATCGCCAGTGCTCTGGCGATCGCCACACGCTGCTTTTGACCACCGGACAGCTCATCGGGGAACTTTTTTTTGATATCTGCCAGCCCCACACGGATCAGCTGCCGGTTAGCCTCGTCATAGGCCTCCTGCGCGGAGACACCGAGCAGATCCATCTGCGGCATCATGATATTTTCCACGACCGTTTTGTGCCCGAAAAGATTAAAGGACTGGAACACCATCCCCATCTTTTTACGCACCTCGGATAACTTCACCTTCGGATCACAGACATCCACACCGTCAACGATCACCGTCCCGTAGGTCGGCTTTTCCAGGCGGTTGATACAGCGGAGCAGGGTCGACTTCCCGGTCCCGGACGGACCGATGATGCTGATCACCTCGCCCTCCTCGACATTCAGGGTCACACCCTGCAGGGGGACGACGCCCTGATACCCCTTGGTTAATCCCTTTACCTCGATCAGACTCATCTACTCCACCCCCTTAATCCGACGTCGGCGGCTTTTTTCATTCAGACGTTGATTCACCATTTTGATGAATCGCGTCAGCAGCCACGTCAGTAAAAAGTAGATGATCGCGATTGCAATCAGCGGGAAGAATGCCTCCATCGTGCGGCTTCGGATCAGGTCACCGGCTCTCGTCAGATCGACCACCGTAATATAACCCGCCACACTGGTCTCCTTTACGAGCAGCACAAACTGCGTCTGCAACATCGGGATATACACCGATCTCGCCTGCGGCAGGATCACCCGGCGGAAAGCCAATCCATCCGGATATCCGAGTGCGTAGGCCGCCTCCTGCTGTCCGATATCCACCGCCGCAATCGCGCTCCACACGGTCGTATACACCCGCACGGCGAAGATCAGAGAAAACCCGACGATCGCCACCAGCACGGCCGAAAG
>JAZASH010000135.1:0-3199 GCA_036343395.1 Eubacterium sp. | reverse complement strand
CTTGACTTCTCCAAAATAAGCATCTGCTCATGTCGCTTCGGGCAGCATATAATGAATCGCCCACGGCGGAACCGCGTCCGTCTCGTAGGGCTCCACGTATAAAAATGCCGTCTTATATTTCGGTTGTTTTTGAGGATAAATTCCCCGTCCGTCGGTGAAATATAACAACCCGCACAGCTGTGAGAATTCACCCTCCTCCAACAGGTTATTCACGTATTGAAAAACCGGTCTGAAGTCCGTATTTCCGCCACCTTTCAACTCGAAGTCATCAAATAGATTTTCGATCTGTTCAAGGCTTGTAATAACAGTGTCCGACTGCACTTTTTCATCCGCCTGGATCAGATGGATCTTTGATGATCGAAAGAAGTTATTTTGCTCGGTGAGCAACTGAAATGTCTCCCGCAAAAACTTCCTGACCGGTTCACCGCTCGTCGAATAACTGGTATCCACTGCCACCACAAAATCCCTGACGCGGTTGTCTTCCTTTGACTCCAGCGGCTCGATCAGCGGCATATTTTTATAGATCCTGAGACCGTAGCTGTATAGTCCCAGATCAAACTCATCCGGATCGATCGACAGCTCCTCGCGCATCACCATAAAGTCCTGTAAAAAATGTCGATATGTCCGACCGGACTTCGCCGCTCTCAGCTGCAGCGACATCGACTGCGCTCCCTCGTCCGGATCATCGCCCTGTTGCTTTTTGCGCCGCTCTGCCTGTCGGCCCTTGTCCTGCCATTTTTTCTGCAGGAGCAGCTGCTGCTCGGACAGCTTTTTCTCCTGCGGCCAGAAGACATGATCATCGGCGAAAAACTCACGCGCGATCGCCTCTACTCGTTCTGTCGGGAGTTCACGCAGATACCGGTAGATCCCCGCTGCCGCCATCGGCCGATCCGTCTCCTCGAAGTCGCGATAGACCTGCTGACGGATCAGACTGAGCGCCCGCTTCAGCGCCCCTTTCTCCATCCGGTCGATCGTGTGCTCCACGGCGATATCACAGGCAACCCCCCAGAGTGCCTCGTTCCGGTCGCCCCGTAGCCACAGATGGGAAAACAAACAGTGAAATATGCTATGCAGATAGAGGCGCGATAAGTATTTCGGATTATCTTCAAAAAGACGCAGCTGCTGCTCCGGTTGGAAATACAGCTTCTCGCCGTCCGTCGCCGACGTCGTCAGCCGACGGTCCGTCTGATAGACCAGCTCCGAGAGCGCACCGCTCAAAAAGGGAAGCTCGGTGATGAGCTCATCCCTCGTCAGCCGCAGCACCTTCTCCGCTGTCTGCTCCTCCCAGACCTCCTGCGAGTCCTCATATGCCATCGTTAATCACCTCATCCAACCTCACCGGTGCACCCGGTTCGGCACACATCCGTCATCCCATCCCCAGCACCTGTCTCGTACCCTCGATCCAGCGTACCTCGGTCAACTTCTTTAATAGTACGGATTTATGCTCCTGATCAATCAACCCCTGCTGATACAGCTCCTCCCATACGCCCAGATCGCGCCGGGAGATCAAATCCTCACAAAACACTCCGATATGCTCAAGCAGGTACGACTGATACCGCTCCCTGTCTTCTTCTTTCAACTGAGCCTGCTGCTCCGTCGCCGGTACGTCCTCCGCCCGGCCTGTCGGGCTGTCAGCCTGCTGCTCCGGTCCCTCCTGGGCCCGGTCCTTCTCAGCCACCGCCGACCCGCCTGTCTGCCGGCGGCTCAGTCGCAACGCTGCCATCCGGCAGAGCGTCCGCTCGTCTTCCTTTTCCATCGCAAGGCGGAAGACCTCATCGTACATCGCGAGCGAGAACCGATCTCCGTCAAAGCACTTCCTCGCACGGAAGCCCTCCCCCTCGATGTTCAATTCAAAAATATGCGCCGGTCCGATCAGGTCATACTTCTCCTGATACTCCGGGAAATGCACCACCGCATCTGTAAACCATACATCCGTCGCCTGCGTGCGCTGGTTCAGGATAGAGCGGAGCGCGGTCGGCTCCTCTGCCCCCGCTCGGATCCGCAGCGTCGACAGGCTCCGACAGTTCATAAAGGCATCACTCCCGATCTCGATCGCACCACCGCCAAAAGAAATCTCCCGCAGCTCACGACACTGGTAAAAGCAGAGCTCCCCGACACTTCTCAGACTGTCCGGCAACGTAACGCACGTGATAAAATCACCCGCCAGCGCACAGATCGATCCCTCTGCCAATCGCTGATCCAGTTCGCCCTTATCACCGACACCGGATCTCTCTGCGGATACCTCCGCCAGGCACATCCCGTCCGTCGGGATCTCTTTTTCCGAAAAAGCATACGCCCCCAGACCGATCACGGACTTCCCATCGATCTCCTCCGGCACGACCACTTCAGGATATTCACCATATAAACGAGCGATCACGAGACCATCCGCTGTTTCCTCATACCATATCCACATGTGTTCCTCCTATGGAAAAGGGTCCCATCACGCCTCGACCGTCACCAGCGACCGCGGTATCCCGGCCAGCCACGCGCGGATACTCTCCGCGATATCCGCCACCAGACGCTCTCTCGCCTCGACCGGCGCCCACGCCATATGCGGCGTAAGGACGAGCCTATCCGCCTCCGGCGTCCCGGCATACGTCTTACAATACTGCATCAGCGGACTCTCCGCCGGCAGTGGCTCCTTTTCATATACATCGAGCGCCGCGCCGGCAATCTGCCCGGCCTCAAGAGCCCTTACCAGATCCGCCTCCACGACGATCGGACCACGTCCCAGATTCAAAAACACAGCAGTGTCCTTGCATTTTTCAAAAGCCGCCGCATTCATCAGCCCACGCGTCCCGTCATTCAGCGGCGCATGACACGAGATCACATCACTGGTCTCTAAAAATGCATCGAAGTCCAGCCTCTCATACGACACGTCATACGTATTCCCACTCGCGGAATAATACACGACCTCCATCCCAAAGGCGGTCGCCACCTCCGCTACCCGACGGCCGATCGCACCGAGTCCGATGATCCCGAAACGCTTGCCGTACAGCTCCGAGAAAACACGCCCCATATGCGTAAAAGACGCCTGATCTGAGTACGCTCCCGACGCCACATACGCCGAATAATACCCCAGCTTCTCCCACAGATGCAGAAGGATCGCGAACGTATGCTGCACGACCGCCTCGGTCGAGTACCCGCGTGCATTCGTCACCGGGATACCGACTCGCTCACAATACTCAATATCGATGTT
>JAZASH010000134.1:0-3325 GCA_036343395.1 Eubacterium sp. | reverse complement strand
TTATTTGGTACGCCGGTCACGCAATCCGTTTCCAGCTTCAGTTTTCCTTTGACATACACCCAGACATGCTGTCTCTCGATCGAAACCTCGACATAGGAACTACCGATATCATTTTTCTTGCCGTGCGTCGCACCGATCGAGCGATACACCGGTTTCATCGAGGTCGTTTTTCTCTTCTTCAGAGCCTTTTTCAGGTTCTCAAGTGTCTTAGTCTCGTCCATCCACCAGCCCATCGTACCGCCGGCGATCTTTTTCTCGCCATCCATTGTCGTCTTAAAGGCACGAGTGGTTCCGAGGGTGTTATACTTCTTTGCCAGGCGGCGCACATAAGACTTCGCCCAGCTGGTATCCAGCTTCACCTTACCCTTTTTCAGTTTCAGGTTGCTGCAGATCTTCTCCGGAGTGATGACCTCCTTGCGACTGCCGAACTCGAAGGTGATGGACATATTCTTATATTGCTGGATCTTATTCTGGATCTCCTGCATATTCTCATCGGCAGCCTTTACTCCCGGATGAAAATAAAAATCCTCCGCCTTGTAGCTCAGATCCTTTCCGTTTTTGATGTCATCGACAACGGTTTTCATAAACTGCTCGTAGTCGATATCGTCGCCCTGTACCTCGGCGATCAGGTTCCAGTCGCTGTCAAAATAAGCATCCGTCGTTTTATACTTAGGTGAGGGAACCTTGGACTCGATCACGGTCTGCAGCTTTTTCTCATTGATCGTTACATCCTTAGGCTGCAGCGGAATATCCACTTTCGTATGGAATAAATAATCAAAAAAGGAAATCTCAGACTTCGCCCCCTCGACCTGCTCTCTGTCATACATACGTGTGACAGCCTCGGCGATCGGGACGACATGCTCGACACCGGCCTTATTCACGGTGAGATTCAACCCCTCAGCGGCGTTCATCAGCACCAGAGCGTCCGATACATTTTTATCGGCCACCTCGGTACCGCCGATGATGGTACTCTCCTCCGGGAACTTGCCCATGAAATAATTGTTGGCAACGACAAAAATAGCGACAAACCCCGCTACAAGCGAAATAGCCGCAACAATCAACGCTACTTTTGTCCCCTTACTCATTGTACCAACAGCCCTCCATGAATCAGACCAAAAAAAGGAAACGGAGACGGTGGGATTCGAACCCACGTGCCCGTGAAGGCAACTCGATTTCGAGTCGAGCTCGTTATGACCACTTCGATACGTCTCCGGATGTATGCCTGCAACAGTAGCAAGCGCTATCTATTTAACCATAAAATCAGCGTTTTGTCAATGCCTGAATTAAAAAGAGTTCCGTCGCAACCTGCTTGTTTAGGCCGATCGTCATCGTCTGTTCACTCAGGTCTGTCCAATACTCGACGAGATCCTGCAGCTTATCATACTCGATCCGCCTGGCAATCCGCATAAAATCGTTCGCTTTCCAGCGTAGATTCGCGGGCATACCGACCTGCGCCGCCAGCGTATCGATAGGGATACCGCTTCCCTCGTAGGATTTCAGTTTAAAAATCGTGTTGAACTGGAGTCCGAGATTGCTCATGATCTTATCGATGCTTTCTTTGTTGTAGAGCAGATCCCGATACAGACTCATCGTCCGCTCCACGTTTCCGTGCGACACCGCGTCGACCATCTCATACACCTGAGTAGTCACCACACCGCTGCAGATCGCGTCAATATCCGCATCCGTGATCCCCTCGCGGTCACCGATGTAGCCGATCAGCTTGTCCAGTTCAGCGCTGAGCAGATACATGTCGTTACCGATCCTCGTCGGCAGCAGATGCGCCGCCTTCTTACTGATCCTCTTCCCGTGATGCGCCGTATACCCGGCGATCCACTCGATCAGCTCTCTCCCCTCTTTTTTCTGAAACTCCGTGATCAGCATGTCGCTGGTTGACGGCTTGTGAAACTGCACCTTGGCCTTACCGGCGAAGTACAGCAACCGGGCATTTTTCGGATTGGTATTCCGCTCGGCAAAGATCACATAGGTTGTCTGGGGGAGATTCCCCAGCAGCTCCATCAGGCGGTCTCCCTCCTGCTTGAACTTGTCCAGCTCATTTTTATTATAGGACCTCGTAAACCATCCGGAATCCCGGACAACGACGACCCTGCGCTCCGCCATAAACGGCGCCAGCATGCCGAACTCGGCGATCGACTCGATATCCGCCTCCTCCCCGGAGAGCACCAGGCAGTTCATGTCGTCGCCCTCGTTCGCAAGACGCTTTTTAAGCTCGCGGACATAAAGGTTAATCAAAAACACCTCCTTGCCGCAAAGCAAATGGAAGCGTGAAAACCGATTGAGCTGAAACTGCTTATCCAACTGATACATAACGTCCCTCCGGCTGTCCCGTCGACGGTTTCTCTGTCCTTCAAACGGTTTCCATTATACTCTATTTTTCCGGCTTAGTCAATGAATTCACTGACACGGATCTGCTCTCCGTCCGTCCACGTCGTCACGGCTCCGGCCTCCTTGGTACAGTACACATACGCGCCGACCGCATCCAGCCTCTCCAGGGCTTCCTTTGCCGGGTGATGATAGCGGTTATTCTCTCCGGCCGATGCCACCGCGATCTCCGGTCTCACTCTCGATAAAAATGCCTCGGAGGAGGAATTTTTCGAACCGTGATGCCCGACCTTCAGATAGTCCACATCCGGGATCTCGCGTTGGACACGCGCGATTTCCTGTACCATCTCCTCTTCACCGTGGAAGCCGAGATCACCGGTAAAAAGGCCGTGAAAGTCCTTATACTCGAGCTCCAGCACCGTTGAGTAATCGTTGACGTCCTCCCACTGAAAGCCGATCGAAGGATGCAGACAGGTCAGTGTTACCTCTCCGATCCGGATTGCATCCCCGGTTTTGATATAGAGAGGTCCGCCCGGGATGAGCCTCTCAAATGCCAGATAGTTTTCATCTTTGTTTTGAATGTCAGGCATGACAACATGGTTTACGGTTAATCCAAAATGCCGCTCATCTGCCAGGATCTCACTCAGTCCGCTGATATGATCCGCATCGCTGTGTGTGATGATCATATAGTCAATCGTATCGATCCCGTAGTACTTTAAAAATGGTACGATCCGGTATCTGCCGACCTCCTTGATATCGGTACTTCCCCCGTCGATCAGGACGCATTTCCCCTCCGGTGTTTGGATGCAACAGCAGTCCCCCTGCCCGACATCGAGGTTGGTGATGTACAGACCATCCCGGGAAAACGAGGGAAGAATACCATCCGAGGTCACCGGAGTAATAAAGACAAAGAGATTGATCACGAACACGATAAACGTGATGTAAGGTTTCTTTTTTAATCGTAACCCTAAAAGTAAAACCAGAT
>JAZASH010000133.1:0-3336 GCA_036343395.1 Eubacterium sp. | reverse complement strand
TACAAGCAGCTCATGACGACTCTGACAGATCTCGGCGTCACGCCGATCGAGGCGGTCGGCAAGGAGTTCGATCCCAACCTTCACAATGCAGTCATGCATGTAGATGATGAGAGCGTCGGCGAGAACATCGTCGTACAGGAATTCCAGAAAGGCTACATGTACAAAGACTCGGTAGTCCGCCACTCAATGGTACAGGTAGCGAACTGATTACAAGCTGCAAATGTCGCGCATGCTTCGAGCATCTGGCTGAAAAATGGCGTGTGATCTGAGTACATAGCCTCAAAATGCTGAATGCAGCCTGAGCACATGACCTAAGAGCCATATGTGAACAAAGTTATAACCGCGAAAGCGTTTATATAAATTAAGAAATCAAATCAATATTAGAAATATACTGGAGGAAAATTATTATGAGTAAGATTATCGGTATTGACCTTGGAACAACTAACAGCTGCGTAGCAGTTATGGAAGGCGGCCAGCCGGTCGTTATTGCAAATGCAGAAGGCGCCCGCACAACACCGTCCGTAGTCGCAGTCACAAAATCAGGCGAGAGACTTGTCGGCGAGCCGGCAAAGCGTCAGGCAGTTACAAATGCTGACAACACAATCGCTTCCATCAAGAGAAAGATCGGAACAAATGAGAAAGTTACCATGGGCGGCAAGTCCTACACACCGCAGGAAATCTCCGCTATGGTTCTTCAGAAGCTGAAAGCTGACGCTGAGAACTACCTTGGCGAGAAGGTCACAGAGGCAGTCATCACAGTTCCGGCATACTTCAACGACGCACAGCGCCAGGCAACAAAGGACGCCGGCAAGATCGCAGGTCTTGAAGTAAAACGTATCATCAACGAGCCGACAGCAGCAGCTCTGGCTTACGGCCTTGACAACGAAGTAGATCAGAAGATCATGGTCTATGACCTTGGCGGCGGCACATTCGATGTTTCTATCATCGATATCGGCGACGGCGTCATCGAAGTTCTCGCAGTTAACGGCGACAGCCACCTCGGCGGCGATGACTTTGACAATGCGATCACAAACTACATGCTGCAGGATTTCAAGCGCAAAGAAGGCGTTGACCTGTCAAATGACAGAATGGCTCTTCAGAGACTGAAAGAGGCAGCTGAGAAGGCTAAGAAGGAACTTTCTTCTTCCACAACGACCAACATCAACCTTCCGTTCATCACAGCTACAGCTGAGGGCCCGAAGCACTTCGATATGGACCTCACAAGAGCTAAATTTGATGAACTGACAAGAAGCCTTGTCGAGAGAACAGTTATTCCGGTACAGAAAGCTCTTCAGGATGCAGGCCTTATGGCTTCTGACCTTACAAAGGTCCTCCTGGTCGGCGGTTCCACACGTATCCCGGCAGTTCAGGACAAGGTAAAGGCCCTTACAGGCAAGGAGCCGAGCAAGAACCTTAACCCGGACGAGTGCGTAGCAGTCGGTGCTTCTATCCAGGGCGGCAAGCTCTCCGGTGAAGCAGGCGCAACAGATATCCTTCTTCTGGACGTCACACCGCTTTCACTTTCCATCGAGACAGAGGGCGGCATCGCTACTCGCCTGATCGAGAGAAATACAACGATCCCGACAAAGAAGAGCCAGGTATTCTCCACAGCAGCTGACAATCAGCCGGCAGTTGATATCCATGTTCTTCAGGGTGAGAGACAGTTCGCGGCTGACAACAAGACACTCGGCCAGTTCAGACTGGACGGCATCGCTCCGGCACGCCGCGGCGTTCCGCAGATCGAAGTTACATTCGATATCGATGCCAACGGTATCGTAAATGTCTCCGCTAAGGACCTCGGAACAGGTAAGGAGCAGCATATCACGATCACATCTTCTTCCAACATGTCCGATGCTGATATCGACAGAGCAGTTAAGGAAGCTGCAGCTTTCGAGGCTCAGGACAGAAAGCGCAAGGAAGGTGTTGATGCCAAGAACGAAGCTGAGTCCATGGTATTCCAGGTCGAGAACGCTCTGAACGAAGTCGGCGACAAGATCAGCAGCGATGAGAAGGCATCTGTTCAGGCAGACGTCGATGCTCTTAAGGCAGTTGTCGAGAGAGTCAAGAACGTACCGAACCTTTCCGACTCTGAGGTTTCCGAGCTGAAATCCGGCAAGGAGAAGTTGATGAATTCCGCACAGAAGGTATTTGCCAAGATGTACGAGCAGGCAGCTCCGCAGGGCCAGGCAGGTCCGGGACCGCAGGGCTTCGGCGGCGGCAGCTACGGCGGAAATAACGGCGGCGACGATGATGTTGTCGATGCTGACTATACAGAAGTATAATGGTATTACTTTGCAGGGTCTCGCATTTACTGCGTGACGGCTGCAAATTGCACCGAATAATTAAATCTGACTTTTTGGGGCTCCCGCTCTCCGCGGAGTGGGAGCCTCATTTTTGGCGTTTAGTGGGATCACGAACCGCTGCAGGGAATAAGCCTTGGAACGGTGTTTATATCGGATCACAAACCGCTACTTGGAATATGTAGAATATAGACTTCCAGCCGATAGAGGCGGCAGGGGTCTTTCATACAGAAATTAATTGGGGAAGAATATGGCAGAGAAGCGTGATTATTACGAGGTGCTCGGCGTTGCGAAGGACGCATCCGATGCTGACCTCAAGAAAGCATACCGTCAGCTGGCTAAAAAATACCATCCGGACGTAAACCCGAGCGAGGAGGCCGCCGAGAAATTCAAGGAGGCATCCGAAGCGTACTCGATTCTGTCTGATCCGGACAAGAGGAGACAGTATGATCAGTTCGGGCATGCTGCATTTGCAAATGGCGGAGCCGGCGGATTCGGAGGATTTGACTTCACCGGATCCGGAATGGGTGATATTTTCGGCGACCTGTTCGGCGATCTTTTCGGCGGCGGCACGAGATACTCTCAGAGAGCAAACAACGGTCCGATGCGCGGCGCAAATGTCCGCACCTCCGTCAATGTCAGCTTCGAGGAAGCTGTTTTTGGCTGCGAGAAGGAGATCGAGCTCAATTTCCGTGAAATGTGCGAGACATGCCACGGCACGGGAGCTAAGGAGGGAACACAGCCCGAGACCTGCAGCCGCTGCAACGGCACAGGACGTGTGATCCAGACGCAGCAGTCGATTTTCGGTATGATGCAGACAGAGTCTGTCTGTCCGGAATGCCGCGGCCAGGGGCGTATTATCCGTGAGAAGTGTCCGGAATGCCACGGCAGCGGATACAAGACAAAGCGGATCAAGATCAAAGTCCAGATCCCCGCAGGTATCGACAACGGCATGTCTGTCAGAGTCCGTGACAAGGGTGAGCCGGGCACGAACGGCGGCGCAAGAGGCGACCTGCTGGTCGAAGTACGTGTGTCC
>JAZASH010000132.1:0-3360 GCA_036343395.1 Eubacterium sp. | reverse complement strand
TCCATAGCCAGATGAATGTTTCTACCCACAGGACACTTGATGTTCGGATTCTCGTGGAAATGGAAAAGGCCCTCGTCATCTACACAGTTTACAGCCATATACACATCATAAAATGTAATCTTGTCAAGACCTTTAAAAAGATTCCTGCCGCACATCCGCGACAGGAATCTCTTCA
This sequence comes from Eubacterium sp., assembly GCA_036343395.1. GTDB lineage: Bacteria > Bacillota > Clostridia > Lachnospirales > Lachnospiraceae > Eubacterium_F. The sequence goes on along the minus strand of JAZASH010000132.1, from coordinate 3,185 downwards.
AATAATCATTATTTTGCTATGCAATCATTGATCACTGTTTAGCAGCGATAGCCGCCTGTGCAGCAGCCAAACGGGCGATCGGTACACGGAACGGTGAGCAGGATACATAGTCAAGACCGATCTTGTTGCAGAACTCAACAGATGTCGGGTCACCACCATGCTCGCCGCAGATACCACAGTGAAGCTTCGGATTCTCCGGCTTACCAAGCTTAAGAGCTGTCTCCATAAGCTTACCAACACCCTCCTGATCCAGCTTAGCGAACGGATCGTTCTCGAAGATCTTAGCGTCATAGTAAGCATCCAGGAACTTACCGGCATCATCACGTGAGAAACCGAATGTCATCTGAGTCAAGTCGTTGGTACCGAAGCAGAAGAAATCAGCTTCCTTAGCGATCTCATCAGCAGTCAGAGCTGCACGCGGGATCTCGATCATCGTACCAACCTCATACTCGAGCTTAGCACCGGCTGCCTCGATCTCGGCATCAGCGGTCTCAACGACAAACTTCTTAACATACTTAAGCTCTTTGATATCGCCTACCAGCGGGATCATGATCTCCGGCTTAACACTCCAGTCAGCATGCTCTTTCTGAACCTCGATAGCGGCGCGGATAACAGCCTTTGTCTGCATCTTGGCGATCTCCGGATAGGTGACAGCCAGACGGCATCCACGATGACCCATCATCGGGTTGAACTCCTTCAGACCCTCAACGATAGCCTTTACCTCGTCGAGAGACTTGCCGAGAGCGTCAGCCAGCTTCTTCTGCTCTGCTTCCTCGTGAGGAACGAACTCATGAAGCGGCGGATCCAGGAAACGGATCGTAACCGGGTTACCCTCAAGTGCCTCATAGAGAGCCTTGAAGTCAGACTGCTGATACGGAAGGATCTTATCCAGAGCCTTCTCACGAGCCTCAGCGGTGTCTGCACAGATCATCTCGCGGAATGCTGCGATACGATCCTCCTCAAAGAACATATGCTCTGTACGGCAAAGTCCGATACCCTCAGCGCCGAGCTCACGAGCCTTCTTAGCGTCAGCCGGTGTGTCAGCGTTGGTACGAACCTTCATCGTACGATACTTATCTGCCCATCCCATGATGCGGCCGAACTCGCCGGCGATCTCAGCATCCTTGGTCGGGATGATTCCTTCATAAATGTTACCGGTCGTACCATCGATAGAAATCTCAGAGCCCTCTGTGAAGGTCTTACCAGCGAGTGTGAACTTCTTGTTCTCCTCGTCCATATCGATGTCGCCACAACCGGATACGCAGCACTCGCCCATACCACGAGCAACTACGGCAGCGTGAGAGGTCATACCACCACGAACGGTCAGGATACCCTCTGCGCTCTTCATACCGGTGATATCCTCCGGTGAAGTCTCAAGACGAACCAGGATAACCTTCTCGCCACGAGCTGCCCATTCTACAGCATCGTCAGCTGTGAATACGCACTTACCGCAAGCAGCACCCGGAGAAGCTCCGAGACCCTTACCGATCGGTGTAGCAGCCTTCAGTGCAGCCTGGTCGAACTGCGGATGAAGCAGTGTGTCAAGGTTACGCGGATCGATCATTGCTACTGCCTCTTCCTCGGTCTTGTGTCCCTCATCAACGAGGTCGCAAGCGATCTTCAGAGCAGCCGGAGCGGTACGCTTACCGTTACGGCACTGCAGCATGTAGAGCTTCTTATTCTCTACGGTGAACTCCATATCCTGCATATCATGGTAGTGATTCTCAAGAGTATCACAAACCTTGATGAACTCAGCATAAGCCTCCGGGAACTCCTGCTCCATCTGAGCGATCGGCATCGGTGTACGTACACCGGCAACCACGTCCTCGCCCTGTGCATTCTTCAGGAACTCACCCATGAGCTTGTTCTCACCGGTAGCCGGGTCACGTGTGAACGCAACGCCCGTTCCGGACTCATCATTCAGGTTACCGAATACCATCGGCATTACGTTTACAGCAGTACCCCAGCTGTACGGGATATCGTTGTCACGACGATATACGTTCGCACGCGGGTTATCCCATGAACGGAATACAGCCTCGATAGCGAGCTTCAGCTGCTGTACCGGATCGGACGGGAAGTCCTCACCCAGCTGCTTTTTATACTCAGCCTTGAACTGCTCAGCCAGCTCCTTCAGGTCAGCGGCTGTCAGGTCTACGTCGAACTGAACACCCTTCTTCTCCTTCATCTGGTCGATCAGCTGCTCGAAGTACTTCTTACCAACCTCCATAACGACGTCAGAGAACATCTGGATGAAACGACGATAGGAATCATATACAAAACGCTCAAAAGCCGGATCCGGGTTACCAGCGATCATCGCTGCAACGACCTCGTCATTCAGACCGAGGTTCAGGATCGTGTCCATCATACCCGGCATAGAAGCACGGGCACCGGAACGTACGGAAACGAGAAGCGGATTCTTCAGATCGCCGAACTTCTTGCCGTTGATCTCCTCCATCTTCTTAACGCCGTCCATAGCCTGGCTCATGATCTCATCATTGATCTTGCGACCATCCTCGTAATACTGTGTACAAGCCTCAGTCGTAATCGTGAAACCCTGCGGTACCGGAAGTCCGATGTCGGTCATCTCGGCCAGGTTCGCACCCTTACCACCAAGGAGATTGCGCATGCTCATGTCACCTTCACTGAACATATACACCCATTTGTTTGCCATGTTTCTAAATCCTCCTATAAAAAAATGTTTGCTCCAGGCACTGCGCATCTAAAAAAATATCAAGACCCGCGCATTTGCCTATAAAAAGTCGCTGTTCTTATATTAACATAAGAAAAAACAAAAATCAACTGTTTTCTTGCGTAAAATCAAGGTTTTCACGCACAGACCGGCGCGAAGCAAAAAAGGCGCGAGATTCATCTCACGCCTTGTCTTTCCAATATAACGGTACGGCCCAATCGCCCTTGATTTTCTTATGCTTCCACGGATCTGCAGACTCGTTGTAGTCCGTCACCAGCATGTAATGGAGCGCGTTGCTCTTTTTGATCGCCTTATAGACGGTCTTCAGCGGGATCCAGGACCGGTTGTGATCCAGATCGCCTGAGTCGCCGAGGAAAATCTTATCGTCCTCCTCACGATACCCCAGGATCGTGATGTAGTGCCCCGGCGTCTGCTTCCAGTAGCTGTTGTCATCCCAGGAGCTGACGACGACCATCGCCGCCATGGACGATGCGAT
>JAZASH010000131.1:0-3413 GCA_036343395.1 Eubacterium sp. | reverse complement strand
GGTGCCTGGATCCGGGCGAAGCAGGCAACGCGCCGTCCGCGGAAAGCATTAAGCGCTGGGGACACTGGCTGATGTCAAACAGCCTTGACATCGAGGGTTACGTGAAGTCGATCGCACACCGGGAGCTGCGATTCAGCGAGGATCTGCTGAAGACCGGCATTTCCCTGCTGGAGGTATTAAAGAAAAAGATCCCCCAAGCCTGGCTCAGCACTGTCATCCGCATCATTTATAATGCGGGCGGGTTCCTGCGGCCTTTTTACGGATGACATTTCATCGACTTTGGCCTCGGATGTCCATCCCCGCTTTTGTATGATTGCCTCAAAGGAGGTAATCACCATGAACGTAAACAGAAATCTTGTACGGAACTGGCAGGACGACGCCGCCCTGGAACGTTTCCAGATGATCGCTCCGCTGCTGGATGCAGACCTGGACCCCGCAAAGCGGATCCAGCTGCGCAGGCAGACTGCGGAGCAGAACGGCCTGTCTGAAAAAACGATATCCAGGTATGAGAGATCCTTCAGGGAGGGAGGGTTCGAAGGCCTTAAGCCCAAAAGCGGAGGTCCCCGCAACAGGAATTCCCTGCCGGAAAACTATGATGAACTCATCGAGGAAGCCAAGCAGCTGAGGAGGGAAGTGCCTTCCCGTTCCGTGGAAAAGGTCATCACGATCCTGGAGCTGGAGGGCAGGGCAGAGCCCGGCGTGCTCAAACGCTCCACCATGCAGCGCCATTTATTCGACGCCGGTTTCGGTGCCACGCACCTTCAGACGGCAAGCGACGCGAGGAAAAGCTCTTCCAAACGTTTCTGCAAGCCCCACAGGATGATGCTCATCCAGGGGGACGTAAAATACGGACCTGTCCTGCCACCGGTAAAAAAGGGAGGGAAGAAGATCCAGACATACCTTTCCTCCGCCATTGACGACCACTCGCGGATGATACTTTTCTCCCGTTTTTACGATAACCAGGAGGAGACGGTCATCGCGGATACCATGCGGAATGCCATCCTCCGTTATGGGCGTTTTGATGCCTGCTACTTTGACCGCGGAAAGCAGTATGTTGCGAAACAGCTCAAGCTCTCCCTGGCAAAGCTGTCCATCCGGATCAGGCACGCACCTGTGGACAGTGGGAAGTCCAAGGGCAAGATCGAGAAGTTCCACCAGGTAGTCGATGCTTTTGCTGCGGAAGCAAAAGCAAAGAAACTCCTCACGCTGGAAGAACTGAACCGGTACTGGGAGATCTTCCTTGAAGAGTACTACCACAAAAAACCCCACGACGGGATCCGGGAGTACTACGAAAGCCTGAAGATCCCTGTACCGGAGGAAGGCATAACTCCTTTGCAGGAATGGAACCGCGACAGCCGGTCCCTGGTATACCTTGACGCCGGTGTCGTTGCCGAAGCCTTCCTGTACCACGAGAAGCGCAAGGTCGACAAGGGCGGCTGCATCAGTTTCCAGGGAAGGAAGTACGAGACAAAGACGTCTCTGATCGGGTTCACGGTCGAGATCGCCTATGATCCCATGGCTCCCGAAACCGTCACAGTGCACTATCCCGGCATCGTCCCTTTTCAGGCAAAGCCTCTGGAGATCAGTTCCTACTGCGACCCGAAGCCTGCGCTCCCCGCGTCCATGCAGCCGGTGGAGCCGGAAACTTCCCGTTTCCTTGACGCACTGGAAAAGAAATACAACGAGTCCATGCAGCAGCGGGCAGATGCCATCTCCTTCAGCAGCTACGGGAAGGAGGTGCTCTCAAATGGCAATGTTTGAATCCTTCTTTGAGATGGAGAACACCCCGTTTGGCAGAAATGTTCCGCCTGAATACCTTTACCAGCCTGAACATATATCGGAAGCGAAAGGGCGCCTGCGCTATGTGGCGAAGGACCAGCTCTTTGCTGTCGTCACCGGCGATCCGGGATGTGGAAAGACGACCCTTATCCGTGACTTTGCGCAGGAGCTTCCGAAAGATGACTACATCCTCCTGTACCTGTCTGACTCCAAGCTGACCCCAAGGTGGTTTTACTCAGGCCTTCTGGACCAGCTCGGACTTGAGTCAAGGTTTTACCGCGGGGACGCGAAGCGCCGGCTCCAGGAGGAAGTGGAGATCCTCCGGGGCGGGAGGAATAAAAAAGTCGTCTGTGTCCTTGACGAGGCCCATCTGCTGGAAAAAGAGACACTGGAGGAATTCCGGTTCCTCCTGAACTACCGTTTTGACTCTATGAGTCCCATGGCCCTGATCCTTGTCGGCCAGACCGAACTCTGGGACCAGAAACTCCGCCTGCAGAGATATGCCGCGATCAGGCAGCGCATTGACGTGAACATCGTCCTCAGGCACCTGGACAGGGCAGAAACGAACAAATATATCGAGTCCCATATGCGTTACGCCGGAGGGCGCCAGGATATCTTTACGGACAGGGCCCTCGACGAGGTCTATAAAGATTCTTCAGGGATCCCGAGAATGATCAACCGGATCTGCGAGAAGACCCTGATGTATGCTTCCCAGCAGCAGAAGCGGCTTGTTGACGAGCACATGGTGCGTTTTGTGTCTGAGCACGAGATGCTGAAGGGAGGTGATCTGCGATGACCACGGAGAAGTGCCTGTCAGCCAACAAGGCCTTAATTGATGAATACTCCGAGTTCCATGACCTCCTCACGGACACACTCTCTGCTTTCGAAGATCTTTATTACGAGATGGAAACCGCCCTTGAGGACATCTCAGACAGCCTGGAAGATGCCAGGCACAGGCTGGATGACATCGACACAGCTTTCCGCAGGATACAGTGCCGCAACAGGCTGAGGGAGCGGAAACGTATGCACATCTACTCCCCTCCGGAGCCCAGTGAGTCTTTTGCGCCTCTTTATCCGCCGGAGATATATGATATGGACGATGAATTATTCCTTCCGTTTCCAGAAACAGATGGTACCGAATAGTAGAAGCCACGTCCTGTATGGACAAGGGGTGTGTAACACCCCTTAATCACCTGTTGGCACGGGAAGCGGGCACGGTCAAGGAAGATCCTGTGTTTTATGCTCACGCCCCGATTTTGGGGGCGGGAGGGATAAATCACAGGATGTCCTTGACTGTGTCAATGACCAGTGCCAGTGTTCAACCACATCTTGCAAAGACAGCTAAAAGAGCAGAGTGGCGACAAATGGTTTGATCAGTTTAGTGACGAATCAACGTATCAGCAACAATCTCCCTTTCATGATGCGCATATGCTGTTCCTCCACAAGATAATGATCTATGTATGTATTATACCACTATATACGCATATACGCTATACACAATATTAAAATTTGCGCAAAAAAATAAGCCATACAAGGCTTTCAAAGATTTTGGGTGTCAAAGAACCGGGAATAAGAACCGGGAATAAGAACAGGAGATAAAATCGGCGGCTTTTTCAAATTATCAAACAAATTTT
>JAZASH010000130.1:0-3418 GCA_036343395.1 Eubacterium sp. | reverse complement strand
TAATGATTCTCCTTCACAAAGCAAAAGCCCCGGAGGTTTTTCCTCCGAGGCTCCCGCGCATTTTTCATGATACAAGCATATCATGTTTCTCAAGGGACAGTTTATCCGATTTTGGACATCATTTCATGGCTTGAATCCTATCATTCATTTTCTTAGCTTCAGCGCGGTAATATCGCATAAAGAGAAACCAAATGACGAATGCAAGCCCAAGATGTATCACAGCAATAAGGATTCCTTTACCTATTGTGGCAGCTCCGCCCATCCATCCGACCGCATAAGCTACGATCGTATAGACGGTACATCCGATTCCCATGTGGATAATCACCCTGATCGGCATAGGCAGTTTTTCATTCTGATAGGCGATCGTCGGTATACCGAATCCCAGACCAATGATCAGACAGCCAACAACCATCTTCGTGAACTGGTAATTCTCAAGGCTGAAGTTGCCGCCATCACGAATATCAAAAGCGATGCCAGAGAAACAGAATAGTGCCATTGCAACACCAATGCTGATTACCGTGCTTTTCAGAATGTCCTTGATTATTTCTTTCATTTTTGCTCCTCCTATAGTCCAAGATATTTCTTGAATTCTGGTAAATACGTCCTCGACACATAATCCTTACAGCCATTTCTGAGTTTCAGAAGCAGCGTGCCGCTGAATCCAGATTCAACACTGTCCATATAGGACAGGTTGACCAATGTGGATTTTGAAATCTGCATAAACTGTTTTCCCAATTGCTGGCCGAGTTCATACAGCCTCTTCCTCGACCGATACTTTTGCTGCTTCCCATAAATAATCGTATCTCCGTTCTCAACCCTGATCATATAAATATCCTTTGGCTGCAGGATGATCAGATCCTCCTCGTTCAGTAGAGCAGTTATTGGGCTTTCGCTATTACCAAACGCCTCAATCACTCGTTGTATATCATCCGTCATTTGGCTGGTATAGATCACAGCATACGGCTCGGTGTATGCAGGGGAAATTTCCACACTTATCTTCATGCCCTGAGCTCCTTTCGCTTTGATGGCCATATAATACATCAAAGTGGGAGCTTTGTGTTGCATTTTAAGGTAAGTGGCGAAAAAACGAAAGTGAAATGCAAAATACCCATGTACAAAGCCTCGGAACAGATGAATGCTCCGAGGCTTAAAGATCATGATTTCCCGAACAGCAACACTGTCAGCCGGTCCAGTGCTCGGTTCTTCCTCTTGTACGCGGTAGCTTGCTCTACGTGCAGGTATTCCGCGATGTAGTAAGCTGCGCTGCTGCCGTAGGTGTTGCTGTCACCATAGAAGGTCTCGAGGCAATACCGGTCGTCTTCGGAAAGTTGCTCCCACGCAGGTTTGAACCAGTCCATATACTCCACCGCCTGCCGGTAGCGCTCTTTCAGGATGTCAATCTCGTCGATTGCCTTCAGGATACGCTCTTCACCGGCCTTGGGGTTATGAGCCCGAGGCAGGTTGTCTCTGTTCGGACTGCCGAGGCTGATCATCTTCTCGTGCGCCTGCTTGATCTCAGCATCGGTGTTGGCGACGATGAACTGCATGGATTCGTAATCCTTGATCGCCGCAATCGTCGCCGACCGCTTGTCCAGATACTTCCACATAATGCTCATGGCATTTACCTCCGAAAAATAGAATCCCTCGGATTGCCATTCAGATTGTCAGGTGGGCCTTCACAGCCGCGATGAGGTTCTGCTGCGTCGTGTCCTTGTGCTTCAGGGCATCCAGAACATCGGTGTCCACAGTATCCCGCGTCAGAATGTGATGGATCGTCACCACCTCTTTTTGTCCTTGCCTCCAAAGGCGTGCATTTGTCTGCTGGTAGAGCTCCAAGCTCCACACCAGCGAAAACCAGATCAGGATGTGGCCGCCGCTCTGGATGTTGAGGCCGTGTCCTGCACTGGCCGGGGAGATCAGGGCGACTTGGATCTTGCCCGCGTTCCAGTCCGCGATATCCTGATCACTTTTCAGATCCCGCGGCTTATACCCAAGCTCCGTCAGGTATTCCCGGATGCGCTCATGGTCATGCTGATACCAGTACGCCACCAGCACATTCTGACCGTTGGCCTGCTCGATCAGGTCGCCCAGCATCTCCAGTTTTCGGTCATGGATGACGCGGATCTCCCGGTCGGCGTTGTAGAGAGCGCCGTTGGCCATCTGCAGCAGTTTTCCGGATAGGACTGCGGCATTGGCGGCATCGATGGTTTCACCGTCCACCTCAACCAGAAGTTCGTTCTTCATGGCATCATACAGATCACGCTCGGCAGGCTCCATGTCCACATAGTGGTTGACCGTCACGCTCTCGGGCATATCCAGATAGTCCAACGCTTTCATGGAGACGGAGATGTCGGAGATCTTGCTGTAGATCGCTTCCTCTGCACCGGGGAGTGGGATGTAGTTGTAAACAACACCGGTGTAGGGGTTCATGCCCGCTGCCCGGAAGTACGCCTCCCGGTATCTGCCGATGAACCGGCCGAGCCTGACGCCTTTGTCGATCAGGAAGGTTTCAGCCCACAAGTCCATCAGGCCATTACTGGCCGGGGTGCCGGTGAGGCCGACCATCCGCTTGATTTGGGGCCGGACCTTCCGCAGCGCCTTCCACCGCTGACTCTGATGGTTTTTGAAGGAAGAGAGCTCATCAACCACGACCATATCGAAAGGCCACGGCCGGTGCAGCTTTTCCAGATAGTCCACCAGCCATTTCACGTTCTCGCGGTTGATGACGTAGATGTCGGCCGGTGTCCGCAGGGCTGCTTCACGCTGCTTGGCGCTGCCTACCATCACGCTCATGCGCAGGAAGTTCGCGTGCTCCCAGGTATCGCGCTCCTCCGGCCACACCGTCTTCGCCACCCGGAGAGGCGCGATCACCAGCACCTTCCCGACGTCGAAGCTGTCAAACATCAGGTCCAGAATGGCCGTGAGCGAGATTGCACTCTTGCCGAGGCCCATTTCGAGGATCAGCATGGCTTCCCGGTGCGTTTTCAGAAACTCCACGCAGTAGTTCTGGTATTCGTGTAAGTCGGTTCTTTTCATTTGATGCTCCTGTTGTCAATGTCTTTCATGATCCGCTGCAGCAGCGCCGGGCCATCCAGATCGGTCAGGGCACAGAAGTAATCCGAACAGAAGAACTGTGTAATCTCCCTGACCGTATCCGCCGCCAGTTTGTCGTTGGGGTGTCGACGCAGCCGACGGTATGCAGGCCGGAAGTCCTTCACCGCCTGCAGGATGATGGCGTTTGCCAGTTTCTCGTAGTTGCCTTCATACATTCAATATCTCCTCAATGATGCCGGGGATCTGTTCCGGGTCGTCCAAAACGGAGACCTGAAAGCCGAGCTCCCGCAGTTGCTCATGCCGCCGCTCCTGCAGGGGCCGTGGCTTAGCGCCGGGAGCCTTCACCTCGACGAAGCCGATGCGG
>JAZASH010000129.1:0-3419 GCA_036343395.1 Eubacterium sp. | reverse complement strand
GCGCTGATCGTGCGGAAAGACGGGCCGCTGGGAGGCTCGGTCGAGGCGAGCACGAGTGCGGACGATCTGGAGTTTCACTCGCTGAAAGAGCTCGAGGGGAGACCCTTTGCTTCGATCCGAGGCGGTATCCAGGAAACGATGGTGCCCGAGTATCTGCCGGGCGCACAGCCGGTTATTTTTAACTCCATGGCGGATATCATCGCGGCGATAGAGACGGGGAAGGTGGACTCCTTTTTCGGTTCCGTCTGTATGCTGGAGGAGATGGCCAGGGAGAATCCGAATCTCGGTATCCTGTACGAGACGCTCTATCACGCGGACTGTGCGTATGCGCTCCGCAAGGGCAGCGGGCTGAAGGAGAAGATCGATCCGATCCTCGATCGGTACCGCGAGGATGGGACGCTGGATAAGCTCGATAAAAAATGGCGAGGCGACGACGAAAGTCAAAAGGTGATCGACAAGTCCGGGCTGACCGGTGAAAATGGGACGATTCGGTATTGGGCGGACGGTACGACGCCGCCGATGGACTATACCGATGAGTCCGGTGAGATGACCGGCTATGAGGTCGATCTTATGTACATGATCGCGCGTGAGCTCGGGATGAAGATCGAGGAGACGGTGGCGGATTTCGATGCGCTGCTGGCGGCGCTGGCGTCCGGAAAAGCGGACGCGGCATCGGGTACGATCACGATCACCGAGGAGCGCCAGCAAAAAGTCGATCTGACCGTGCCGAACTATGACGATCAGACGGCCGCGCTGGTCAGAAAGGCCAAGATGACAACGGCTGCCGAGCAGGGATTTTTCGAGTCGATCGCGGATAGTTTTTATAAGACGTTTATTGTCGAGGATCGGTGGAAAATGATCCTCTCGGGACTGATGCTGACGGTGATCATCTCGATCGCGTCGGCGATCGTCGGGCTGCTGCTCGGGTTCTGTCTGTGTATGCTGCGGCGGTGTCGGGTCAAGGCAGTGGCGAAGGCGGTAGCGATTTTCGTACGGATCATCCAGGGAACGCCGATCATCGTGCTACTGATGATTCTTTACTATATTATTTTCGGTAAGGTGGAGATTTCCGGGGCGATCATCGCTATTGTCGGTTTCGCGATTAACTTTGCCGCGTACTCATCGGAGATCATGCGGAGCGGGATCGAGGCAGTGGATGCCGGGCAGCGGGAGGCTGCGCTGGCGCTGGGCTTTACTGTCAAGCAGAGCTTTTTGCGCGTGGTGTTCCCGCAGGCGGCGACGCACTTTATCCCGGTGTTGAAGGGTGAGTTTATCTCGATGGTGAAGATGACCTCCGTGGTCGGTTATATCGCGGTCGAGGACCTGACGAAGATTTCGGATATTATTCGCGCGCGGACGATGGATGCGTTTTTCCCGCTGATTTCGACCGCGGTGATTTACTTTGTTTTGGCGAATCTTTTGATCCTGGTGATCACGGTCTTTGAGAAGAAGATCGATGTGAAGCGCCGCCCCCGCCGCGTCAAGCTGTAGGATGGTGCGGCAGCGGCCGGTGGTGTGTCCGGGCGGTGCCTGTCTGCCTGTGTGGTGCAGGCGGCTATCCAGCAAAAGGGGGGTAAGTAATTCCCTATTTGCTGTGAGGCTATGTAGATAATCAAAAGATCCCGTTCCAAGGTGAGCGGGATCTTTTTTTGATGATACATAGGCGCTCTGCTGCAATGGTTTCCACTCGGGGATCCACTAAAGCGATGCATAGCAGCAGAAGCTGATTATGGAGGTGATACAGCAAATCAATCCGCGGACGATGATTCTAGTAGTGATATTATAACGGAATTAACGAAGGAACTGTGGGTGTCTGCGCTTGGAGGTAAAGAAAAAATGGAAGACAAAGAAAAAAGGATAGCGTTGACTTAAAGATTAAGGGTGTGAATCCGGGAAAAGCAAGAATAATGGTCTCGAACACATTGAATAAAAAGAAAATATATATAAACGTGAAGATTACTGGTAAGAAAAATTTCGAGACAAAGGAAGATAATATCAACAGGTTAAAGCAATATATTATATCGAATGGGAAAACAGACGAAGATGATGATGGAAAACAATACTATTATTGTACATTTTCTGGGGAAGAAATAATAGAAACAATTCAAAAAAATGACTCGTTTGATTTTGATATCAGTTGGCCAATTGATCCTTCTAATAAGATCAGAGACTCCATAACTAGCATGTCAAATTCAAGCATACATATGTTGTTATCATCATTTAACTATATATTTTTAAGACATTTTGGTTTTTCGATGAATGAGATTGGTTTTAATAGTTATGTATAGATGAATTCAAGACAAATGGAGAGATATGAAAAAAGCCTTGCATCTGTAGGGCTTTTTTCGTATAATATAATCAAAGCAGTAGTGTTGAATGTTAGGGAGGCGGTGGATCTTATGGAAATAGATATTCTTTTGGATGATCTTACTGATTGCTTGATTGAAAGGTCCACAGGAGAAAAGTGTGATACAGAGTTCCGACTGATTCAAAAGACGATTGGGAAAGATGAGGCGGCGTGTCTAAAGAAAGATGGTTGGAGGTTTGATTGGAGCATCCCGCATGAAAAGGATTATGAGGTTTATGAGCTTCTGTTGAAGGGGACCGAAGAAGTCCAAGGAATGATTGCGCTGAAGCATTTTCGGTCACGTTACTATACGCATGTGGATATTGTTGAATCTGCACCGGGAAACATTGGTCATGACGGAAAGTATAGTGGGGTAGGTGCTCATTTGTTTGCAATAGCTTGCAAGCTTAGTTGGGATGTCGGAAACGAGGGATATGTGCAGTTTACGGCAAAGAGTAATCTTGTTGAGCATTACAGAGAGGTTTTGCATGCTCAGAATATAAATGATCAGGTAATGTTTATTGATAGTTATGGTGCGATCGAGTTAATTAAAAAGTATTTTCCGGAGGAGGTGTGATACTATGATAGTAGCAGAGAGACAACCCAGAGTCATGCCGCGTTTTTCCGGCACGCCGATTAATAAGACGCCTGCTCGTGAATCAAGGGAGTTGGATTGGGATATGGCTGATGGAAGGTTGACAGAACCATCGGACGGCAAGATTTATCGTTTGAGAGAGGCTATAGCCGAAGTTAAGAGACTTGGTAGAACTCTGACGGACGACGAAATGAAACGTTTTGAGGTGAGTTCGGAGCAATGATTCGATACCCCTGTTTTGCCTGCAGCCGCACATGCTGCTGGCTGTGCGGTGTGCGTGTCTGCCTGTGTGGTGCATGCTGCTGGCTGGGCGGTGGTTGGAGTAGTTGTTGAAGGGAGCTGGACTCATGTTTATTAATAAGTTAAATCAGTTATATAAGCCGGAGAGGGTGCTGTACTACATGGAAGCGTCGGATGAGGATATCCGGGCGTTTTATCGCGGGGAAGTCAGCGAGGAGATCAGCCGGTATCAGAATG
>JAZASH010000128.1:0-3422 GCA_036343395.1 Eubacterium sp. | reverse complement strand
GGCGCGCGTGGTTTCCAGAAAAAGAGTGGATATCACGAGAGTTATGACTATGGGAAACGGAAAGCTGAACTCCACATCGCTGGCAGGTATCGAGATGATCGAGACACTCAAGTCAGCCGGTGCGGAGGCTGCTTACTTCAGACGTTGGGCCGGCATACATGCCAGGGTAAATACAGGGGATGTAAAGCTTTGCAGATTAAATGAAACCATGGGGCTGATCCCGGCATTTCTGACGGAGGTCACGAATGTTCTGGTATTTGCATTCGGTGTAAAGATGATCATAGACGGACAGTTTACACCGGGAACTCTTCTCGCTTTTACGGGACTTCTTGCAGCATTTACAAAGCCTGTGAACGATATCATCAGCATGGGGCAGACGATACAGGAGATGACTGTTCAGATGGAACGTGTTGAGGACGTTATGAAAAACTCCGTGGATGTCGAGGAAAACACAAAACCTCTGAGTGATGAAGAGTGGGAAAGCTTAGGAAAACTAAAGGGAGATATAGAGTTCAGAGATATCACTTTCGGCTATTCTTCTTTGGCAAAACCATTGATAGAAAACCTCAATATCAGTATAAAGGCAGGAAGTAAGGTAGCCCTGGTCGGTGCCAGCGGCAGCGGGAAGTCGACGACAGGGAAACTGCTATCCGGGCTGTTTCAGCCCTGGTCGGGAGAGGTAGTGATAGATGGAAAAAAACTGAAAGATATTCCCAAACAACAGTTGAGAAGTTCGCTTGCCATAGTGGACCAGGATATCATGGTTTTTGATGATCCTATCGCTGAAAATATCAGACTTTGGGACAGCACCATCGAGGAGTCTGAGGTGATCCGGGCATGTCAGGATGCCTGCATACATGATGAGATCGCATCGCGCAAGGGTGGCTATGGCGCCACGTTGCAACCGGGTGGTAAAAACTATTCCGGTGGACAGCTGCAGCGTATGGAGATTGCCAGAGCGCTTGCGATCGAGCCGACAATCCTGGTGCTTGATGAGGCGACCAGCGCGCTGGATGCCGAAACCGAGGATGAGGTTATGAGAAATATCAGAGACAGAGGGATCACTACGGTTGTTGTGGCTCATCGTCTCAGTACGATCCGGGATGCCGACAGGATCTATGTTCTGGAGTCAGGAAAGATCGTCGAGGAGGGCACACACGAGGAATTGATGAAACTGGATGGTGCGTATGCACGATTGGTGAAGAGTGAGTAAAAGCTTATGAATGATGCTGGTTTACAGATGAAAACAAGAGACCAACTGGATAGAGAAGGTCTCAGGAGAGGATATGAAAAGCTGGCGGCAAGCGTCAGTGATGAGAGCATAGTCCGACTGTTTGGCGCTGATGATCTGGAGATGGCAGATGGTGCCGTAAGAGCCTGCCTGCGTTACTGTGGAGTGACATCGGGAAATGTCCCGGAGGAGGTTACGGATCTCTCGGAGCGGATCGAGTATATGTGTCGACCCGGCGGAGTTATGCATCGCACGGTTGTTATGGAACCCGGGTGGTATAAAAATGCTTTTGGAGCATATCTCGGGAAACTGCATGACGGGGAGATCGTAGCGCTTCTGCCTCAAGCCTCGGGAGGATATCATTACCGGGATCCGCTCACAGGAAAGAATGTTAAACTGAACAAAACGACCGAGAAAAATCTGGAAAAACGTGCGGAGTTGTTTTATCCGGCACTTCCTGCGCGTTCACTCGAGATCAGTGATTTTATACGGTTTTTGTTAAAGTCATTGGATAGAGCTGACTTTATAAAGGTGATCGTGTCGGCTGTTATCTCCGCACTGGTAGGTCTGCTGCCTGCCTTTGCCACATCACTGGCATACGGGGAGGTAGCTCCGTCAGGACAGTCACGTCTCATCCTGCCGATCGCAGGTTTATTGATCGGCGTGTCCGTCGGAACGTTGTTGTTCAAGATGAACAAGAACCTGGTTATGAACAGGATAGCGATAAAAATAGGGGATTACGCGGAGGCTGCCGTATTTGCAAGAGTACTGCTGCTGCCGACATCATTTTTCAAAAACTACAGTGCAGGTAATCTGTCTACCCGTATAAATAATATCTGGAGGATGATCCACTCCATGGTAGATTGTATACTGGGAGGCGGTCTCACGCTCGTTTTGAGTCTGGTATACTTTGGTCAGATCATATATTATGCTTCGTCTCTGTTACCTATAGCCATCCTGGTTATCGGTCTTCAGGTCCTGACTATTTATCTGATCATGCGACAGTTGCTGAAACGGGAGGCGCAAGCGGTCGATGCCAGCACAAAGGCATCCGGAACAGTGACGACGCTTCTTGGCGGCATTCAGAAGATCAAGCTTGCGGGAGCGGAGGATCGTGCGTTTTCCAAGTGGGCCGGCAGGTATTCCGAGTATACGGGAGCGGCTTTTAATCGACCTAAATATCTGTACTGTATGGATGCTTTTGTAGTGTTGATCGGGATGCTCGGGACAGTGGGCATCTATCTTCAGGCTATGAGCAGCGGTTACTCCACTGCGGAGTTTATGGCATTCAATACAGCTTACGGTCAGATCAATGCATCCATAGTTTTGTTTATGAGCTTTATAGCTTCGGCTGTCAGATCATTTCCGAAGTTTGAACATCTGGCTCCGATACTGAGGGAGACGCCGGAGTGTGATGATGAAAAGCCTTCGGTCAAGGAGGTGGATGGTACAGTTGAGGTAAACGGTCTGTCTTTCCGATATAGTGACGAGACTCCGTGGGTTATCAATGATATTTCTTTTCGTATAGAAAAGGGTGAGTATGTGGCGATCGTCGGTCGGTCGGGTTGTGGCAAGAGTACGTTGATGAGATTGCTGCTTGGATTTGAGCAACCAAGCTCCGGTAATATCATGTATGGTGAGTACGATCTGTCCTGCATCAATGTCCGTTCTATCCGCCAAAACGGGATCAGTATGGTCATGCAGGATGCCAAGCTTCTGAAGGGAGATATTTTTGAAAACATAACGCTTTCCAATCCCAATGCCACTTTGGAGGATGCCTGGGAAGCGGCTGAGATAGCGGGGATCGCAGATGATATCAGAGAGATGCCGATGGGTATGAACACGCTTGTGACTGAGGGTGGCGGCGGAGTATCAGGCGGTCAAAGGCAGCGTCTCATCATCGCAAGGGCAGTATGCAGTGGGCGCAAGATCATGATCCTCGATGAGGCTACCAGCGCTTTGGATAACATAACTCAGCAGGCGGTTGCGAATTCACTGGACAAACTGGATTGCACCAGGATCGCTATCGCACATCGGCTCTCAACGGTACAGCATTGTGACAGGATACTGGTCTTGGACAAAGGAAGGATATGCGAAGAGGGTACCTACGAGGAGTTGATCGAGAAAAATGGTGTCTTTGCGGAATTGGTAAAGAAACAAAGATTGGATGTTTAGTGTTCAATTCAGACAT
>JAZASH010000127.1:0-3450 GCA_036343395.1 Eubacterium sp. | reverse complement strand
TGCATGTGGAGCTCATGTCGAAGGTTTACGATTTTAGAAAGATTGTCTGTCTGCATTTGCATGCACCTCATATAGCGGTCAGTAAGGTTCCCTTGGAACCCGCACCGATCATATTATAATCCCCTCCAGATATTTGACCGGCTTCCCGGCCACCTCTGCATATACAATCTCGGACCTGGTACTGGATCCAATGTAGCCGCCGACATTGATAACAAAGATCTCATCTGCCATATCGATCTTTCTCTTATGCATATCGTCCAGCATCTCTTTCGTCTTAGTCAGCGTGCCCTCGTCCATATTCTCCCAGACTTCATTATCGCCGGAGTGGCCAAAGAGGCCGACGCTGATCACAATATTTCCCTCCAGCGTCAGGCGCTTCTGGGTTTCCATGAATTCATCCCTGAAGCGGGTGCTGCCGCAGAGGGTGATGACTTTATATTTTCCGACCATATACTTTCCCTCTTTCGGAAATAGTTCTTTTCGCGTATTCCTTCGGAGATGGTTCTTTTCACTTGTAATACCAGTTCAGCCAGGTTGTTTTATGTGTTCGTTTTCGTCGTAAAACATCCATCTTCGTTAGAAAAACATTGTCGGTCCGACCGAGAGACCAAAAATGTGTATACATTTTTTGGCTCGCAGGGTAGGACCGGCGTTTTTCGATGAAGATGATGTTTACGACGGATTATGAACCTTCGCTACAGCCTGTCTGAACTGCTTAACACGTCAAAATACGAAGTTCCCGTCCCGGAACACCGGAACCGCTGTCCCGTCTTTCAAAATACCGTCAACATTCATGTCGGCAGTGCCGATCATGAAGTCCACATGCTGCATCGAATCGTTTGACCCGTGGGCTGCGAGCTCTTCTTTGCTCATCTCCGTGCCGCCCACAAGGTTCTCCGGATAAGCCCTTCCGAGTGCCAGATGGCAGGCCGCATTCTCATCATACAGCGTATTGAAGAACAGAATCCCGGACTGCGAGATCGGAGAATCGTAGGGAACAAGCGCGACTTCACCAAGGTACGATGATCCCTCATCGAAGCTCAGAAGCTGCGCTAATGCCTCTTCCTCTTTCTCGGCGCCGAATTCGACAGCTTTCCCGTTCTCAAAGCGCAGCCAGAAACCGTCAATGACCTTGCCCTCATAATCCAGCGGCTTTGAAGCGTACACGATGCCACAAGCTCCTGTTCTGAGCGGCATGCAGAAGCACTCTTCTGTCGGCATGTTCGGATCAAAAAAGATCCCGCCCGGCGTTGTGCTGCCCCCGGCGATCCAGATGTGATCCTTAACAAGTTCGACATAGAGATCTGTTCCGTTCCCGGCGGTAAAGTGCAGCTTTTCAAAGCCGAATTCGTTCATTTTTGATGCATGTTCAAGCATCTCCGCGTCGTGCTTATTCCACTCCTCAATCGGGTCATTATCTTCCGTGACCCTTGTCACTGCAAATATCGCGTCGCCGAGCTTTTCATACGCTTCCTTTTCATCGAGCTCCGGGAATACCTTATTTGCCCACTCCACCGAAGGCACACCGATCACGCTCCACTGGCCTTCATTGTTCATCGTGTACGTCATAAGGTCTGCCATTTTGGCGTAGTAAGCCCTGTTCGCCGCTTTGATCTTTTCTCCGTCGACATCTGCCATGACACCCGGCGGATCGGAGAGGACCGAGATATAGCAGGCTCCGCGGTCGTGCTGGTGCTTGACCTTGTCGTACTTCCACTGTGGCACTTCCGACAGCGCTTCCACGCTCTCGTACTCATAGGCCATCTTTGTGATGTCATTGTCACTCCACTCGACGCTGACAGCTCCCGAACCCGCTTCATAAGCGCATTTCACGATCTTCCTCACAAAGGCCGCGTCACGGACGTTCGCTCTGATTACGACCGGCTGGTCCTTCTGGACGTTCACACCCTTTATCACCACAAGATTCGCAAGCTTGTCATACATTTTTTCTGATACCATTTTGTGTCTCCTTAAAATCATGCTCTTTTATCAAATATCTTATCATTGCGTGACATCTGATTCAAGCACGCAAAAGGGACGGTTCTCACGCAAAGAACCGTCCCCAATTCGTTATTCAAGAATCTTAATCCTTCCCTGTCCGTAAGGATCCGCATATTCTTCGCTGACAACCCCGCCCATCGTATCAACAATGTAATCGATCAGCACCTGGTTGTCGATCTTCACTCTGTCCTGAAGAACCGTTGCCCCGTTGAACGCGGTGTAGCCATCTCCGTTATTCAGAAGTGTGTAGTCCATGGCGGCGACTGTGTACGTCTTTGCCGGATCCAGCGGTTCTTCTCCGACAATAACGTTCTGCACCCGTCGCTCCCCTTCGATGCCGGTGTTCAGACCGTTCTCGTCCTCCTTGCAGGGACTGTCGATGAGAGTATTGATCTCATAAGTCAGCCCTGACACATGTAGGAAGCCTCCGGTCTCCTGCGGAACAGCGCGGCTGCCCCACTCCAGAGCATCCAGCACCTGCTGCCCCGTCACTTCAACGACACAGAGCATATTTCCGAAAGGATTCACAGCGATAATGTCTCCATAGGTAATATCGCCTTTTTCAATGTTAGCGCGGACTCCGCCGCCATTTGCAAATGCAATATCCGCCCCGGTCTCAGCACGGCACGCATCCGCGCACAGGTCTCCAAGGTTCGTCTCCGCGCGTCTCACCATGCGGATAGGCTTGCCGCTTGCATCTTTAACTTCCGGGTCCTCTACAGTCAGCCTGATCGGCGTGGTCGCCACCACCTCGTTCATCACTTCGGCGGCTTCCTGCTTTGCCTGTTCAACTTTATCCCACATATCATTGCGGATGTTCAGCAGCTGCGGCGCTGCGGCCTTGTTCGGCCAGCTCCAGATCCCCGTCTCTACGATCTCTCCTTCCGCGGAAATATGGCTGTAGCCGATACATGCCATCTTTGTCCCGACAGCAGACCTTGTCACATCCTCCCCGTCTTTATTCTTCATAACTACCTGGTCTACATCGTGGCTGTGACCGTCCAGAAATACATCGATCCCGTTCGTATGTGAAAGCACATCCGCATAGGTCCATGGGCTGAACTCGTCAACATTTCCAAGATGCCCCATCCCATAGACAAAATCCGCTCCGTCCGCGCGCGCCGCGTCTACGGCTTCCTGTACAGCCGTATAGACACTCTCGCCGGTCTCATCCTGCATAAAGCCGTAGACATATTCCCCACTCTCATCCTTGAAATAGGCCGGTGTTGAGCTGGTGATCGTCAGCGGTGTCGTCACACCTACGAAAGCGATTTTCTTCCCTGCTGCTTCCTTTATGACGTAGGGCTCAAATACCAGCTCGCCCTGATGGTTGAAGTTGCAGCTGATATACGGAAATTCCGCCTTCTCAGTGAGTTCTAGGAAGCGTTCCATACCGTAATCAAACTCATGGTTTCCGGGAATGGCCACGTCATATCCGACGTCATTCAT
>JAZASH010000126.1:0-3453 GCA_036343395.1 Eubacterium sp. | reverse complement strand
TTGCCCACACACAGTTTATCTTTTCTCCATCTTGCTCTGGATACGGTCCATGCTGTCGACAAATACGAGTACCTCGGCCACGATCGAGTACAGCTCCGGCGGGATGTACTCACCGATATCCAGGATCGACAGTGACTCGGCCAGCTTGGCATCCTTATGCACGGGGACATTCGCATCCTGTGCCACCTCGATGATGCGCTCCGCGAGCTTCCCCTGACCGGTGGCGATAACCTTCGGCGCCTGGTCACCCGGCTCATATTCAAGAGCAACAGCCTTTTTATTTCTATCCACAAACTGCGCCATCCGGCCTCACCTCCTTAATACCTACGATTATACCATATTATCGACACGTAAACAAGAATAATTAACGCAAATCCCAACCCTTTTAATCAAAAACAGTTCACGGTTACGCGCCGCGTCAAATCCGCCGGAATCTATTTACATCCGGCTTGATCCCGTGCTATACTATAATCGATAAGAAAACGCAATCTAAAAAACGGAGGTTCTGCCATGACTATATACGACGACGGCATCGCCCTTGATGCAACTCTGACCTTTCCGGATGGTTATGAAGACGGTAAAAAGGTTCCGCTCCTGATCATCATTCACGGATTTACGGGAAATAAAGAAGAAGCCCACCTTCACGCGGTCGCCGACGGCGCGCATGAAGCAGGCTTCGCCACTCTCGCTGTTGATATGTACGGTCATGGAAAAAGCGGCGGATCTTTCCGTGAGCATACACTGTATAAATGGCTGACCAACACGATCACGATCGTTGATTACGCACGAAAGTTGGACTTCGTTTCCGGCATCTGGTTATGTGGTCACTCGCAAGGAGGCTGCACCGTTATGCTCGCCGCCCCGATGCTCCACGACCGGATCTGTGGTATCCTCCCGCTGTCTCCGGCCTGGCACATCCCCGAGGATGCTCGCAGAGGCGTGATCCTCGACGTTCCCTTTGATCCGGAGCACATCCCGGAGGAGCTGGAGCTGTGGGACGGCTACGTGCTCGGCAATAATTACCTCCGCGTCGCTATGACACTGGATGTCGAGACCGCGATCGATCGCTATGACGGACCTGTCTTTATCGTGCACGGCGAAGCCGACGCCTCCGTCCCGGTTGCACGCGCTCATATGGCAGCCGAGCGTTATAAAAATGCCGACCTGGTTATCATCCCGGGTGATACGCACTGCTTTGACAACCATGCCGATCAGCTCGGAGATGCTGTATATGCGTGGCTGCGGGAGCAGTATGGATGATCAGAACAAGTCCTCCATCGTGATCACCGCCTGAAAGTTACCCGAATATGCATTCTCAACTACTCCATATGTAGTGATCAGAATTGGATGAATCGCACTTTTCGTACCGGTCAAAGTTGTAAAATCCTGGATTTTTCTTCGCATACTCTTGTCCAACTTCTCAGTCACCGTATACGCCGATTCCGAATACTTCATCTCACACAAGTCGATAATCTGATCTGCGCGGACGATCAGAAGGTCAATCTGGGACCCATAGATTCCCTTATCCTCATCCTTCCCACAATACCACGAATTCACATCGGTATGGACTCCCGCGATACCAAGTTTTTGTTTGATCTGATTGATATGAAGCAGGCACACGCGCTCAAAAGAAAGCCCAAGCCAGGTATTCACTACCGGTGTATTGATATGATTTATCCAAAAATGTTCATCTGTCGGTTCATCTTTCATAAACTGATAATAGAACAATGTGAAATTGTCGATCAACTGATACATAGCATTCTTCTTTTTCATACCAAATGCCATGTACTTGCGTATGAATCCACAACTTTCCAACTCTTCCAATCGTTTTGTAAGATCACCGGAATTCACCAACCCGGACGCATCGATCAATTCTTCCCTCGTCAAGCCTACTCTCTTTTTAGCTAAAGTCTCGATGATCCGAATATGGTCCGTCGGGTTCTTAAAAATAGATGCAAACAAATACCGAAACTCATCCTTAAGTAAAGCATCCTCGGCAAAAAGAATCCGGTCGATATTTTGAGGCAAGCTCAGACCCTTTTCCAAAAATGTCCAGTAATACGGCACCCCACCGAACACCATATAGTACTGTAGAATCTGCCCACGATTCAGAACAATGCCTTCGGACTTGACATACTCCTCACACTCACTAAGCACAAACGGATTGAGCGCGAGTTTTTCTGTCAAACGATTGTACAGGCCACCTTTATTATGAATCACATTCGAAAGCATCCAAGAAGTCGCAGAAGAACAAACGATAAGAACAATATCCTTCCGCGCCGATGCCCATCCATTCCAGAACTGCTCCAATGCCATAATCAGTTTACTCTTCGGTGTGTCCATCCACGATAACTCATCGATAAAAATAACCTTCTTCTTCTCCGAAGAATTCCGAATCAGTTCCTTCAGTTCACCAAAGGCTTCCAGCCAACTTCTTGGTTTTCTTTTGGGCCGGTATCCGGCATCGATCAAGGATTGCCTGAACGCTTCCAACTGATCGCCGAGTCCTCCGTCATACAGCCCGGCATGCTGAAAAGCAAACCGATAACCGTACGCCTCACGAACCAGAAAGGTTTTTCCAATTCTTCTTCTTCCGTAAACCGCGATAAAGTGGGACTTGTCATCCAAAGCAGCCTCTTCAAGGATCTTCAACTCCTGGTCTCGTCCGATCACCTAAACCACCTCCATAATTCACTTAATCTCGCAAAAACCACTACTTTAAGTGAATTATACAACCAATTTCACGTAAAATCAAGCAAAAATGCGTTATAATCCACTTAATCTCAAAAATTTCTGCACTTTAAGTGAATTATAACGCAATTATCCTTTTGCGATGGCATCCTCACCAATGCTTCTTTACCATTCTCTCTGCATCTGCACGAGACAACCCCATTGAAGAAACCACTCTCTCCACGGTATCAATGAGACTCATTCCCTGTTCTATATATACCATTGTCAAACACTTTTCGGGTCGATTTTTCCGCCGTTCGGACAAAATAATATACCCTTTCCACCGAAAAATGTCCGCACCCTCCAACGGCATATTTTATATCACATCTAAAAATGATGCGACAGAATCAGCCAGCATTTTCGTCATCAAAAAAACACCTCCCAACGACCGAAGCCGCCGAGATGTAAAAAAGCAGGAGGCCTAAGCCTCCTGCTGATATAACTTATGAACTTGTCGTGCCGCATGCGCGGTCATCTTCTTCCGATCACGTCGTGCTGCATGCGCGGACGATTTCTTCAAAGGAAACCATCTCGGCGGAGAGGCCGGGGACCTTCACCTCGGTCGACGCTCCAGCGATCAGATAAATCGGCATCGGATTGACATAGATCACATTTCCGTTGGTATCATAGCTTACCATATCCACGGTTCCTAAAACGGTCCTGTCGGTGTTGTTCGTGATCGTATACACCCTTCCGATCTCGGATACATATCCCAGTGCCACA
>JAZASH010000125.1:0-3467 GCA_036343395.1 Eubacterium sp. | reverse complement strand
TCTCGTCGGTCCGGCCCCACAGGCCTTTCTCCCGCAAGATGTCGCGTATCTCGCGGATGGCCAGGTTGTCGATATGATAGACGACCTGCGGCGGCCACGGGAGCCCGTCGATGTAGTCGCGCTTGCGACTGTCGAGGGTGTCCAGCATCTGCTCAAAGCGACGCGGATCCTCCGCACGGACGATGCCGAAGTCGCAGGGGATGTAGGCGGCGGCGCCTGCTGTGCTGCCGGTGGCACTCCCTGACGGACTGGCGCCTGCGGGCACGCTGGTGGCGCGCGCTGGCCGGCCGTCACCTGTGGGACTGCTGTCTGCCGCGGCGGCGCACTCGTCGGCGCTCACCTCCACACGGCGGAAGCTCCTCTTGCCGTACTTGCCGATGTCCATCACGTAGTCATAGCGCGGCTTGTCGTCTGCGCCCGGCGGATCCAGCCGGATCACACCGGTCTCCAGATAGTAATCCCAGACCGTCTCCGCGATCTTGCTCACGGATACCGGATAGTCCGTCGCCTCCTTGATCTGTCGGACCGAGTAACCCTCCGCCGCCATATGACAGATCAGGTCCCGATTTGCCACGCCAAATGTAAAGTTTGATAGTGCTTGATCAAAAGCGCTTGCCTTCTCGTCCATATCCGCCTCCGTCCTATTATTATACCACACGCCTTGAAAAAATCGCAAGAAAAACCGAAAGATTCTGTCCGATGACAGGTCTCCAAATCAACAAAAAAAGTGAGGCACCTCAAACTACAACAAGCTCACCTAATCGATGTTTGGTTGTAATTTGAGTTGCCTCAGGAGTGGTGTTTTGCTCCATGTTAGTGCGTTGTCTCAGGAGTGGTATTTTGCTCCATGTTAGTGCGTTGTCTCAGGAGTGGCATTCGCGCTACATGCTACGCGCTTTTCTTCAGTTCTGTTACTATGTGATCGCGGATGCCGGCAGTTGACCGCCGAACTCTTGACTGCCAGACGCCGACTATGGAGCCTCCCACAGCCGGCACCCGGCGCTCTTTCCTTCTCCCAGGGAACTGATCTCACGTGTTGATCTGTCCCTTACAAGTCAGATCATATCAAACCTCATTGTCAAAAAGGGCGCACTTTCTTGTCGCAAACTTGAAACTTTTTTGATAAAAAAATGGCGGGTCACCCCGCCATGTAAAACCTATGTATGTCACATACCACCGGCACTGCTGCCGGCACGCGGCACCACCACACGCCATGCACAGACGGCCAACAAACCAGCCAGCTGCCGGCATGCGGCACCATGCACACGCCATGCACAGACAGCCAACAAACCAGCCAGCTGCCGGCATGCGGCACCACCACACACTACTTCAAGTACTTGTCCTCATACTCTGTCACCGGGATGGGCTTGCTGAAGTAATACCCCTGTATGACTTCGCAGCCGAGTTCGCGCAGGCGCTCCACCTGCGAACTCTCCTCTGCACCCTCGGCGAGGCAGACAAAATCCAGCTCCTTCGCCAGCGCGATGATATGGCGGATCACGACGAGATCCTTTTCGCGCTCGTCCTCGGTCCCGATGTGGTCGACGAAACTCTTATCGATCTTCAGCGTGTCGAGCGGCATCTCCGTCAGCAGCGACAGCGACGAATACCCCGTTCCGAAGTCGTCCATCGAAATCTTGAAGCCCTCGCCCCGCAGTTCGTTCAGCACATGGAGCATCTGCTCTGTGTTGTCGTAGGACGCACTCTCCGTCAGCTCGAAATCGATCAGCCCGTGATCCACACCGTACGTATCGACAATGTCGATGAGCATACGAACCAGATTTTTTTCAAAAAGTCGGCTGCGTGATAGGTTGACCGAAATCGGATAGAGCGGGAGTCCCGCCTCCTTCCAGCTTTTGAAAGCCTGGCAGACCTTATGCAACACGATGTCGTCGATCTTTCCGATCGATCCGTCCTTCTCGAAAAATGGTATGAAACGGTAGGGCGCCAGGAAATCCTTGTTCTTATAATTCCACCGGATGAGTGCCTCCGCCCCCTTAATATGATTATTGGTTGTGATATCAAACTTCGGTTGCAGGTACACCACGAACTCGTCGCGCTCGACCGCGGTGTCGAGGTACGCCTTGATGTAGTTACCCCATTGGATATCCTCGTGCATCTGATCGGTGTACATCACGATATCCGTCCGCTCGGCGTTGGTCCCGAGCGACTGCGCGAGCTTCCCGGCGTCCGCCACGCGGTTCCCGTACAGCATCGCAAACTGCATCGGCACCACGCCGCACCGATACAGGATCGTGTAGTAGCTGTCCTCCTTGAGATGCGACAGCCCTTCAAAAAAATGCTCCAACGTCGCGATCGTCTCCTCCTCCGGCATATCCCGGATCAGCATCGCGAAGTTGTCGTTATGGCAGCGCGCGCTCGCGTAAACAAAGTCCGCCTCGTTCATCGCTTTCACGACGTTTCGCAGAACCACGTTCGCCGCGTTGTGGCCGTAGACCTCATTCAGCACACGAAAGGCCTTGATATCAAAATGAACAAATGCAAAATCCCGGATCCCCGCATCCATCGGCATCTCGATGTACGCCGAGAGATGATTCCAGTTAAAGTGCCCCGTGATCGGATCCTTATACGCCAGCTGATACAGTTCTTCCTTCGTCTGGTCCTCCACGACGCCCTCCATCACGGACTTCGCGCGATCGTCATCGAGGTGGCACTCATAGAGAAGCCGCAGCTTCTTTTCGCTTGCAAAAAGACCGATCACTTTCGGATTCTCTCGGATTGAAAAATCGGAGTAGATGCGATGCGCATCATCGTCCGCCGCCATCTTGGCGAATAGATCACGGATCGTATGGTAGCTGATCTCCACATCATTATCGATCTCAATGGAGTAGAAAAATGCCCCGTCCAGCACGATCGATTTCAAGCCCACCGGGTACTCAATCGCAGACCCGCCGCCCGCTGCCGCACCACCCGTGCCACCACCGGCACCCGCGCCATCCGCCGCAGCAGCACCTGCCACACTGGCACCTGCACCGCCACGGTACTCGATGCCGATCACTTCCTTATCCAGTGAGTCAACGAAAAAAACGCCGGGCGCGTCATACGTGCCAAACGCATTCTGATACCGGCTGATCTCCTCGCTGACTTCCCCGCGATAAAACGCCCGGATATCCTCATCCGACGCTTCCGTATAATACAGGATTCTCTCCGGCTTATATAACTGATTTAACTTATTAATAAACATGAGTCCAGCTCCCTTCAACAACTACTCCAACCACCGCCCAGCCAGCAGCATGCCCCACACAGGCAGACACGCACACCGCCCAGCCAGCAGCATGCACCACACAGGCAGACAGGCACCGCCCGGACACACCACCGGCCGCTGCCGCACCATCCTACAGCTTGACGTGGCGGGGGCGGCGCTTCACATCGATCTTCTTCTCAAAGACCGTGATCACCAGGATCAAAAGATTCGCCAAAACAAAGTAAATCACCGCGGTCGAAAT
>JAZASH010000124.1:0-3505 GCA_036343395.1 Eubacterium sp. | reverse complement strand
GACGTATTCCTGCGTCGTAAAGGTGAAGAAGGCGGCAGCGACGGCTACGCCTGCGGTCACCGCCACACCGAAGGCAACGGCTACGCCGAAGACGACCAAGAAGCCGAAAGCAACCGCGACAGCCAAGCCGAAGGCCACCGCAACGCCGAAGTCAACCAAGAAGCCGAAGGCTACGGCAACACCGAAAGCAACCGCGACACCGAAGTCGACGAAGAAGCCGAAGGCAACGACAACTCCGACGGCGACTCCGAAGGCAACCAAGAAGCCGAAGGCGACTGCCACACCGACCGTGACTCCGAAGGCAACGGCGACAGCCAAGCCGAAGTCTACGTCGACGCCGAAGCCTAAGTCCACCACGACACCGAAGCCGACCGCGACGCCGAGCTATACGAAGGCGCCGAAGATCGTTGTCGACGAGAGCATGGTGGCGATCGGACATGCTTCGATCAACGAGAATGCCGGTATCAAGAACGGTATTGCGGGCGATCAGACCGGACGAGAGGTGTATATCCGTGCCTGGTATAAGAACGGTTGGAACAAGATGATCCGCTGCAATGACGAAAAGGTCGCCGACCTGATGGCCAAGGCGATGGAGCAGGCCTGTGCGAATGATAACATCGGATATGCGCAGGATAGGAGAAACACAAGCTTTACCGAGGCAAAGAAGGTCAATTGGGTATTAAAGAATATCAAGACACCATGTGAAGCGGATTGCTCATCTCTGATCCGCGTGGTTGTCAACTGCGGGTACTATGCGTATGACAAGACGTTACCGTTCCCGGACGCCGGGGCTACCTTCTATACCGGCAATATGGCGAGCGAACTGAAAAAAACCGGTCTGTTTACGGTGTATACGGATAAGAAATACCTCGAAAACAGCGATAATCTAAAGCGGGGAGATATCCTCGTCGCGGAGGGCCACCACACGGTGATGGTACTAAAGGACAGTCCTCCCAGGAAGTAGCGGTCGGGCAGGACTGCGTTTCGCATGAAAAACTTGTTTTAAAATGAAAAAAACTGCTTGACAACATGGACACATACCTATATAATAGGTCAAGTGAGCGTTTCTATGCGAAACGACATCGATTAGATAAGAGAGCCCGATGGGCTATGAAGTAAGACTGGAGTAAGGAGGTGTAACGACATGAGTATCTGTCCTAAGAATAAATCATCCAAGGCACGCAGAGATAAGCGTAGAGCTAACTGGAAGATGTCTTCAGCTACGCTGGTTAAGTGCAGCAAGTGTGGAGCTCTGATGGTTCCGCATCGCGTTTGCAAGAACTGCGGCAGCTACAACAAGAAAGAGATCATCTCAACGGAGGCTGAGTAAGCCTCGATGAAATAAGCGCCCTTCGGGGCGTTTTTTTTATGAAAAATCGGGATGTCGGGAGATGTCGGCGCACAGGGGAGCGGCAGGAAGGTGCCCTCCTTTTTTACGTAGCAGTTGGCGGCAGTGGCCTGTTCGCGGTGATCCTTGTCTACGTAGGAGCCGACACTTTTGTGGACGGCCATGTCCTCGTCCGGCAGGTAGAAATAGTTTTTATGATCCGGGAAGTAGTGATACAGCGTGCCGGTAAAGAGGGGGATGCGTAGGGTCAGGCGGTCCTGCTCGCAGGTGACGAGCGCTTCGCCGCAGGGATAAGTGAGCGTGAAGGGGTAGCTCAGATCCTCCGGCAGGATGTCGGTAAACACGGCCTCCTCATCCGTGAGCTGCAGCTCCGGACAGTGGCTGTGATACGAGGTGTAGGCCAGGAGACGCGCGGTCAGGCAGGTCCCGACCAGATCGTCACGGTTATGCGAGAGTAAAGACGCCTGCAGTCCGGCGGCTTTGTCCTCGTGATGGGCATATTTTTCCTGCATGTAGTCGGTGTAGAGGCGGATGCACTCCTTGCCGGAGTAATCCTGTCCGCGGTCAAAACCGAGCAGGCGCTCCACGGTGACCAGCTTGAGGTTCTCGGTATGAAAAATGTTGTCGCCTTTTTTGCCGTTTGCCGGGCTGTGTTGCTTGCAAAAGCGGCTGACCTCACGGTACAGATCCAGACTTTCGGCTTTCAGAAACGGATCCGGCCGTCCGTGATGGATGTATTTTTTCGTCAGATAGGGGATATCAAAGGTGGTTCCGTTGTAGTGGATGACGGTGTCGCAGTCTGTGAGCGCATCCGAAAAGGCATCGAGGAGCTGCGCCTCGCTGGTATAGTCATCGGCGAACCACTGGATCAGCTCGGCCGTGTTTCCTTTGATAAAGGCGGCGCCGATCAGATAGACATTGGAGACCTGCGGTGACAGACCGGTGGTCTCGATGTCAAAAAAACAGGCCTTTTCAGGGGCGCAGGGGAGCAAACGGCCGATCTGCGTGATGATGGTCGGCTCGAGCGAAAGGGTTTCGGTAAAAACTTGCATAGGCGCCTCCTGTTACAAGATGTTGTATTTTTTTTATCATATCATACATTTTAGGGTAGCGCAATCGAAAAATATATGTTATACTGTTTCTGTATGTAATGGAAACAAGGTCGGATCCGTATGCATATCGGGACGACCGATACGGAGGACGCTATGCCAACGAAGAGAGACAAAAACATCAAATGGCGCGATCATCGGCGCCTTGTCCATCTGCGTGGGATGGAGGGTCGCGTGGAGAGCTCGCGGAGCGGATTTATCCGTGCCTGCGTGATCGCCCTGCTCGTGATCCTGCAGTTCGCTATCCTTATTACGATACCGATCCTGCTGAGACAGTTTTCGTCACTCTTTCTTTTTCTCATGGAGGGCTGCGGGATCCTGGCGATCCTGATCCTGACAAACAGCAGCCGCAGTATGTCGTACAAGTTCGGCTGGTTGTCGATCTGCGTCGTGCTGCCGATCGCCGGCATCGTGATGTTTTTTATGTTCGGGCGCGTGGGCAAGGCAAATCCGCTCAACCGTCAGATCGAGGAGCGTTTCGCCGAGGTGGATGCTCATCAGATCAAGTACCCGGAGGTATCGGAGATCTTCCGGCGCAAGCATCCGGTTTCCTCACGTATGTCGTGCTATATGGAGGCCGAGGGATCGCCTCTGTGTAAAAATAACGAGCTCGTTTACTTTGAGATGGGCGAGCTGGTCCTCGACGATATTTTTGAGAAGCTGGAGCAGGCCAAGCGGTTTATTTTTCTGGAGTTTTTCATCGTGGCCGAGGGTGCGCTCTGGGATAAGCTTCACGATCTGTTGCTCCGCAAGAAAAATGAAGGCGTCGAGATCCGCTTTATGTTTGATGATTTCGGGGCGCTCATGCGTACGCCGACGAGCTTTGCGTCGAAGCTGAGGGCCGAGGGGATCGATGTCGTCGTTTTTAATCCGATCGGTCGCTATGTAAATAAGTTATATATGAATTTCCGTACGCATCAGAAGATCGTTGTGGTGGACGGAGAGTACGCGTATACCGGCGGGTTTAATATCGCGGATGAGTATGCCAACCTGATCGAGCGCTTCGGCGTGTGGAAGGATGCCGGGATCCGTGTGTCCGGTGATGCGG
>JAZASH010000123.1:0-3547 GCA_036343395.1 Eubacterium sp. | reverse complement strand
GTCTACCCGGAATATGAGAGCGTGAAGAAGCTCGCCGAGGAGAAGCATGTGCCAATCCGTGAGATTGTAGGAGGGACCGATGTTACCATGGGATCAATTACCGTCTGAGCTGCAGACGGCGGCGGTGCGTCCTTACTATGACGCACTGGTAAAAAAAGAGAAACAATTATGCGCGAAACGGATGCTCGATGTGGGAGTGTCCGTGTTCTTGTTAGTGTTGTTATTTCCGGTCCTGATCGGCATCGGAATAGCGATCGCAACAACGAGCGAGGGAGGGGTCTTTTTCCGCCAGGAACGAGTGACGACGTATGGGAAAAAATTCCGCATATTTAAGTTCCGTACGATGGTCAAGGATGCCCCGAAACTCGGCACTTCTGTGACATCGGACAAGGATCCACGTGTCACTAAAATCGGTGAATTTTTACGCAAATATCGCTTGGATGAATTGCCGCAATTATTGAATATTATAATGGGAGATATGTCCCTGGTCGGTACCCGACCGGAGGTAGAAAAATACGTCGAAAAATACACACCGGAGATGATGGCAACTTTGCTGCTGCCGGCCGGTGTGACGAGTGAGGCGAGTATCCGTTACAAGGACGAAGCCAAGAAGTTGGCTGATGCGATGGGCGAGGAAGCCGATCGCATTTATGTGGATGAAATCCTGCCGGAAAAGATGAAATATAACCTGCGTTACGTAGAGAACTATTCGTTCCTCCGAGACCTGAAACTATGCGTCCAAACAGTAATAGAAGTCGTAAAATAACAAGAGTCTTGTATGCTGTGAGATGGCCGGGGGCACAGCCTGCCTGCCGGCGTGATGAGTGTTTACGGTTGCTGTGTCTGCGTACCGACCGCCAACCGATTAATCTGGGTGGCAATATAACCGGCGCCGTAGCCGTTGTCGATGTTGACGACAGACACACCGTTGGCGCAGGAATTGATCATCGTTAATAACGCCGATAGGCCGTTCAGACTGGCCCCGTATCCGACCGAGGTCGGGACGGCGATGATGGGATTTTTCACCTGCCCGCCGAGGACACTGGCCAGTGCGCCCTCCATACCGGCGACAGCGATCACACAGTTGGCGCGACGGATGTCATCGATCCGATCCAGGAGTCGATGCAGCCCGCTGACACCGATGTCGTAATAGCGCTCGACATGACCGCCGAAAAACTCCGCGGTCTGAGCCGCCTCCTCTGCTACCGGGATATCCGCTGTACCGGCTGAGCAAACGGCGATCTCACCGATCCCACGCGCAGAGTCCGCAGCCTCACCGGATGAAGACAACTCCCCTGCACTTGTGCCCCGGATCATCAGGATACGGGACACCTCATCGTATGTGACCTGAGGAAGGTCTTTTTTTATGAGTTCATATTGAGCTTTGGACGCACGCGTGCCAAAGACGCGTCCTTCTCTCTCGAAGACATTTTTAAAAATATCCATCAAAAAATCATCCGGCTTTCCCTGACAGAATATCACCTCCGGAAACCCGGTGCGCTCTTCGCGTCCGGTATCCAGTTTAGCAAAGCCCAACTCATTATAGTTGCTCATGCAGGCACTGTCCTCCTTCTGAGGTAAAGATAAGGCGCTGCGTAAACAGCGCCTTGGATTGTCGTATCAAATAGTCGGTTATTATACCGGGATGTTTCCGTTCAACTTCTCGATGATGGTCGGCATCTCCTCGTCTACCTTGTCGTTTGGCAGCTGGCAGGTACCGGCGTTTGCATGACCGCCGCCACCGTAGGAGAGGCACAGATCACCGATGTTGACATTGGATGCCTTGTTGACGATCGACTTTCCAATCATCACGGCTGTGTTCTGCTTTTTGAAGCCCCATGCAATATGCACACTCATCTCTACTTCCGGATGCATCGCATAGATCATAAAGCGGTTACCGGTGTAGATGGTCTCTTCATTTCTAAGGTCGATCACAACGACACGATCATGGATTTTGGAAACGCGTTCAAGCTGCTCCTTGAAAAGTTTCTGCTGCTCGAAGTAAAGAGCGACACGCTCCTTGACATCCGGCAACTCGAGAACCTGATCGATCGAATGCTCAACACAGTAATCGATCAACTCCATCATCAGCTGGTAGTTGGAAATGCGGAACTCATGGAAACGTCCGAGTCCGGTACGCGCGTCCATAAGGAAGTTCAGCAGTACCCAGTCCTTAGGATCGAGGATCTCATCTACGGTAAAGTCAGCGGAATCGCCTTTGTCAACGGCTACCATGATCTCATCGGAAACGCGGGTAAAGGTCTTAGCTCCGCCGTAGTAATCGTATACTACACGAGCGGCAGACTTCGCGTCGCCGTCGATGATGAATTTATCCTTTGCTAACTCCGGATCGACACGGGAGAGCTCACTCTCGTGGTGGTCAAAGGCCAGAGAGACACGCGCGTCAAAGGGGAGGTTTGTTGTGATATCGTTAGACGTGAGCTCGATCTTTCCGTCCTGTACATCCTTCGGGTGGACAAAAGTGATCTCGTCGATGATATCGATCTCCTTTAAGAGCATCGCACATACTAATCCGTCAAAGTCGCTTCGGGTTACCAGTCTCTTTGCCATATTGTCCTCCAATCCATCGTTATGCTTTTAACGATTTTCAAACTGTTGCCATTATAACACAGAGCGGCGAAAAAGACAACCGATTTTCCGAAAAACTTTCGCTAAAATGTCGAAAAAAAGCGAAAAAACTGCTTTACAAGGGATTTCTTCTGTGTTATCATAAACATAAGTAGACGCATATCAACAGGTACAGAGAAAGTGAGGCGATTGATATGAGTGAAATTTCAGGTGTTTCCGGTGGTGCAGGTTACTATACCGCAGCGATCGCAAGTGGAAACAGACTTCAGAGTGCCGCTGATGGAGCAGCGGAGTCGGCGATCGTAGAAAAGGAGAACGCCCAGGTCAATGGATTGGCGCAAGGCAGGCAGAATGCCGAGGATGTAAAATCGCTTTTGAACGTAGCCGACGGTGCTACGGATAAGATAGCAGACAGCCTGAGCCGTATTCGTACGTTGGCCGTACAGGCGCAGAATACAGCGGTATTGACAGACGATGACCGTCAGAAGATCCAGGATGAGGTTGAGCAGTTGAAGCAGGGGATTGCCGAGACGGCAAACAACACTGAGTTCAACAAGAAAAAGCTTCTGGACGGATCCTATGAGGGTTACGCACAGACCGGAGCGAACGAGGGTCAGGGCGAGAAGGTTGACATCGGTACAGCGACGCTGGAGGCCTTGGGGATCAAGGACTTTGATGTCACATCAAACGACCCGGCAAAGAACTCCGTATCCATCATCGACAATGCTTTGGAGCAGGTGTCCTCCACACGCGGTAAGGTCGGTGCCCAGTACAACGCGATGGATTATGTATCCCAGTACAATGCGATCGGCCAGGAGAATCTGACCAGTGCCGCCAGCCGGATCGAGGATGCAGATATCGCCGAGATGGCATCGAAGCTGTCAAAGGAGAATCTCCTCCAGACCTATCAGATGATGATGCAGAAAAAGCAGCAGGAAGAAGAGAGCAAGCAGTTTGG
>JAZASH010000122.1:0-3566 GCA_036343395.1 Eubacterium sp. | reverse complement strand
TCCCCGAGAAGCACATGTACAACCCCGGCCATATGAACCTCCTCGGCTCGGAGGTATATTCAGCCGCCCTTTCCGACGATCTCGTCAGAAATTACAGTGTAAAAACGTATCCTAAAACAGCGACTGACCCATGGGAAATATACTATCACCAATACGTTACAAATAAAACACAGCATATAAAGAAGAATAATAATTGAATTTGAATGAACAGAGTAGAAGTTTGAAAAAAACTGTATGTGAGGGGTGTTGCATCCCGAGCATCAGGCTTTTTTTCAAACTTCGGAAACTTTAGAGAACCACACAAACGGAGAGTAAAAATGAACCAAAGAAAAGCAGGCGCGCTCTTATCATACGTGTACCTGGGGCTGACGTGTATCGTCGGTCTGTTTTACACGCCCTTCGCCCTCTCCTTCCTCGGCGACAGCGAATACGGCGTCTTTGCCATCGCGCTCTCCACGATCTCATTTTTAACCATCCTCGACATGGGCTTTAACCAGACCATGATCCGCTACGTCGCCCGCTGCAAAGCGCTCGGCGACAAAGAAGGCGAAGAGAAGATCAACGGTATGTTCCTGATCCTCTATTCCGCGATCGCACTCATCGCGCTGATCGTCGGCATGATCCTGACCATTTTTATCGAGGATATCTTCACGGCGACCACCGGCGGCGGCCTGACCGAGTGGGAAGCGATGCGTCTGAAGGTCGTCTTCGCGATCCTGTTGATCAACCTGGTCGGTTCTTTCCCGATGGGCATTTACACCGCAATCCTCAACGCCAACGAGGGCTTCGTCGTGCTCAAGGGCGTGAACATCCTCACCTTCATCCTGACCTACGGCGGCATGACTATCGCGATGCTGTGTGACTACGAGTCCGTGGCGATGGCGGTGATCACGACGGTGGTATCACTGACGATGAAGCTGATCCAGGGAATCTACGTCCAGACCAAATATCGGCCGCGCTTCCGGATCCGCGGGTGGGATAAAACGCTGTTCCGGGAAGTGTTCGCATTTTCCTTTTTCATCTTTTTAAATATTGTGATCGACCAGCTTTACGCCAACACGGACCGAGTGATCCTCGGCATCGTGCAGAGCTCCGTGGTGGTCACGATCTACTCGGTCGGCGTGCAGTTTGCGTCGTATTTTGAGCAATTGTCGACGTCGATCAGCGGGGTATTTTTACCGCGTATCACCGAACTGACGACCAAGAAAAATGGCATGAAAGAGATCAGCTCGATCTTTGTTCGGATCGGACGTATCCAGTTTATTATTCTGGGATTTTTGATGAGCGGTTTTGTCATCCTCGGGCGGATGTTTATCGGCCTGTGGGTCGGCGACAGCATGGGGGACGCCTACGCGATCGCGCTGGTCGTCATCCTGCCGGCGATCGTGCCGCTCTCGCAGAATATCGGTATCTCCGTGATCCGTGCGCTGAACCGGCATCGTTTCCGCTCCGTGATGTATCTGGGGATCGCGGTGCTGAATGTCGGCCTGTCCATCCCGCTGGCGATGCACTACGGCGGCTTTGGTGCGGCGTGCGCGACGGGACTCGGCACCTGTCTGGGTCAGATTCTGACGATGAACTGGTTTTACTGGAAGAGGATCGGTCTCGATATCCCGCAGTACTGGAAGGAGGTCGGAAAGATCCTCCTCGGTCTCGTGCCGGTCGCGCTGGCAGGCTACGGGATGCATCTGCTGCCTTTCTGGGACGGACTGACGGCACGGAACGGCTGGCTGTCATTTTTATGCCAGGGAGCGCTGTACACGATCCTGTTTATGATCGTCGGGTGGCTGTTTATTTTTAATCGTTATGAAAAAGATCTGCTCGCCGGGTTGGCGCGGACGCTGATGCGGTTGTGTCTGCGCGTGATCCCGCTGCGGGATGATGTGATGTTTGAGGCGCATCCGGACTTCGCGGATAACTCAGGAACGGTGTATGAGGAGTTGTTGCGGCGCGGGTATAACAAGTCGCACCGCATCTACTGGAACGTATACGACGAGGAGAGTGTGAAGGGTGTCGAGCTCCCGCCGAACGTGTACTGTGTGTACAAGCATAAGTCGGGGCTTCGGGCGACCTGGCAGCTGGCGAAGGCGCGGGCGCGGTGCCGGTTTATCGTGGATTCGAACTCGTACATTCATAAGGTAAGGGGCAGCCAGGTGCGGTTGCATCTCGGGCACGGGATGCCGATCAAGCTGCTGCCGGAGTATACCAACTACGGGGAGATCGGCGCATGCGACGGGTATGTCATCTGCGGCGTGTATTGGAAATCGATCTACACGGAGATGGCGCATATCCCGGAGGAGGTGCTGCTGCCGATCGGATATCCGCGAAACGATGTGCTGGTAGCGGGCTCCGAGGCGGATAAGCTTCGCCGGGAAGAGAGCGGTAAAAAGGACGGCGAGGAGCACGCATTTTTCTGGCATATCCATGAGAGGGAGGAGTATATCCTGTGGATGCCGACCTATCGTCAGCACCGGAACAAGGCGGCCGAGCGGTCGCAGGAGCGGGAGGAGAACAAGCAGGCAATCGACGAGGGACGCTGGGAGGTCATGGCGATGCAGCAGCTGCGCGCCAAGAAAAATCCCAAGATGCCTTTCGGTATGCCGGAGGTCGAGGATACGGAGCAACTGGAGACGCTGGATCAGAAGCTCGAGGAGTGTGGGTTGAAGATCTATTTTCGACCGCATCCGTCGCAGGATCTGCAGTATGTGTCGAAGGTGGCGCTTTCGAATATCCGGATCGCCGATGATGAGTTTTTGAGACGGTGTGATGTTTCGCTGTATGGCTTGATCGCGGATTCGACGGCGCTGATCACGGATTATTCGTCGGTGTATTTTGATTATCTGCTGACGGGCAAGCCGATCGGTTTGACGCTGCGGGATGCAGGGACTTTCTTCCGCGATTGTGTTTGCTGCTTTGATGATCTCGAGGAGGATCTCGCCGGATTTAAGATCAATAGTTTCGCAGAGCTGCTTGCTTTCGTCGGGCTCGCGAAGACGTCGATGAGCGCGGTCACTGAGGCGCGCGGGTGGTATCACGATGTCGTGGATGGTTCGTCAACCGCGCGTGTGATCGAGTGGTTGCAGGAACACGGAATGGATGTGACGTCGTAGCTCATGCGTTTGCTGTGCTCAGGGAGCATTTTATTCGCGCAAAAAGCGTGCGCTCATGCGTTTGGCATTCCCTTCGTGCCGGCAGTACATGATTACGGCTGTGAGAAGTATAGGTGATAGGATGGAAACGGAGAGAAGAGACATATTTGATATTTTGATGGGATTGCCGGTGCTAAGGATATTCGAGCCGTTTTATCAGAAGCACCGGGAGGGGTTGTTGTACCTGTTTTTCGGGGCGATGACCACGTTCTTGAATTTGTTGTTGAGCGCGTTCTTTTGGTACGTGTTGCATTGGGAGACGTGGTACTGGGGTGAGTTCGCGATCGGAACGCTGTTGGGGAATCTGATTTCGATCCTGATCGCGTTGGTGTTTGCGTATGTGACGAATCGGCACTGGGTTTTCCGGTCGCAGACGAGCGGGGCGCATGACGTCGGGATCGAGTTTCTGAAGTTCGC
>JAZASH010000121.1:0-3592 GCA_036343395.1 Eubacterium sp. | reverse complement strand
CGGCGGGTACCCTTCATTACCTGATAATAATATGACCGCTCAAGACCACTGCTGCGGATCAGATTTCTGCTGTCCATTTCCCTGACGGCTTCCAGGGACTGGAAATATTCCGGAAAGCTCTGCCAGCTGTTTACCACCTCAGGGAGCTCAAGATACTCTTCCATCTCTCTGGCAGAATCGATGTTTGAGAGAATTTTCGCAAGATTGCCGGTAGTAGATTCTTCCATGGGGTGCAGACCCTCCTTTCCGATTTTATTCTTTTTTATTCTTCATTTTTTTATTGACAGATGGATGCGGGCGCTCACCCGCAAACGCAGATCAGTCTGATTTATATACAATTTTCATTTAATTGCATACGAGTCACATACAATTACATACAAGTCAGAGCGGGGAACCCGGGATGATTCATGTATGGATTATTCTACATCGGCCAGGTGCTATTATAA
Organism: Eubacterium sp.; assembly: GCA_036343395.1. Taxonomy (GTDB): domain Bacteria; phylum Bacillota; class Clostridia; order Lachnospirales; family Lachnospiraceae; genus Eubacterium_F. The sequence goes on along the minus strand of JAZASH010000121.1, from coordinate 3,146 downwards.
ACGATTTTTCCCTTTGAGCTGTGGGCTGTCAGCCCACCAAATAACAGGTTCCGGTCTATAAAGCGAAGCAGCAGAGTACCACATCCATAGGAGCTGCTGCACCGCATGGTTGTGGGTGAATGCCAGAAGAAACTTACTGGTTCCGGATGTAATCCCGGACCACTGCGAGAGAATTCTCGCTGACCGTCGTGACAAAATAACTGTCCGACCAGAAGAAAGGCTTCCAGTAATACTTCCTGAGGATAGTCTCACCGTATTCCCTCCTCGCGAACCGGGATGTCTTCGTCTTGACTATGTTGGCGAGACTCCCGGGAGCGGTAAAGGGGTCAGCTTCAAACAGGATATGGACATGGTCCGGCCCCCCGTTCAACTCCATGATCACGAGCCCCTTTTCCCTGAAGATGTCACGGATCGTGCTGTATACGAGATCTTTTACCCCGCCGGTCAGGACAGGGTGCCGGTACTTTGTCACCAGCACCATATGGTACTGCAGCAGGAAACAGCTGTGGCGGTTCGTGTAGTATGGGTGCCCTTTCTTTTTATCGTACATATATTCGATTTCTCCTTTACATCCATTTTCATATTTAGTATAATAATACCATAGTTTTGTTGGAATGTGAAAGGAGCACCCATTCATGTATATGGCGGACACAACAGTACTTTCAAAGGACAGATACCCTGGTCTTTTCGGGCATCTGGAAGGCAGCGCGGAGCTTTCCAAGTGCCTTTATAATGCGGCGCTGTTCCGGATCCGCCAGGTCTTTACCGGCTGGGACAAAGAGGACCGGTCGGAAAATGAGAAGGAAGTCTTCCGCGAGATCGCTGTCATGAAGGAGGTGTATCCGGACATAAAGGCAGGCAGGGTCCTGTCATACCGGGCGCTGGATGCCGTCATGCGCGCGAATAGAAATCCGGACTTTTTTGCAGGACTCCCCATGCAGACAGCCCAGCGGATCCTGAAGGAGGCAGTCAGTACCTTCAAAGGGTGGCTGTCCGCGGTGAAGGGATATAAAAAGGCACCGGGCAGGTTTACCGGGAGGCCGCGCATGCCGAAGTACCTCAAGAACGGTGTGCACACCTTTTACATTTCCAGCCAGGACGCAGTGCTGTACCCGGTGTACAGGGATATCGACACCCCGGACAGCTGCGCGGACAGGACGGAAGGTCCTGCATGCAGGGGATATGCGGGGATGGAGCTCAAGCTCCCGCTGATAAGGGAGCGGCTGTACCTTCCCCACATCCACAGGGACAGCGTCCTGAAGGAGGTCCAGGTGAAGCCGTATTACGGAAAGATCATGCTGGTCCTTGTGCTGGAGACGGAGGAGGTCTCAGTTTCCGCATCCCGCCCGCATGCCGCGGGGATCGACCTGGGGACGGACAATATCGCAGCCATCGTATCGACGGACCATGCGTCCCGCATATACAAAGGCGGTGCTGTCCTCTCCGAAAACCGGTCCTTCCATAAAAAGAGGGCACGGGCTGTCAGCATCATGACGAAAGGGAAAAAACACAGGTCCGCGGAAAGCGCCCGCCTGAGGCGGCTGTCCCTGCATCACGACGGCTTCATGAGGGACATGATGCACAAGATCTCCACGGACATCATCCGCTACTGTGTGGAGCACGGTGTGGGGACTCTGGTCATCGGCACGAACAGGGGCTGGAAGCAGGGCGCTGATATGGGAAAGGCCAATGACCAGAACTTTGTCAGCGTGCCGCATGACAGGCTCAGGAAGATGATCGGATACAAGGCCGCGAAAGAGGGGATCCTCATCGTGGAGCAGGAAGAGTCGTATACTTCAAAGGCGGATATCACCGCCATGGACCCGATGCCGGTATACGGGGAAGAGAAAGGGGAGCCTGTCTTTTCCGGAAAGAGGACGGCACGGGGGCTGTATGCCTGCAGCAGGGGATACTCAGTGAACGCGGACTGCAATGCGGCAGCGAACATCCTGAGGAAGGCGGTCCCGGGCGCATGGGAGGGGACGGAGGACTTCCGTTTCCTTGCTCATCCGGAGACCATGGGCTTTAAAGCCCTGCAGCGCGCGCGGACCGCGTAAAGATCCGCAGAAAGTATTCCGGAGGGAGAGCTGTGGAAGATCCCGACGGATAAGGGGCTCATGGACAGTCCCGTACTCGTACGGCCGGCCGGGAACGGTCCGGAAGGGGAAACCGGCACGACGGTCAGATATCAGAAAACCGGAGGGTTTCTAAAGCCCGAAGGGGCTTTGATACCACCTCCAAAGGACGCGGTTCAGCACCGCATGGGGGTGGAGGTTCATGGTGGATTCATGCATATCCGGAAACAGATGTATACTTATTTGTGAACAGGAGGTCATAGCTGAAGGTATGAAAAAAAGAAAGAATCAAAAGAAATCTCTGGTCAGTGCGCTGACAGCCGCTGTGCTGTGCGTGTGTATGTGCGCCCTCCTGTGCGTCGGCTGCGGAGGAAATGCCGGACAGAGCGCAGCCGCTCCTTCAAATAAAGAGGAAGCTGTAAAAGAGGAAGCGGCGGATGCTTCCACAGCGGCAGGGGCCGCTGAACAGGAGAATGCAAAGCCTTCGGGGAAGCTCAGAGAGATGGATGTGGTCCTTGACTGGTACCCCAATGCCCTTCACGCATTCCTTTATACTGCGATCGAGCGCGGCTATTTCGCGGACGAGGGACTGGATGTGAAGATCCGCTTCCCCGCCAACGAGAATGATGCCCTCGCTCTGGTGGCGGCCGGAAAAGCCCAGATCGGCCTCTACTATCAGCAGGACATCATCCAGGCTGTGGCCAACCAGGGCGTCCCCATTAAATCCATCGGGGCAGTTGTCCAGTCTCCCCTGAATGTGATCCTGTCTCTTGCAGACAAGAACATCACCTCTCCCAAAGACCTGGTGGGCAAAAAGGTCGGCTTCGCCGGAACAGCTCTGAGTGAAGCTCTGGTCTGGGCCATGATGAAGGCAAATGGTGAAGATCCCGAGAGCGTGGAACTCGTCAATGTCGGATTTGAGCTCATGAGTTCCATGACCACAAATCAGGTCGATGCTACGATCGGCTGCCTGGTCAACCATGAAGTGCCTCAATTGGAAGAGGAAGGCTTTGACGTCAATTATTTCCTTGTCAATGAGTACGGGATTCCCAATTATTACGAAGCCGTCTT
>JAZASH010000120.1:0-3610 GCA_036343395.1 Eubacterium sp. | reverse complement strand
TCTCCGGCCCGCAGAGCGTATCCCCGATATGGATATCCGAGATACCCGAGATCGCCACGACCTCGCCGAAAGAAGCCTCACTGACCTCAGTCCGGTTCAGCCCCTCAAATACATACAGTTTGGAAATCTTCACACTCTCCCGCTTATCCGGATCGTGGTGGTTGACGATGACCGCCTCCTGGCCCACGCGTATCGAGCCGTTATCCACCTTACCGATACCGATTCGCCCGACGTACTCGTTGTAGTCGATCGTCGAGATCAGCACCTGCGTCTCCGCATCCGGATCGCCCTCCGGCGCCGGGATGAAATCGAGCACCGCATCAAACAGCGGGCGCATATCCGCCTTGCCATCAGACATCTCCTCGCCCGTCGGGATCTCTGCGTAGGCACGTCCCTCCTTCGCCGAGGCAAAAATAAACGGACAGTCGAGCTGTGCCTCGTCCGCCTCCAGATCGATAAAAAGCTCGAGCACTTCATCGACCACCTCGGCCGGTCGCGCCTCCTCACGGTCGATCTTGTTGACACAGACAACCACCGGCAGCGACAGCTCCAGTGCCTTTTTCAAAACAAACTTCGTCTGCGGCATCGCCCCCTCAAAGGCATCCACCACGAGGATCACGCCGTTTACCATTTTCAGGACGCGCTCCACCTCGCCGCCGAAGTCGGCGTGTCCCGGCGTATCGATAATATTGATCTTTACATCGTTATAGGTGATCGCGGTATTTTTCGAAAGGATCGTGATGCCGCGCTCTCTCTCGATATCGTCGGAGTCCATCACGCGCTCCGCGACCTCTTCGTTTTCGCGGAAAACACCGCTCTGCTTCAAAAGCTCATCCACGAGCGTCGTCTTTCCGTGATCGACGTGCGCGATGATCGCTATGTTTCGTATGTCATTTCGTTTCTGTTTCACTGTTCTTTCTCCTGCATCGTATATGTCGTAACAATCTCGGTTACGAGTCGTTTCATCTGGTCGGTTTCATCGTAGGCCGCGCGGTACAGCTCGTCGAGCTTGGTGCGGAACATCTCACTGTCAAACTCGAGTGGACGCCCGATATGGATCATCTCGTTGGCCGTGTCCTGCAGACCCTCCTCATCCATCAGCATCTCCTCGTACAGCTTCTCGCCGGGGCGCAGTCCCGTGTAGACGATCTCGATATCCTCGCCTGGCTCATACCCGGACAGACGGATCAGATTCTTTGCGAGGTCGTCGATCTTCACCGGTTTGCCCATATCCAGGACAAAAATCTCCCCGCCTTTGGCGATCGCACCTGCCTCGAGCACCAGCGACACCGCCTCCGGGATCGTCATAAAGTAACGGATCACGCGTTTGTCGGTCACAGTCACCGGACCGCCCGCCTCGATCTGCTTTTTAAACAGCGGGATCACCGAGCCGTTGCTGCCGAGCACGTTACCGAAACGCACCGCGACAAACTCCGTCTCCGAGCGCGTGTTCAGATCCTGGATGATCATCTCGCAGATGCGCTTTGACGCGCCCATGATGTTGGTCGGGTTGACCGCCTTATCCGTCGAGATCAGGACAAACCGCTTCGTGCCGTATTTGTCTGCCGCGAGGGCGGTTTTATATGTTCCGAAGACGTTATTTTTGATCGCCTCGTTCGGCGACTCCTCCATCAGCGGAACGTGCTTGTGCGCCGCTGCATGATAGACGATGTCCGGCTTGTAGGTCGCAAACACCTTCTCCACACGCGAGGTGTTGCGCACCGATCCGATCAGCACCTGCAGATGGAGCGACGGATACTCGCGGATGAGCTCCTGCTGGATCTCGTACGCGTTGTTTTCATATATATCAAAAATGATCAGAGTCTTTGGATGCTTCGCTGCGATCTGACGACACAGCTCGCTTCCGATCGATCCGCCACCACCCGTGACCAGGACGACCTTATGGCGGACATAATCCGTGACCTTGTCGATGTCGATCTTGACCGGCTCGCGTCCGAGGAGGTCCTCGATCTGGACCGGACGGAGCTTCTCGACGGCTGCCTCACCGTTGACAAACTGGTACATGCCCGGGAGGATTTTTAAGGCCGCGCCGGTTTCCTGACAGATCTCGAGGATCTCTCCGATCTCGCGCTTCGGTGCACTCGGCATCGCGACGATGATCTCGTTGATGTCGTTTTCTTTTGCCACCTCGACGATCCTCTCACGCCCGCCAAGGACCTTCACGCCGTGGATGTAGGTTCCTTTTTTTGTCTTGTCATCGTCGATGATGCCGCAGATGTTCGCGTCCAGTCGGTCGGAGTTTACGAGCTCGCTGATGATCAAGTTGCACGCCTCTCCGGCTCCGATGATCAGGGTGTTTCGCATGCCGGCACCGTGCGTGCGGCTGCGGTAAACCAGGCGCATCACGCGGTATGAAAAACGGATAGCCAGCGTGAATAAAAACAGCAGGATCGTATAGAAAACAAAGTACGATCGCGGCAGCTTGTGGTAGGTGCCGAAGACTGATAAAAAGTGGATCACACCGGCGATGCCGCAGGCGAACATCACGTTTAAAAATTCATTGATGCCGGCGAAGCGCCACAGGCTGTGGTAGAGCTTGAACAGCGCGAAGATCACCAGCGTCAGGATCGTGTTGATGATCGCCATGTCGATGATCGTTGTGAGGTATCCCTGCGGGTAGTCCTCGGCGATGCCGGCGATCTTGACGCGGTCAAATCGCAGGTCGTAGCGCATCATCAGCGCCAGGAAAGAGCAGAGGTTGACGCATAGGATGTCCCAGAGGACCAAGAGAACGCGGAAGACGAGCGATGCTCGCCCGGTCTCAACATATCGGTTCCATTTACTCATTGATAGTTCCTCCACATTTGTGGTAAGTGTCGCATCAGCGCTGACGCCTTACGCCAGACCCCTGTTCTTTCTTTGCCAAAGTACACATTTTCTGTAAAGTCCAGTATTTATCTTTAACATTAGCATCGCCATCTTACGCGTCTTATTGAAGCGCGGATCGCGAATGATAAAACGCGAGCGCTTGCGTAGGTAGCGGACGAGCTCTTTTTCGTCTTCCTTAAAATCCTTGCGGTTGGGGCTTATTAAAAGTTTGTCGAGGACGAAAAAATGCGCCCAGCACAGCCGCATACGCGCTTCCGGCAGGAGCGACGGCATGTGCTTTTTTATCAGCTTATAATTCTTTTGATACGCGCGGATCACGGAGCGGTCGCTCGTGCGATACGGACGCGTCGTGATGCTGCCCTCACGGTGGATATAATAATACTTTTGCTCGGTCGTCAGGACGCATTTTTTACAACGAAGCAACAGGTCGACGATGATCGACGCGTCCTCGCCGGAGTCCTCTCCGACCGGATAACGGATACCCTCAAAGAGTTCCCTTTTATACAGTTTGTTGACCGGCGTCACCGAGGTCAGCTTTGCCTCGAAGACGGTCCGGATTGCCTGCTCGGCATCCATCACCTGATAGATCGGATCCGTAACCGGGTTTGTCACCTCACCACCGTAGACATCCGCGAGTCCGCACATCGACAGGTCGGCGTCCTCCCGGATCAGGTTGTCGTAGAGCAGCTGATACATATCCGCCTCGATCGTGTCATCGCTGTCGATGAAGCCGAGATACTGTCCTCGCGCGCGATCGATC
>JAZASH010000119.1:0-3639 GCA_036343395.1 Eubacterium sp. | reverse complement strand
CACTGCCGAGGATCCAGGCCATGTAGCCGATCAGCGGCATGTGATAGCGGAAATTCAGTCTCTCGAGGACGGCACGGTGCTTCTGTAAAAATGCCTTGAGCTCTTCTTTCGGCACGCGCCCTTCCTCGTAGGCCAGGAGGCTGCGATAGAGCATCGCCTCGACCGCCTGCTTCGCGCGGCCGATCTTCCTCTCCTTCGCCCCCACCGGACTGTGTACATAAATCCCGACGGAGTGCGTCTCGTAGGGGCTCGTGAACGTGATCCGTCCAAAGTGGTTGCCCTCGCTGACGCGTCCGGCGATGATCCGGAAGCCGAGACGCCCGCGCATATCCGAGAACTCGTCGGTCCACAGGATCTGGCGCTCCGCCTCGATAAAATCGCCCTCGACATCCACACGAATCGCCGTGCAGCCCCAGGCGTTGAGATTGATCATGATCACATCGTCGATATCGCTGCCGGACAGCTCATACTCGACGACATCGTCCCCCGCATGCTCCAGCATAAAGCGGACGGGTTCCTTTTTCCCGAAAGCCACGAGGAACTCCTCCATCCCCGAGAGTCCGGTGTTGCCCTTCATCAGGCGGTCGTACACCAGCTGCCCCTCGGCGTCGCGGTAAAGGAAGGTCTCGCGGAACATCGGATCGCGGAAAAGCTTCAGGCCCTCTTTCGGCGCTTTTTCCGCGTGACTCATCAGCGTGAAGTAGTCGCTGACCTTTTTCCCGGCCTCGTCGGTAAGCACCGGCGCGACCACGTTGATCTCATAGGGGACACGCGTCTCCCCACAATCGGTCACTAAAAGAAGCTTGCCGGACAGCTTGGTCCCGGCGATGAGCTCGGTCGCGTCCACCTCGACGGTGAGCGCGTTTTCCTCCCCCTCGAAGATCGGTAAAAATGTGATCTCCTGCGCCGGCACAAAGCCAAAGCCTTTGAGCTTGGTGCGGCGGGAATTCGAAACCGTGAAGGTCGTCTGCGCTTTTGTCCCGCTCACGACCTCCAGCTCCACCTTCTCCGGGCTGATCACCAGCCCCGGGGGCTCATATGTGAAGTTTCCTTTCGCAAGGAAATAGATCTTCTCTCTCATCTAACTTCTCCGTTATCGATGGGATTTTATACTTTGGTTAACGATGAATGATTTCGTGGCGGCCCGGACCGTTGGATACCATCTTGATCGGCACCTCCAGCTCCTTCTCGATAAACTCGATATACCGACGGCAGTTCTCCGGCAGCTCCTCGTACTTCGTGATGCCGCGGATGTCGCACTTCCAGCCCGGGAGTGTCTCGTACACCGGCTTAGCCTTTTTCAGCAGCCCGGTCGTCGGGAAGTCACGCAGTACCTTGCCGTCCACCTCGTAGCCGACACAGATCGGCAGCTCATCGAGGTAGCCCAGGACATCGAGCACCGTCAGCACAACCTCGGTCGCGCCCTGCACCCGGCATCCGTAACGGCTCGCCACAGCGTCAAACCAGCCCATACGTCTCGGGCGTCCGGTCGTCGCACCGTACTCACCGCCGTCACCACCGCGTCTGCGCAGCTCGTCAGCGGCCTCCTCATCCAGGATCTCGCTGACAAACTCACCCGCGCCCACGGCTGACGAGTAAGCCTTTACCACCGTCACGATCCGTCCGATCTCATACGGCGGCACACCGGCGCCGATCGCACCGTAGCCGGCCAGCGTCGAGGACGAGGTCACCATCGGGTAGATCCCGTGATCCGGGTCCTTCAGGCTGCCGAGCTGTCCCTCGAGCAGGATCCGCTTTCCGTCTTTCCGTGCCTGGTATAAAAATGATCCGACGTCGCAGGCATAGGGCTCGATCATCGTACGGTACTCGCGCATCGTCTGCATCAGCTCGTCCACATCGAGGAGCGGTTTGTGATAGAGATGCTCGAGCAGGATATTTTTCTTAACGATCACCCCGGTCAGCTTCTCGCGGAGTGCGTCCTCGTCGAAGAGTTCGCACACCTGGATACCGATCTTGGCGTATTTGTCGGAGTAAAAAGGCGCAATGCCGGACTTCGTCGAGCCAAAGGACTTGCCCGCCAGTCGCTCCTCCTCGTACTCGTCAAAGAGGATGTGGTACGGCATCACGACCTGAGCGCGATCCGATACCAGGATTTTCGGCTTCGGTACGCCCTTGCCGACGATCTCGTCGATCTCCTTTACGAGCTCGGGGATGTTTAATGCCACACCGTTTCCGATGATGCTCGTCGTATGGTCATAAAAAACACCGGAGGGGAGGATGTGAAGCGCGAATTTCCCGTAGTCGTTCACGATCGTATGGCCGGCATTTGCGCCGCCCTGAAAACGAACGATGATGTCGCTCTCCTCTCCCAGCATATCTGTGATTTTTCCTTTTCCTTCGTCGCCCCAGTTGGCGCCCACTACCGCAGTGATCATAAAACCTCACAATCCGGAGCCGGACAGGTGTCGCAGGCTCCTCGTTTATTTCCGGAGCCGGATCGTCGTCGCGGGCTCCTCATTTGTTTCCGGAGCCGGATCGTCGTCGCAGGCTCCTGTTTCTTGTCGTTTTGGTGAATGCACACCGACTTCTTATTATAAAGCAAAACAGGTAGATAGTCAAGGAGTATCGGGATGTTTCGCCGGGTCGGTTTGTCGGCCGGTCGTCGCCTCCGCAGCGTCTGCCTCGTGGCGGCTATGCCTGTGCGTCATCGTCCAGGCTGAGGCCCAGCTTTTCTGCACACAGGGCGTAGCCTTTTTGCGGCCACTCCTGCGCGGCCTGTACGGTGAGGATCGGCTCGGTTTCATGCATGGCGTTATAGAACCACATCGCTGCCTCCTCGTAGTCCTCCTGGTCGTAGAAGTACCGGCCGAGTTCACAGCACATCTCAGCAGAGCCCTCGGTGAGGAGATCTTTTAGCGACATCTTGAGGAGAGTCCGCGCATCCCCTCGTAATCTCGCTGCATGGCAGACGACGCAGACGGCTTCCTTGACCTCGTCAATGCCGCGTGTTTCATCACAAGCGCTCTGCGCAAAGACAGACTCCGCTGCGAGAAAATCGTCGTCCGAGCCGGAGATGAAGAGCTCCATCGCGTACATATGATGGAGGTGCTTGGAGAGGCGGCGTCCCTCAGCGAACTCTTTTAAAAAGATGCGGTAGTCGCGGCCGCTGTGTAGTCCCTCGGGCTTGTGTGTGATCACGATATCCGAGTCAAAGACCAGCGGGTCGAGTCGCATTTGCTCGTGGACAGGCTCGATCCAGGTGAACGTGCGTAATCTTTTGAAAAGTTTTGGGCGGAGTTCGGCGTCAAAATTGTAGGCCGTTCCGCTCTCGAGTTGGTTGCCGTAGATCATCTGAACGATTTCGATGTCGCTTATTAAGTTGCGTTTTAATATGTCAAACTTTGCCCAGTTTTCTTCGTCTAAGACCTCGTCGGCGTCCGCGGAATAGATGTAATCTTTGGTCGCTTTTGAGAAGGCGAAGTTCCGCGCGGCGGAGAAATCGTCGACCCAGGTGAAGTCATAGACCTTGTCGGTGTAGCGGCGGGCGATGTCCTTCGTCGCGTCGGTCGAGCCGGTGTCGACGATGATGATCTCGTCCATGAGGTCGTGGAGTGAGTCCAGACAGCGCGCGAGCACGCGCTCCTCGTTTTTTACAATCATGCATAAGCTGAATTCCAT
>JAZASH010000118.1:0-3703 GCA_036343395.1 Eubacterium sp. | reverse complement strand
TTTTACTTGGACATCACGCGCTGGTAGTTAGCTTCCACCAGGGTCCAGTCGATGATCTCGAAGAGTTTGGCTACATAATCTGCGCGCAGGTTCTTGTAGTTGAGATAGTAAGCGTGCTCCCACACGTCGATCGCCAGGATCGGAATGAAGCCGGTCCCCTCGCTGATCGGGTTGTCCTGGTTCGGACTCGCTGATACCATCAGCTCACCGGCCGGATTTGCGGAGAGCCATGCCCATCCGGAACCAAACTGTCCCAGGGCTAATTTAGTTAATTCTTCTTTTAAGGTGGCGTAATCTCCGTACTTTTCGGTGATTTTTAACTTTAGGTCGCCGACCGGCTCGGTGTTGCCGGCTGCCGACAGCGTCGAGAAATACAGGTTATGATTATAGTAACCTCCACCGTTGTTTCGGAGGGCTTTCCGGAGTGCCTCATCACTCACCTGATCGAGGTTTGCCAGGAGGTCCTCGATATCTTTGTCTGCTACGCCTGCCTTCTCGGCAGCGTCGTTAAGATTTTTGGTGTAGAGGGCGTGGTGCTTGCCGTAATGTGTCTCGATCGTCAGCTTGTCGATCTGCGGCTCCAGCCCATCGGCCTCGTAACTCAGTTTTACCTGCTCAAACATGGTTAAATCCTCCTTTACTGTACGTATTTTCGGGTGTTAAATCGGTGTTGCGATCATCGTGCGGTCCCGCCACGCCGGCTGTGTGTGCCCGCTGCGTGTGCTGTGTGGTCTGCTGTGTGTGCCCGCCGCGTGTGCTGTGTGGTCTGCTGTGCGTGCCGGCTGTGTGTGCCTGCCGTCGTCAGTTGGTCACAGCGTCTGGCGCCGCCTGCTCGGTCTCGCCCGCGATGCGGACGGAGATGTGGTGCGGGAGACAGACGATGCTGTCATGCGTGTGTGAGATGTGGCCCTGATTGACGCAGAGCTTGTCCGGGCAATCCGCCTCCTCGATCCAGGCCTCACCGCCCCGGATGATAAGCCGGTTCCGCCCCGCGGCGCTGCTCTCGCCGCCTGCAGCATCTGCCGTGGTGGCGGTGCTGCCCGCGCCCGCTGCGGTTTCCTCTGTGGCGTCAGCAGAGTCCGTGCTCTCTGTGGCGGCGCCCGCGACGTCCTGTATGATCACGTCCACATCGTCGCTGAGGTCATACGTGGCGACCTCCCTGCCGTCGATGGACACGACGACACGTGCGCCCGGCTGTCGCATCAGCAGATACGCGGCCACCAGGATCACACCGATCCCGACAGCTGCCACACCTATGATGATATCTACCCGCGAAAGCTTCCTCCGCTCCATCTCAACCTCACCTCTACATACTCTCACCAGGCAGCGTCAGCGGCGTACATTTTCTCACAGCGAGCCGACGCTCCGTCGCGAGTCGTGCGAAAACGCTGACACGTATCTTATCGACCACTCGCATAGCCTAATTCTACCATAACTGGCATCTCGGGTCAATAAAAAAGGAGGCCTAAGCCTCCTCTATCTTACGTTGTGTGTCACCGCACACAGCCCTGTGTGCGGTCGTGCGCTCGCGTCACATCACGCCACGCTGCCGACGTGAAAACTCACCATGAAGTCCGCGATCACCGACGGGATATCCGCCAGGATCTGCTTTTTCTCCTCAAGCTCCTTAGCGCGCTGCTCCTTCTCACGCTGCTCCTTCTCACGCTGCTTCTTTGCCTCAGCCTTCCCCTTGCGCATCTTCTTCGCTGACTTGATCTCCTTAAACATCTTCTTATCAAGCTTTTTCAGGTTGTAGCTCTTAATGACTCTCGCTACCTTGTTGTAGTACCCGGATGCCGGCACGCAATACCCACCTCGCAGGATGCTGCGGATCTGCTTTTTCCAGCTCTTGGTATCCGTCGCGCCGTAGCGCGTGTACCATCTTTTGTTGATGCACTTCATATATGCATAGATGCCTTTTTTCAATGAGCCATATGTGGCGCGTCCGCCATTCAGACCCCAGAGGTTGTTCTTCCGTCCGGCGGCTCCTACGCCACTCTCGACGTACGCCTGCGCGATACATACGGAAGGAAGACTACCATAGGTTTCCCAGTTTTTCTCTTTTGACACGACATCGTAGATGGTATCTACGATTTTCTTCTGCCTGCCGGTAAACTCTGCAGCACTCGCCTCGGTCGTGTTCACGGCCAGGACTGCTACAAACAGCAGCAGGACTAACAACTTCTTCATTACTACTTTCCTCCTTTGACGAGCTGTCATCTAGTCATCACATGTATGTATGCACGCCATCTCTCAGCTGCCTCTGCTCGTCTTTTCTCTTTTCCTTAACATTTCTGTAACATTTTAACAACATGTTTCTTTTTTGTCAAGTTTTTTTTAAAATTTTTTGGAAACCTGGTTGACAAGCACGATTTTTCGTGCTATATTTATACTACATACATAGAATAATCATGACAGATTCACTCCCATTCACATAAAAAATGAATGAGAATAATCAAAAAACAATATGAAAAAACACTGGAGGTTAATCATGAACAAGAAAAAAGAAATGAAAATGAACTTTATATATAGGAACAGACGTCGTATCGCTACGCTGAGCCTGTGGGGCTTCCTGTGTGGCAGCCTGCTCACAGGCAGTGAAGGGATCACGGCAGGCACTGCCCTCTCCCGTGCCATGGCAGGCACCACAGCGAACACCACAGCGAGCACCATGGCGGACACCATGGCGGACACCACGGCCACATACGCCACAGCGGGCACCACAGCGGGCATCACAGATGAGACTGTCCCGGCCACCACGACCGACGCAGCTGTGACACCATCCACTCGCCCGTTCATCGACAACGGCACGGAGATCGGCGACGGTGACGGCAGCGACGACGGCTCGGCAGCGACCGGCTCGGCAGTCAGCGGCCCGTCCGCCTTTGTGACCCACGAGTACAATAAGAAAGTATCCTACTCTAAGATCCGCAAAAAGCTCAAAAGCAAGCGCACCTACACCTTCCTCTTCGAGGACACATCGAAAACATCATCGAAGCTGACACTCTTCGGCTTCTTTTATAAGACCTGGAACATCCCGCACACGGGCTACGGAGACATGAACGAGACGATCACGCTCTATCCGGTGATCAAGGCGTCCAAAAACGGCTCCTCCTCGAACCTGTCCTTCGGCATCCGGCTCGAGTCGTACATCCAGATCCTGAACCCGACCAAGCGCAAATACAAAAAAATGATCCTCTCCGGCGGCGGCGAAAAGATCACACTCAGCGGCAGCACGACGACGCGCATGAAGATCGTCGGCCAGTTTGTCAAGCGCAAATACATGACAACGGGGACCTTCACGCTCTCTAGCAATAAAAATGCCCACGAGCTGCGCATCCAGAAGCTGAAGCGCATCCTCGCGGCAAGCAACACCAAGATCACGGTCAAGGACACCGCCAAGAAAAAGACCTACAAATGCAAGATCAGCGCGAAAAAGTCGATCGACCTGACCGACTTCCTCAAACGCTACATGAATGTTCTAAAGAAGTACAGAAGCAAGTAAAACCAACCACACGCCCGCGCCGGCATGCACCACAGCAGCGCAGCCCGCGCACACCAACCCGTGCACACCAGCCCGTGCACACCAGCCCGGGCACACCAGCCCGGGCACACCACACACAGCACGTGCACACCACACGGCGGCCCGCGCGCCGCAATCGCGCGCACCTGCAGCAAGGCAATCAAATTGTTGACATTGTCA
>JAZASH010000117.1:0-3734 GCA_036343395.1 Eubacterium sp. | reverse complement strand
GTGGACTCCGTATGTGTCCAGTCTTTCGAAAAGATCATGATACATAAAATCCGCAACATCCAGGGGACTCTTACCGCCGAGTCTCTCCACGGGAGCCGAATCAACATGGCTCATAACGAGATTCAGGGCGGACTGGCCCGTCAATCCAAGTGCTTTCAGGTCAGTACCTTTTGGAAGTATATAGCGCATTTCAACATGCTTATTTTCCAGTGAGCCTTTCTGGCCTGACTGCATGGGGTCACAATAATACACACGCGTGCGACGTGATCCGTCGGTATCGGTCTCTATTGCTTCCGCGGCAGAGAATTCCGCTCCCCTGTCAGTCAAAAGGATGAGGACATACTTCCGGAAGATCTCTTTTCCAAGGATCTCTTCCAGAAGATCCACCCCTTCCTTCATGGAGAGAGCAGTTTTTCTTTCGTGATAGATCGCAAACAGAAGGCCTGCACATATAAATTTGAATGTCTGGATAAACGGACCGTTCGTTTCATCGTTATAAACGTAAGCGTCTAACATAAAGTGTTGTATCTTCTGATTCTCTGATCTGTTAAAATCTTCCCACCAATAAAAGGGGGATATGGTCATGGATCAGAAATCATTGCAGATTCGTCGTTCCCAATGGGAACAGATTGTGTTGGAAGGCAATAATGCCTCCGTATCCAAAAAGGAATGGTGCCGGCAGAACGGCATCAGCTTGAAATCGTTCTACTATTGGCAGCGGAAGATCCGCAGGACAGCCGCAGAAGCCCTGGAAGAATCAAAGAGCTCTGCACATCTCCAGGTGCCGGCCCGGTCATCATCATCCTTTGTGGAACTCCCCGCCCCTTTTCCCTCACAGTCTGACAGGGGCCCTGCCCTGCCACAAGACCTGGTCCCGGAACTCATGCTGCAGATCGGGGGCTGTCAGATATTTGTGACCGGTTCCATCCAGGAGCGCACCCTTGATACTGTTATGAGAGTGATCCGTAATGCTTAGGGATGCTTCCTGGTGCAGGCGTGTCATCATCAAATGCGGCAGGACGGACCTCCGCCGGGGCATCACCGGCCTGGTATCCATCATCAGGCTTGAGTACGGCCTGGACCCGCTTGAAGAAGGGACCCTGTTCCTGTTCTGCGGGAACAAGCGGAACTGTATCAAGGGGATCTGTTTTGATCGTGACGGTTATTGCATGGTCGTAAAAAGGCTTACGGACGGCAAATATCAATGGCCCCGCAGCACCGATGAAGCCATGGACCTATCCCCGGAGGAGTTCCACCGGCTCATGGAGGGCTTCACCGTACAGTCCTCCATCCGCGTTTATGAACGCAGATCACAACGATAGATCCTGAACAGGCAGGCCCTTTCCGGGGCTTGCTTTTTTCTGTGAAATAGTGCACAATAGCAAGTGACATATTTTGTTTATATTTATGTCACTTTATTTATTGACACTCGTTACAACAAGTGATATAATTAGCTTATAAATGTAACGAGACCGGAGAGGAGATCACCACATGGCCATCGTAAAACAGTACCACAAAGATACCGATACGACATACGTATATGAATCTACAAGCTATTGGGATGCCGAAAAAGGCCAGTCCCGTTCAAAACGCCGTGTGATCGGCAAGATCGATCCTGAGACCGGGGAGATCGTCCCGACCGGAAAACGCGGCCGTACAAAGAAGGAAAAGCCGGCCCGGGCGGAGGGAACATCCATGGAAAGTCCCGGTACCGCCGCGCCTGTATCAGGGCGGGAGCAGATCCTCCAGATGGAGATCACGATCTCCACGTTAAAGGCCAGGATCGCAGAGCTGGAAGACGAGAATCAGAAGTTCCGGCAGGCGCTGGACAAGGCCGCGTCCCTGGCCTCTAAGATCAGTTCGGCATGCCAGTCATTCCAGTCTGAATAAAAAACGATCATCTGAGGTACCGATCCATGGAAGCAGTTATCCAGTCTTTTATCAAGAACATCCTGGATTTCACGAGAGACCAGCTCTTTGACCTCTGTGTCCAGCTGAAGCGTGATAACTGCGGCATGGATGCCTGTATCAGGGAATACCGCGCGTCAGACAAGGTCATGGCACGTGATTACCAGCATGCCCTTCAGAAGATCAAGGATCAGGACAGGGAGATCCATGACCTGAAAAAGACCGTCGAGCACCTCAGCGCCCAAAAGCAGCTCCTGACCCGTGACCGGTTCGGGTCCCATAATGAGAAGATGAATGCCCTGCATGCCTCTTCCGGTGAGGACATACAGGATCCCCTTTCCGAGGATCAGGTCCTGGCTGAAACAGCCGCCGGTGAAGAAAATGCGGGGCCCGTCGCCCATAAAAAGCAGGTGGAAACGGGGGCCGAAAAGGAAGACCGTGCCGCGCGTACAGCCGCACGGAAGGCGGCACGTGAAGCCCTCGGGGATGCCCGCACCAAAAAAAACGCCACTAAAATGGACCTTTCAAAGATCCCGCATAAGGATACCTACGATATAGATACCGACGAGCTGGACAGGAAATACGGCGAGGATGGCTGGGAGATCATTGGCTGGCATACCAAGGAACTCCTGCGCAGACCGCTGGTAACAGACTACGTCGAGACCCTCCATACGCCGGTCATCCGTAATACCAGGACCGGCGGGCTTGAAGCTTTTCCCATGCCCCCTGTGCTGCTCAAGCGGTCACCCATCACGCCTGAAATGCTCGCCTTCATCATATATGAGAAGTACGTAAAATCTGTGCCTCTCTACAGGCAGAGCATCGATTTCCTGGACCACGGTATGTTCATCCCGAGACAGGATATGTCGAACTGGATCGTGCGGTTCGCGCTCAGCTATTTCGGCGTTCCTTATGATTACATGCAGCGTCTCCAGTGTGGGCGCAGGTATGGGCAGTGTGACGAGTCGACCCTTCAGGTCCTGCATGAGGAAGGCCGTGATACCCGTACGAAAAGTTTTGTATGGGTGCATACGACCGGGGAGCTGGATGACGGCCCGCCCATTGTCATCTTTATGTATGAACCCACCCGTGGGACGGACCACCTGCGTTCCTACTATGCCGGCTTTTCCGGCTATCTTTCCAGTGATGCCTACATCTCCTATGAGACACTGTCAGCGGAAAGTGCAGGGCGGATCATACTTTGCGGCTGCCTGATGCATGCCCGCCGCCGGTTCGCTGAAGCCCTTGAACTCATCAGGCTTGGAAGCCTGACGAAAGCCCAGATCGAAGAACTTCCGGAATACCGTGCGCTGGTCCTCCTCGGAAAGATCTATAGCGCAGAGGGCAGCCTGAAGGCCTGCAGCCCGGAGGAACGCCTGCAGCGCAGGACCAGGGAAGTCAGGCCCTTAGTTGAACAGTTCTATTCGTTCATAAGCTCGCTCGATAAGGATGATCCAGTGTTAAGTGAAAAGATGAAGGATGCCATTTCCTACAGCCTGAACCACAGGGAGACCCTGTGCCGGTTCCTTGAGGATGGCCGGATCCCCTGCGACAATGGGTATGTTGAGAACGCCATAAGATTGTACGCTCAGGGACGCCGCAACTGGCTTTTCTCAAATACACCGGATGGGGCCATGGCCAGCACGATCGTCTACAGCATGATCGAGACGGCCCGCCGCAACAACGCCAATCCCCTTCTATACCTGAAGTATCTGCTCGAGGAGACTCCGGCTTATCTGGATCTGCCGGCTGGAAACAAACGCCTGGAAGATCTCATGCCATGGTCAGGTAAGTACCGGCAGTATGAGGAAGAACAACTAAGGAAG
>JAZASH010000116.1:0-3892 GCA_036343395.1 Eubacterium sp. | reverse complement strand
GCTGCCTGTGATTTGACTCGCTCCTTGACATTGAAAATAAACTCATAGTTGATAATAAGAGTGAGTACTAATGATAATATGCCGAAACTCGCGTAATACATAACCGAGTTGCCTCCTAATGATGTATAAAATCGCGATCCTTCCCCCCTTGATCGCGCGTCCATGCTTATTATACTCCTTCTTTATTAATATTTCAACTAAAAATATACGCTTGTTTGATGCTCCGTGTGACGTTATTTTTCCGCCTCTGCCGCCTTTTTCCCGAGCATCGGCTGTGCGATTTTTGGGTGTCCGTCACCATGTGCGGCCTGTTTCTGCATGTGGCCGGGTGCCTCACGCCGGGTCGTCGTCGTACAGCGTTTTGAGCTTGTTTATCATGTTTTTCATCTGGTCAACAGCGGTCTTCGGCTCGGTGATGCGGATGATGTCGCTCATGCTGGCGATCCAGCCAAGGAAAAGTTCACTCATCGCCATGTCGACCTTGGTTTCGAAGTGATCCTTGTCGAGCTTGATCATCGGCACATCCTTACCGAAACGGTCGATGATGACGCCCGCCGCTTCATTTTTACACTGAAGGGTGACCTTCATCAGTTCGCCGCCGTACATGCCGAAGCGCTTCTCCGTGTAGGTGCCCAGGTCGCGGTCGCGAAAGGCGGTCTTGCCTTCGCGTCGGTTCTCGGTCAGGCGGATATTTTTCATCTTGTCAACGCGGTAGTGGCGGATTTCCGCATACTTTGCGTCGTAGCCGATCAGGTAATAGTTCTCGTCGTCCCACACCAGCCCCCATGGCGATACGACGTAATCCTCGCCGTCGTGGCGGAGCTCCTGCTCCTTTTGCGGGGTCCAACGGAAATATTTGAAGTGGATCTGCACGTCGTCGCCGATCGCACGGTGGATGGCGTCAACGTTGTAGTAGATGCTCTCGTTCATCGTTTTGATCCGGCCGGCCACGACGACCTGACGGTCGAGCTTTTTGGCTTCGTGGCTGCTCGCGAGGCCCTCGAGTTTGCGGATCAGCTCGCCGGATTTACGCGTGGTGACAAAGCGTGAGGACTGGACGGCGTCCACGAGGAGCTTCAGCTCGGCCAGCTCGAAGTCACGGCTGGCGAGGCGGTAGTTATAGCCTCTCCCGTCCTTCTCGCCGACGATGTCCGCGCCGTATTGGTTCAGCGCCTGGATGTCCGTGTAAATGGACTTTCTCTCTGCCTTTACGCCGTAGGCATCGAGCGCCTTGATGATCTCACCCATCGTGATGGCGTGATCCTCGTCGGTCCGCTCTTTTAAGATGTCGTAGAGATATAATAACTTTAGTTTTTGGTTCTCTCCCGCTGCCGCCATGGCTACCTCCTTATTTTTACTCGGTAAAAAGCGGTGTCGAAAAGTATCTCTCGCCGGTGTCCGGCAGGATGGTGACGACGGTTTTGCCCGGTCCGAGTTCCTTTGCCAGTCGCAGGGCCGCCGCTACATTGGTCCCCGAAGAGATCCCGCAGATCAGACCTTCTTCACTGGCGAGGCGCTTTGCTGTTTGGATCGCCTCGTCGTCGGATATGATGCAGATCTCGTCGTAGATTTCACGGTTCAGGATCGATGGGATGATCCCGTCGCCGATGCCCATCTGCATGTGCGTCCCGATCGTCCCGCCGGCCAGGATCGCCGCTTTTTCCGGCTCAACCGCCCAGATCTTCAGATCGGGGTTGCTCTCGCGGAGCACCTCTCCGACGCCGGTCAGCGTGCCTCCTGTACCGATCCCGCTGCAGAAGCCGTGGATCGGGCCGTCGACCTGCTCCATAATCTCCCGCGCGGTGCCGTTACGATGTGCGAGGGTGTTGTTCGGGTTATCAAACTGCTCCGGGACGAAAACATCCGGATTCTCATCTCGCATTTTTAAGGCGAGCTGGAGGCACTCCTTGATGGCCTTTCCGATGTCTCCGGCGTCGTGGATCAGCTTTACCTTGGCGCCGTAGTGTCTGACCAGCTTCGCTCTTTCCTCGCTGACCGAGTCCGGCATGATGATGATCGTCCGATAGCCTTTGACCGCGCCGACCAGGGCGAGTCCGATCCCCTGATTGCCGCTCGTCGGCTCGACGATGATCGTCCGGTCCGGGCTGATCTCACCGGCTTTTTCCGCCTGCTCGATCATGTTTAACGCGGTGCGGGTTTTGACCGATCCGCCGATGTTGACGCCCTCGTACTTTACCAGGACCTCGGCGCTGTCGGCGCCCGGCAGGCGCTGCAGCCGGATCATCGGGGTGTTGCCGACGGTTTCTAAGATTGAATCGTAAATCATTATTGTTTCCTCCAGATACCAGGTGTTTTTTATATGCCGGCTGCTTGTCTCACGCATGGGTGCTCACAGCCTGTTATGTGTCTGCGGGATTTGTCTCACTCGTGGGTGCTTGCAGTTATTTTTAGCAGCCTCTCGTACATGAGAAACATTCCGACGAGGATCAGGATGAGGTAGACCGGCAGCAGTTGGATGGTCAGCAGGTTTGCGATCACGCCGAACAGGGGCGGCATAAGGGTCGTCCCCACGTACGCGCTGGCCATCTGGACGCCGATGACTGCCTGCGATCGGTCCTCACCGAAATGCACCGGCGTGGAGTGGATGACGCAGGGGTAGATCGGCGCGCATCCGAAACCGATCAGGCCCAGGCCGACCAGCGCCGGCACGGTGCCGAAAGGCAGGAATAAAAAGGCGATGCCGGCGAGGATAATGCCCATCCCCATCCGGACCATCTGTGTATCGGTAAACTTCATTGTCAAAAATCCGCTGATGCCGCGCCCGATCGTGATGCCGATGCAGAAAAGCGAGGCGAAGGACGCCGCGATCTCCGCGGAGACGTCTCGCGCGAGCGACATGAAGCTCGCGCCCCAGAGGATCGCCGTCTGCTCGATGGCGCAGTAGCAGAAAAATGTGATCATGACGGCCTTGGCGCCCGGGATGCGGAGGACCTCCGATAGTTTAAGCGCCCGCCCGGTGGCATCTGCTGCTGCCGGCGTGACGGTCTCCGGGGTGCTGGCCGGGGTGCTGCGTCTGCGCTTCCACAGTGGGAGCGAGAAAACGATGATAAGTGTCAGCACCACCTGGATGATGGAAATCACCAGGTAGCCATTGTTCCACGCCATACCGTTCGTCAGCGCAAAAGACATGATGTACGGGCCGATCGAGATGCCGACGCCCCACATACAATGCAGCCAGCTCATGTGGCGACTCTCATAGTGGATCGCGACATAATTGTTAATCGACGCGTCAACAGAGCCCGCGCCGAGGCCATACGGGATCGCCCACACACAAAGCATCCAAAACTCCCCGCTGATCGAGAAGCCAAAAAGTGCGATCGCCGTCAGAGCGACGCTCGCCGCTGTGACGATACCGGTGCCAAAGCGTCTGGTCAGCCGATCACTCTGCAGGCTCGATATAACGGTCATCGCCGAGATGAGTCCCGAGATGATCCCCGCATATGAGAGCGGCACGCCAAACTCGCCCACCATCGACGGCCAGACCGAGCCCAACAGCGCGTCCGGCAGCCCGAGGCTGATAAAGATCAAGTATATAATTGCTAAAAGTAAAGATGCCATGTCCTACCTACTCCCTGCAGCCCTCACGCCACACTCTGCCGCCATCTGCATGCAGTGTGACCGGATCTGCCCCCTGCGGCCGCCCAGCTGCGTGCACTGTGGCTGAGTCTGCCCTGCAGCCCTCACGCCGGGTTCCGCAGCTGCAGCTCCCGTCCGTGGTCTCTCAGCCAGCGGTTCCACCTGTCATACTCCGGGTAGACGCGATACACCGCATTGTAAAAGCGCTGCGAGTGGTTCATCTCGATGCGGTGACACAGCTCATGCACCACGATCGCATCCAGCACCTCCGGCGGCGCCAACATCAAAAGGCAAT
>JAZASH010000115.1:0-3921 GCA_036343395.1 Eubacterium sp. | reverse complement strand
TTACAAGGAGTATGATCTGGTCAGTGCGATCAATCTTTCCCGCAACCGCGGTCATCAGAATGCCGTGCTCGCGGGACTGATGTATGCCAAGGATCGTGCGGATATCGCCATCTCGATGGATGCCGATCTGCAGGATGATATTGAGGCGATCGAGGAAATGGTGGATCGTTATCACGACGGACTCGATGTGGTCTACGGCGTGCGCTCCGACCGAAAGAAGGATTCCGGCTTTAAACGCAAGACCGCGGAGCTTTTTTATAAGCTGATGTTAAAAATGGGTGTGGATATCATCTACAACCATGCGGATTTCCGCCTGATGAGCAGGCGGGTCCTGGAGGAACTCGAGGAGTATCGGGAGGTTAATCTTTTCCTCCGTGGGATGGTGCCGCTGATCGGTTTTCCGTCCGGGCAGGTCTTTTACGAAAGGGGCGAGCGCTTCGCCGGCGAAAGTAAATACCCGCTGAAAAAGATGCTGTCCTTTGCGCTCGACGGGATCACGTCCTTTTCCGTCAAGCCGATCCGTATGATCATGGCCCTCGGTGTGACGATATTTTTCATCAGTATCGCGATCCTGATCTGGTCGATCATCACACATATTATCGGGCATACGGTCTGGGGCTGGAGCTCCACGATCATCTCGATCTGGGCACTGGGTGGTCTGCAGCTGCTGGCGATCGGTATCGTCGGCGAGTATATAGGAAAGATGTATCTGGAGACAAAGCATCGTCCGCGCTTCGCGGTGCAGGAGGTGCTGGATGACGATTGATACGGGTGACAGGGGATGAAGATAACCGTTTTTATCGTGGCCTATAACGAGGAGACCTACCTCCCGCGGCTGATCGGGGATCTGCGCGCGCAGACGTATCCGCATGAGCAGATCGAGGTGATCTTCGTCGACAGCGCGTCGACCGACCGGACCCGCGAGGTGATGGATGAGTTTGCGGCGGAGGGAGGCTTCGCCGGGGTACAGATCCTCGAGAATCCGAAAAAGCGGATCAGTATCGGTTGTAACATCGCGCTCCGGGCATTTTTAGATGAGAAAAATGACCCGTCGGAGGCGGTGGTCCGGGTGGACGCTCACGCGCGGATCCCGGAGGACTTTATCGAGTCCTGCGTCGAGGCACTCGCCGATGAGGATGTCGTCGGCGGACCGCGACCGACCGTCTGCGAGAGCGACGGGGCATGGGCCAGGACGCTTTGGATGGCGGAGGAGTCGATGTTCGGCTCGAGCGTGTCGAGTGCGAGACGCGAGACCGGCGACGAGAAGACTTATGTGAAGGCTGCCTTTCACGCGGCGATGCGCCGTGAGGTGGTGGCGGACTGCGGACTCTACCGCGAGGATCTCGGCCGGACCGAGGATAACGACCTTTTCTATCGCCTCGGCAAAAACGGCTACAAGGTTTGCCGCTCATCAAAGATCTATTCGGAGCAGTATATCCGACCGACGCTCCGAAAAATGCTCCGACAGAAGGCCGGCAACGGCTACTGGATCGGGCGGACGCTGGGGATCGTACCGGGATGTATCTCGTTGTATCACCTCGTCCCGCTGGCATTTTTACTGGCGATCATCACGTCAGGAGTCCTGGCGATCTGCGTGAGTCCGTGGTGTCTGCAGCTGCTCGGGGCGCTGTATGGCTCGGTGGCGGTGCTCATGGCGGTGTATGCGGCGTTCTCGCTGCAAAGGGAGGGGGATAAGGTCCCGATTCCGGCGCTGTTGCTGCCGGTGATATTTTTCTGTCTGCATATCAGTTACGGGTGCGGGACGCTGATCGGCGTGCTGTCCATCCCGTTTGGAAGAAGGAAAGCAAATGACTGACTACAAAGAACAGATCGCCATCGTGATCCCGGCTTTGGATCCGGATGAGAAGATGGTCGAGCTGGTAAGAGGCTTGCGAGGGGCAGGCTTTTCCCATATTCTTCTGCTGGACGACGGAAGCGAGATCAAAAACCGGGTATTTTTCCGTACCTGTAAGGAGGAACTCGGGTGCAAGCTGGTCCGGCATGTCGTGAACTTCGGTAAGGGGATCGCGATCAAGTCGGCGCTGGGATACGTCCTGGAAAACTGGCCGGAGTTGGCGGGTGTCGTGACCGCCGACTGCGACGGACAGCATACGGTGGAGGATATCGATACCTGCGCGAGACTGTGCGCGGAGCATCCGGAGTCGCTGGTCCTGGGATGTCGCGGTTTCGACGATCGGGAGATCCCGCTGCGGTCGCGCTTTGGTAATAAATGCACGAAGATCGTGCTGAAGCTCCTCAGCGGTCTGAAGGTGAGTGATACCCAGACGGGCCTGCGAGGGATGTCGATGGAGCTCGTCCGCGAGCACTTCGTCAAGACCAAGGGCGAGCGCTATGAGTATGAGATGAACATGCTTCTGGAGGCGAGGGATTATCGGATCCCGATCGAGGAGTTCACGATCCGGACGATCTATATCGAGAAAAATTCGTCCTCGCACTTTAATCCGTTTCGCGATTCGATCCGGATTTACAAAGTATTTATCAAGTTTTTGCTGAGCTCGTTCTCGAGCTTTTTGATCGATATTTTGATGTTCTGGCTCTGGGGTTATCTGCTGCGGCCGCTGATCCCGGAGGACGTGACGATCTACGGGATTTCCGTACTGATCCTGGCACGGACGGTGCTGGCGCGTCTCATCAGTTCGATCTATAACTTTATGATGAATAAAACGCAGGTATTTAAGAGCCGGTCAAAGTCGCCGATGACGGCGGTGCGATATTACCTGCTGGCGGCCATACAGTTGACGGTGTCCGCCCTGCTGGTGAATTACGCCTTGCTTTTTATCCCGTACTCGACGGTACGGAAGGTTATCATCGATACATTGCTTTTTGCCCTGAGCTTTGTCATCCAGAGAGAGTGGGTGTTCAAGTAGGCTTGGGGGTCCGAGGATTTTTGTTATATGAAAAAGAAAACGACACAGACACATGTCTATACCGAAAAGGAGTTGTCGCGGATCCAGCAGATCTCGCTGGAGATGGCAACCGTTTTCTGGGATTTTTGTAAGGAATATGAGCTGACCGCGTATCTGTGCGGTGGCGGTTGTATCGGCGCGCTCCGCACGGGAGGCTTTATCCCGTGGGATGACGATCTGGATTTCTTTATGCCGAGGCGCGATTACGACAGATTTATCTCGCACTGGAACGAGTACAAGCCGGGGCGGGAGTATGTGCTCTCGAACTCGACCCGGGATTATACCGATCGGAATCTGTTTGCGACGCTGCGTAACCGCAAGACGACCTGCATCAAGCCGTATCAGCAGGATCTCGATATCGTGCACGGTGTTTCGCTCGACATCCTGCCGCTGGACGGGTATCCCAACGATCCCGGCAAGCGGAAAAATCAGGTCATCTGGGCTTATATCTACTCGCTGTTTCGTGCCGGTACCGTGCCGGAGAAGCACGGCGGGGTGATGAAGTGGGGATCCCGGATACTGCTGGGGATTTTTCGCGGGCAGCGGATCCGCTATCGGATCTGGAACAAGGCGTACAAGCATATGACCAAGTATCATATCCGCAACTGCGACGGGATCACGGAGCTGTGCTCGGGGCCCGGCTATATGAAAAACTGGTATGACAAGGTGTGGTTTCACACCTATCGGGAGGTGCCCTTTGAGGATCGGATGATGCCGATCCCGGTCGGCGCGGAGGATTATCTGATCACGGCCTTTGGGGACTATACGGTGCTGCCGCCGGAGGAGAAGAGGGTAGCACATCACGACTGTGTGTATCTGGACCTGGACACCTCGTATCAGGAGTACCGTGGTAAATACTATCTTAAGAAAAAGGAGCCGAAGAAACGGCGTAAGGACTGGGTAAAATAATGGAAACGACAGAAAAAAAACAGGGAGTATCACGTCCTGTATTATATTTGACAACAGCATTTATGGTTTTTCTCACAATCTACAC
>JAZASH010000114.1:0-3965 GCA_036343395.1 Eubacterium sp. | reverse complement strand
GAGGCGCCATCTCCGCTCCGGATCCGGAGTATTTGCCTCCGAAGGAGACAGAAAAGCCGGCAATTTACCGGAGACCGTACCTGCCATAACAATAATACATATTATTTTTTCAAGAAAAATGCGACCGATCGGACCCGGATGTCGGTTATATGGATAGAGAGTCAAAACAGGCGTTGTAACCCGGCAATATACGGATCAATCCGATCGGATCCATTTATAAAGGATCCATTTATAAAAAGGAGGAAATGCTCATGAAAAAGACATGGATGAAACGAATGATCGCAGTGGGACTGATTGCTCTGATGGCATGCGTCAATCCGATGCAGACCGTTTCGCAGAGGCTGTCGAAGGCTGCGGAGGCAACGGCCGCGGATGCGGAGAGTTCGGACGATGAGGGGGATACGGGTGCAAGCTACATCCGTGAGGTGCGTATCGGCGTCGGAAAGACCGCGGAGGAGGCCAAGGCCTCTCTCGACGGTTACGAGATTCTCGATCAGGACTTAAACGAGGGTGCCGGCAGCTGGTGGAACAAAATCGGTGACCAGGCTGTATTTCTCGGCTACAAGACCACCACGAAGGAGAGCGAGGCACTGCGCGATATCAAGCTGATGAACATGCTCGGCAAGTACAGCGTGTCGGGGTATGAACTCTGGCTGAACGAAAACAAGGCACAGGCCAAGAGTCTCTATGAGAAGGTTCGTCCGGCCATCACGGAGTTTACATCGAATTATGAGAAAAAAGACAAGAAAACCCTTGCTTTATATGATATGCTGAACCATCTGAAGGAGGATGATTCCGGCAAGTCCATCGCCGAGCTGATCGTGTCGGGCGGCATGGATGAGGACACCTTCATAAAGCTTATGGTACAGGGCAACAGTGTTACGGTCAACGTGATGCTGCGTCTGATCGCCGCCGGCTGTGAGGGCGAGCCGGACACCTGGATCGAGCGTCTCCAAACCTGCAACACCTACAACGATGTGGTGAAGGCTTACGCGAAGAAAAAGGGCCTGTCTGCAAACGTTACCGGTACTGCAAAAAAGGAAATTGAGGATGAGATCGCCAGAGACCTTCAGTCCTATGCGATGAAGCTGGCTGATCTGTGGCCGACCTTCAGAGCCTCCATCACGGATGTCGCAGATGAGATTGAAAACGGCGAGTCTTCGTCGGATGAGAGTGCAACGGAAGGCAAGGAAGGTGCTGAAGCTGTCAACGCGGAGGTGGCTGCGGCCGTCGGGTTGCGCGATGAGAATATCACCATCTTTTTGCAGACCGCTTACATCCGTGAGCCGGATCTGGTCAAGAAGAAGGGGGAGATGAAGCTGGATCAGGGCGTCACGCTTTATGATTTCTTTACACAAAAGACCAACTCGGTCAGCAAGAACAATGCCAAAGCGCTCATACCGCTTGCCTATGTACTCACGGAGGGGCAGCGCTCGATGCTGGAGTATACGGATCTTTTCGATCTGTCACAGATCGCACTGGAGCGGATCAGTCTGCGTGATGAGGTGCAGAAGCAGGTGGAGGACTCGAAGGAGATCACGGAGTCAGTTAACGAGGGTGCGGATTCGTATGTGAACGAGGCAGACGCCTCCATCTATGAGGGCGTTGATCGCAGTGCATACCTCGGGAATACAGCGAAGACGTCAGCGGCACAGGCGGAGGAGACATCGACCGGTGCGCCCACGACCACCCTGTACAATAGTTACCTTATGTGGGGAGGTGTCGCACTCGGTACGGGATTTTTGATCGGAGCGGGTATAGCCCATATTGTGAACAGCAGGAATGTGCAAAAGATAAATGCCAAGTTGAACGAAATAACACAGAAATTAGGTGATCTCGGTGACACGATAGATGTAGATGAGATACAGAGAAACCTTAATGCAAAACTTGAGAATATTGAAGTTAACAAGAATAATTATGCATTTTTTATTAAGGATAAACCTGATAAGGTAGAACAATACATGAAGATGTGTAATAAAGAAGTTGAAGATGCCAAAGCCGCTGCACAAAAGCAGATTCAGGAAGCAACCGAGCTGAATGATGAAATAAGCAAACTGAATGAAGAGCAGAGATCGCTTGAATCGGCCAAGTCTTCCATCGCACCGAAGGCAATCCAGATTGCGGCTGTAGTTTTATCCGCTGTTATGTTCGCGTATTCGGCATATGAATACATCAAGCTGATGAAAGCGGAGCACAACATCGAGCAGCTCCCGATACCGGAGCGGATGGTGGACTTCGATGTGACCAATGAGGCAGGAAAGTATGTCAACTACACCTCCGTGAAGTGGCAGAAGGATCGCAGCGCCTACCTGCAGGAGGGCGAGAAGGTTGAGGATCGTGCCGATCGTGCGGATCTGAACGGTGATGCGGCAAAGCAGTGGCTGGTACCGTATGTAACCTATGACAGCGCAGCCGGCAAGCCGATTTTGGCAGAAGGACTGACCGTAAAGCTCGGGAATAATGACAGCGATCCGATGAGCGCACCGGCAGACGGCAAGGATTACACCTATCAGAGCCTGCGCATCTTCCATCAGGAGAATGCACAGAACCTCGTAGATGAAGCCTATTCCTTTAAGGATAAAATGGGCGGTATCTACCTGTTCTACCGGGTGGCAAGGGAGGACACCTCCACAGCCGTGGCAACAGAGGAGACCAAATCCGATACGGGCGCA
The DNA here is from genome assembly GCA_036343395.1 of Eubacterium sp. Lineage (GTDB taxonomy): Bacteria > Bacillota > Clostridia > Lachnospirales > Lachnospiraceae > Eubacterium_F. The sequence goes on along the minus strand of JAZASH010000114.1, from coordinate 1,293 downwards.
GCCGATAATGAGGCATCGAGTACAGGTTCTCTGACATCATCGGGCAACACGATCCTCTTTATCACATTGGGGGCTGTCGGAGGATTGCTGATCGGATTGTTTATCGGAATATTTTTCCGAAGAAAAAAAGTAAAGCCGGAATGATGAGCGTAACATTTTTATAAACAGGAGGGCGTGCTTATGCGGCGTGCAGATCGTGACAACCGAATACTTGCGATTATCGGAAGACTCTGTATGGTTTTCATCGCCGTATTGGCACTCGGCCTCCTTGCCGGTATTCCGACGGCGGCACTGGCAGCTGAAGAGGAAGAGGACTTGTTAAGGACAACGCCGGTATCTGACTACACCTCGGGTGAGTTTATCACGGATATCGAGGTCGGACGGATCACGACAGATGTGGACAGTACATGGAATTCTCTTGACTGCTCCATCGGCGGAACGGACGGTGCGACGATCCGTTACCGTTGCGGGGGGCGTGATTCGGCACTCTGTGATCTGAAGGTGATCCGTTCTTCGGAAAGCAGTATCGAAGTCGGAAAGCACACGTACCGGAGATTGACCGGACTGCCGAATGGAGCGGCAATCTACGGCTCAACTTCCGAAAAGACCGGTTCACCGATCCTTTCGATCGGACTGGTTTCGGAGTTTCCTTACGCCAACGGTCTGGTCACCGCCAGGGATGAGGACGGTGCACCCGGTGCCGTGGGCAGGGATGCGGAGGGAAACACCTGTTACCTGACATTGGTTCATGAGAAGCAGATCCTGCCCTACATCAGCGACCTCGCTATCGTGAGCGGAAGGTCGGAGACAGGCCTGAGAGAGACATTACTGAAGATGGGCTTTGATTATTACCGCAATGTGAGCACGGACGATGACAGGGTTCAGTTGATCGGCTACAACCGGACGGAGGATGAATCGGATGCGGTGCGCGGTGTCTATCTTGTTAAGACGAAGAAGGGTTATCAGTTGTTTTACTCACGGGACGAGGCGGCCGGTCATCCGGTGATCGATGTCGGTGCCGCGGGTCATACGATCATGTGGGATTTCGGAGATACGTTTGAACTCAGCACCTGGGCGAGGCGGACGTTTTTATCCGGAGATCTGACGGATGCGACGGTGTACAGGATGCAGGATCCGGATTACCGGCAGCTGGCAAAGAGCAGTGAGAAAGAGCGTTGGAATGAGGTGGAGCAGTACGACAGCCTCGAGGATCTGAAGATCCGCCTCGGTTATGCCGATTCCGTATCGATGGAGGAGGAAACGACTGAGGAGCCGGATGCCGGGGAACCGGAG
>JAZASH010000113.1:0-4012 GCA_036343395.1 Eubacterium sp. | reverse complement strand
GGAGCAGAACTTTGCAACACTTCTGGAATTCCTGAATGCAATGGAGGTCCGGGAGGATGATGAAGAGTTTAAGAATCCGGTGGATCTGATGTTTGAGGCACTGGAAAAGCGAAAGCCCGGATGCTTCGCCTGCAGACAATACCGCCTCTTTACTCTGGCGGCTGGCAAAACGATGAAATCCATCCTGATTTCCTGCGGTGCAAGGCTGGCTCCATTCGATATTCAGGAGCTTCGGGACATCACAGCTTATGATGAACTGGAGCTGGACACCCTTGGAGACAAAAAGACAGCACTGTTCCTGATCATGTCAGATACGGATGCTACTTTCAATTTCCTGCTCTCCATGATCTATACACAGCTTTTCAACCTGCTCTGTGAGAAGGCGGACGATGTGTATGGCGGGAGACTTCCGGTGCATGTCCGGTGCCTGATCGATGAGGCAGCCAATATCGGCCAGATCCCAAACCTGGAAAAGCTGGTGGCCACGATCCGAAGCCGTGAAATATCCGCCTGTCTGGTGCTGCAGGCGCAGTCCCAGCTCAAGGCGATTTACAAGGACAACGCAGATACTATCATTGGCAACATGGACTCGCGGCTCTTTCTTGGAGGCACAGAACCGACTACGCTGAAAGATCTCAACCAGGCACTCGGCAAGGAGACCATCGACACCTACAATACCGGGGAGAGCCGGGGACGGGAGCAATCCCATTCCTTGAATTATCAGAAATTGGGCCACGATCTTTTATCCGTAGATGAACTTCAGGTCATGAACGGCGGCAAATGCATCCTGCAGCTGCGCGGCGTCAGGCCCTTCCTCTCGGACAAATATGACCTGACCCAGCATCCGAATTATAAATACACGGCAGATTATGATAAGAGGTTCACTTTTGATATTGAGAAGTACCTCGACCACAGACTGAAGCTGAAAGCCAATGAGCAGTTTGATGTTGTGGATGCCGGATAACAAACAGAATCAGGAGGACACACCGATGGAGTCATAGGATTTACAGGACAACGGAATAATGACGATAGAAATGAAGTCCTTTGCTATAAGCACACTTGATGATATAGCAGAGGGCTTTTTCATGCCCAGATTTCGGATCTGCCGGAAAGCAAGCCGTGCTGGCAAGAGATAAGAAAGATAAGGCTTTCCGCGGCGGAACGATCCGGACGGCAACAGGCTGCAAATGCAGCAAAACAAAGTCCAGCCGAAAAGGCTGAAAAAGAAGGAGGCCCTATATGGCATTTTTCAACAGCGCAATCACCGTTTTACAGACCCTGGTCGTAGCCCTTGGCGCAGGTCTCGGTATCTGGGGAGCCATTAACCTGCTGGAAGGTTACGGCAACGACAACCCCGGCGCGAAGTCGCAGGGAATGAAGCAGCTGATGGCAGGAGGCGGCGTTGCCCTGATCGGCACGACGCTGGTTCCCCTGCTGTCCGGACTGTTTGGCTGATCTATTGATCCTTACTTTCTCGCTCTTATCCTTTGGGATCAAGAGCGAGAAAGTAAGGCGATGAGATGAATTGATTTGATTACAGATATGGCTTCAGAGTTTCGATCAGATGATGGATCATCGTTCCTGGAGTGGATCTGCTGGGTGTCTTTCCCGTATTAATCTCTTCCAACATCTTTGCGTTCCGGATCGCATCATCCATGTAAGGCCGGAGGACATCAAACATATCCGTCCGGTTTTTATAATAGGTTCCAAGGTTTTTTGACTTCAGGCTTTCGGTAAGTTTCGGCCAGTATTCATCCCGATGGAGGTCCGCCTGCAGGAACATGAAATGGAGCAGAAACCATAACTCGATGCACTGGTTGGACCATATAGGATGATACCTGGTTTCGTCTGTGCTTTCTGCGGCACATAGCTCTGCAGTACGGTCAAAGTGCTCAGGCGGGAAATCGTCCTTGTCAAAGACCAGCCAGACATGCTTATAAACGTTGTTGCTCCAGGCTACGTCTTTCACCGCCCGGTTAAAGAGGTTTACCGTGTTGTCGCCTTTACCCGAGATATCCAGATGGATGCGATCCCGGTACTTGGCATCAATCGTCTCTTTGATTTTCTCGAAATACTTCGGTTCGGTTTTCGTCCCTTCGGAAACGATCAGATGATATTCCGGAGAGATCATCTGCCGGGAATCACGACGGGGCTTCATCCAGGACTTGCCCATGTCCGATTTTTTAGGAGGCTTACGGCTCATCGTCACACCTCCCAGCTCAGCATATTCCTGAGGTAGGGGTCAGCTCCATACCGACCTTCCAGATACTGCTTATCATAAGCTGCGGTATTGTTGATAGGATCGTTATTCTCCTTGCGGAGCTCAGAGAGAGAATAGACCTCACTGCTGTTTTCCGAATTCAAAGCGGCGAACCAGATTTCGTCCCTGCGGAAGATGCTGTTCTTCATTGTGGACATGTCGTGCGAAGTGAAGAGCAGCTGAGCTCCGTTTTTGTTGATCTCCGGGTTTGTAAAAAGCCGGATGACATAGCGGAGAAGCTTCGGATGCAGCTTGGCATCCAGTTCATCAACGATTACCAGACGTCCCTCCTTCAGGGCCATCAGGATGACCGGAAGAGCGGCAAAGAGCTTGCGGGTTCCGTCGGACTCACTGGAAAAGGGGAGCTCATAGAGCGTATCATGCAGGGTCCTCTGCAGGTAAAATTCATTGCTCTGCTGATCAAACCGGTACCCGGTGATGCCGATCCCCATGTCGTTCATCATGGTAAGGAACTGCTTCTTTGAAATGTCGTCATCGGAGAGAAGGATCTGCTGCTCGGCCAATGGATTCGCATAGTTTCTGATGATACACTCTTCAAACCAGCGAATGACTTCTGCAATCACGGGGATGGAATAGCCTATCGCAAGGAAGGAGAGCAGCGGCATCTTGGCATTTACTTCGGTGTTGATGTTCTTACTCCCGAGAATGGTTCCAAGTGAGATTCCTTCATGATTTCTTTCAAAGACCTTTGCTGCCCGGCTGGCCCCGAGCTTGCGGCGATAGAGTGTTTCTTCCTCTATTACGCCGCCCCGAAGCACAATATAGTAGCGGTATTCATATTCACCGATGCGGAAAAAAAGCTGGAAGCGGGAAGGCTCCTCCCGGGAATCCTCATCGAACAGATAGGGGACACAGGATACCTTCTGCTGCATAATGAAACGGGCGTGATTCTTGCCAAGCTCATAGACGGGCTCAGTAACAAGAGAGATCACGCACCCCAGGGCGGCAAGAAGGTTGGACTTGCCGCCGCCATTCGGGCCGTAGATCACACCAACCGGCAGAATATCATTTCCCTTTTCAGTCTTTATAAGGCTGTCCTTGAACTCAGAAAGAGCCGCAGCCTGGAAATCGAATGTGGTTTCATCTCGATAGGAGCGGAAGTTGCTGAATGAAAACTGGCATAACATGATAGCCACCTCCTTCAACTGGTCTCATTCATGCCAATGATAGCATGAACCCATTGAGAAATCAATATTTAAAGCCTAAATACAAAAAATAATTACGAAAAACGACTTTAAAACTGAATTTTGGGCAGCTTAGGAGAAATACGAACCCGTGAACCTTGAATCCTGAAGCTGAGCTGAATACTACATAGCCTGTGTTCATTAAACCGAACGCGGGCTATTTTTTATGTCCTTTTCTGCAGGTGCACATGCAGATAAAGGGCATTTTTGTTTTCAAACCATATCAAACCGGTGGAGAACCTGCCGGTAACAAGAAGGAGGACTCTAATATGGCATTTTTCAACAGCGCGATCACAGTATTGCAGACACTGGTTGTAGCCCTTGGCGCAGGTCTCGGTATCTGGGGAGCTATTAACCTGCTGGAAGGTTATGGCAACGACAATCCCGGCGCGAAATCGCAGGGAATGAAGCAGCTGATGGCGGGCGGCGGAGTCGCTTTTATAGGCACGACGCTGGTACCGCTTGTTTCGGGCCTGTTTTGTTAAGAAACGGGAGGTAACCCCTTTTTTACACAATTATCGAACAGATTACGGAATGGCTCAAAGGG
>JAZASH010000112.1:0-4036 GCA_036343395.1 Eubacterium sp. | reverse complement strand
CCGCAGGCCTTGGCCCGCTCCGTCAGACCCTCTAGGATCTTCAGATGCTCCTCGGTCTTGCCGAGACGCAGGTTTCCGTCCTTATGATACTCACAGTCCACACCGAGCTCCTCAGAGAGACCCGGCCACAGATACTCGATCCCGTACATCGCCAACGGCAACTCTCTCGGGTCACGTCCCGACTGACGGACACCGCCGCCGTTTCGACTCGACCCACCGTTTCCGATGTGATCACTCGCCTCGAGCACGATGACAGACTTGCCTTTTTTTGCCAGATAATAGGCGGTAGCACAGCCGATGATACCGGCTCCGACGATCACTACATCTGCTTTGTTTTCTGTCATTGCTCCTCACCCCCTTCGTTTCCCAGCACCCGCATCTCGATCGGTCGCATCGGCGAGCGAGACGTCGCGGGCTCCAGCTGATCCGGAGTGACTCCGAGCTCTCTGGCAACAATCCCCTTTACGAGCCTCGAACAGGTCTGCCCCTGGCAAAGCCCCATTCCGGTCCGCAGGTATCTCCTGATCTCTGTCAATGTCCACATGCCGTCATGCACAGCGCGGCGAATCTCGCCCTTGGTAACCTCCTCACATCGACAGATCAGCATATCATCGTCAGGCATCGGTATAAATTCCCCGATATCCTTGGAACGATCTACCAATTCTCTCATGCCTATCACCCTCCTTATCCATATACTCTCCGTCGCACTAGGCAACGAAAAACCGTACCTTCATCGCGAATTCCTTTGGCACCTCCATCGTAACCAGATTGGTATGATCGAAGCTTGCCATCTCCTTTACGGAAACCACGGTCGCCTCACACAGCTTCTCGCCGCTTCGGCTCAGACCGTAGCCCTTGCTTCCTTCCTCCGGTAACGGCATAAACTCATAAGGAATCGTAACAGTCGCCTTGTCGTTTCCGATGTCCTCATCCACCAGAAAAATTGCCTGACCCGAACAGCTGGCTACGCACATTCCGCAGCCGACACACTCACTGCTGTCCACAACGATCGGAAGATAGGTGATGTTTTCACCGATGGAAATACATCCCTTCGGACAGGCATCCTGACACGGGTTACACGGGATATTCTGTGTACATTCCATCACCGGGTGAACGCCGACCTTATGGACGACTCCCGGGAACCTCTCAATCTCATCATCTGCCACATAGCCCTTTTCCAAAAGACTTGTGGATATATCGATCCCTTCATCGGTTTTTTCGATTTTCTTTCCTCTGTTCGAGGGAGCAAACATACCCTGACGCAGGCTCTCCAGATCCTCACTGAGCTCGGCCAGCGCAGTTTTCTTTTCCTCCTCCGTGCAGTACCCGAGATACTCGGCCACACAGACACCGGCCATGCGACCCTCGATCATTGCCGAGGATGCCTCCTCGATACCGGATACATCACCGACAGCAAATACACCGGGTACGGAGGTCTCTCCGTATTCATCGATGATCGGTACCTGTCCGCCACGCTTCGGGTTATCCTCCATCTCGCAGCCGCTCATCTTCAGCAGCTGGCTCATCGGTGACAGACCGACCGCCATACAGATGGTATCCACCTCGAAGTATTTTTCTGTGCCCTCGATCGGAGCAAATCGCTCATCCACCTGACTGATCGTGACACCGGTGACATGATCCTCACCGTGCGCCTCGGTGATCGTATGCGAGAGATAAAACGGTACTCCCGTCCTCGCAACCTTCGCCGCATGGACACCATAGCCACCGACTCTCGGAGCGGCATCGACCAGAGCGACCACCTCACATCCTGCCTGCAAAAGCTGGAAGGAAACTACCAATCCGACGTTTCCGGAACCCAGCATCAGGATCTTTTTACCGGGCTGGATTCCGTGCAGATTCATCATCGTCTGCGCGGCACCGGCACCGATCACACCGGGAAGTGTCCATCCCGGGAAGGTGACCATGTTCTCCGCCGCGCCTGTCGCGACGATCACGGTATCGCCTTTATAATGGCTGACCTCTTCACCGATCCGGACGACAACCTCCTTGTCCTGATAGAGACCGGTTACGGTCGCATTCAATATTACCTCAACTCCCTTGTCAGCTGCCTCCTGCAAAAGCTCCTCGCCGATTCGAAAGCCTCGTATCTTAGCTCTGTGTTTCTTTGAGCCGAAAAACTTGTGGATCTGTTTAAACAGCTGTCCGCCCGGCTTTTCATTTTCATCAAACACGGCAACCTTCAAGCCTCTTCCGGCCGCCTCTATTGCCGCCGAGAGCCCGGACGGTCCGGCTCCGACTATGATTACATCATATCTTTTCATCCACATTCACCTCGTTCCTTTATCAAGATTCCTTAGCGACCACGCCGTCCTGTGTCTGTATCTCCATCCCCTGCTCCAGAGGTGTGACACAGGTGCGAATATTCGGCTTACCGTTTACCACCATGACGCAGTCGGTACATCTTCCGATCGCGCAGAAGATACCACGCGGCTTGTGTTCCTTTTTCGTGTATCGGTGGATCATCACCCCGTTGGCCTTGAGTGCCACCGCGATCGGCTCGCCTGCAAATCCCTTCATCTGCTTGCCGTCAAAAGTAAACGTGATCTCCTGTCCCTTTGTATATTGACCGAGTATCGGATGCTCTTCGATCCTGTTCATGGTCATCCCTCCTTCATCACTGAGCCTCGCATCGCTTCCATTTCTATCTCCACAAACTGTGTCGGTCGGTTTAGCTTAGCGATCTCTACCATCGTGCACAGAGGCTTGATATCATGGAAGAATTCCGAATACGCTTCACAAATTCTCCCGCCCTGGCTGATGTCTGTTGTATATATCATCACGTTGAAAACATCCTCCGGCTTAGCGTTTGCCTGCTTTATCAGATTCAACTGTTTTTCCAAAACATATTTTGTCTGCTCGTAAGCATCCTCTCCGTATACGGTTCCGTCCGGCTGTACGGAAGTCGTTCCGCCGACCTTTACATACGGTCCCACACTAATCATCCGCGAGTATCCCACCTTCTCCTCGAGCGGTGCTCCTGAACTGAAATTCTGTCTCAACATCTCCATACTATCCATCTCCTTTCTGTGCGGAGCCTCCTGCAAATAAAAAACGGAGCTCCATGCATCATACATGGAACTCCGTTGCCCCGTCTTCTTTATGGCAACAGTTATATCATGGATTCGTTTATTTGAAAAGCAGAAAAAAAGTTGTCCAGCTAAACCTTTTGGTTGTACTCGTATTATTTGTCGGAAAAATACTCGCGGATTGACTCGTACAGCTGCTCTCCCTCATAACTCATCACGTAGTTTTTCTTCTTTACCAGATAGATGGTTTTGGTAAAAATATCATCCTCAAAAGGTCGCACAACCACTGCTTCACTTTTGATCTTGTTTGCCAGATAGCTAAGTGTCACCGCGATCGCCGCGCCGGACTCCGCCATCGCATGGATCAGATGCGCGTCCGAGGACTCCAGGATATAGTCCGGTGTCGAGTCGTGTTTGGCGAGCTCCAGGATCTGCATCGCACTGATCCTGCTCTGCGTATCCTTGACTGCCAGCGGCTCGTCATCCAGATCCTCCAGACGGATCACCTTCCTGGACGCGAGCGGATGATCCTTGTTGATCACCAGACAATACGGCACGGTAAAAATAGGAATGATTTCATAATCAATTTCATCCAGGGGACCGGACACAATCGCGACCTCAACCTTGGACTTATCCAGACGCTCCAGAATCATGTTCTCCGGGTACTCACGGATCTGCATCCGCAGCTCCGGATGCGCGGCATCAAACCTTACAAAAAACTCCGTCGGGATCATCTGCGGAACATCATATGAGCAGGCGATCTTCGCCGGCTTTTTAGAGCGACCGGTCTTAAACAAATGGTTCTCTATCAGGTCATACTCGATCAGGATGCTCTTGGCATGCGCAGCGAGATTCGCCGCCTCCGCCGTCGGGATGATCCGATTTGCCTTGTGTTTAAAAAGCTCCACACCCAGCTCATCCTCGAGTCGCGAGATCGTCTTACTCAGTCCCTGCGGCGAGATAAAAAGCTCCTCCGCTGCCCGCGAGAT
>JAZASH010000111.1:0-4050 GCA_036343395.1 Eubacterium sp. | reverse complement strand
CTCTCCACCGACTTCTGGATTGCTTTGTTATGCGTCCAGTCGTCGAGTCTTTTCTTCTCGATATAGGGGAGCACCGTGTCGTATTGCTTGGCAAGCGCTGTCGCGAAGTACCAGGCGATCATCATATTAACGTAGTATTCCTCGCTCCGCAGCCCCGCCACCATCTCCGGGTAGGCCGGATCGAAATCCTCATCCAGAAAATGCCCCATCAGCATCCCGACGCCAAAACGGATCGTGTAGGGCGCATCTGAGCGGATCCATGTTTTTATGCGCTCGAGCAACTCCTGCCGATGCTTTTTAAATATCTTCGGTGACATCTGATCGCAGGTCGCCCAGTTGTCCACGTAGGGGAGGAAACGCTCGACACCGTCGACACAGCGCTCATAATCCTTTCCTTCCGAGAGGATAAAGGCGTGTAGCTGGTTTTCCTCGAAGTAACGATGTGGGAGTTCTTCCAGAAAAATGTCCGCTTCTCCGCTCCGGATCATCTGCTTTGCCAGGGATCGCAGCGCCGGCGTCCGTACGCCGATGATCGTCGACGGCTCCAGGGTCGGGAGAGTCTTCACCTGCATCTCGCGGTATGTTTCATCCTGTAAGTCCCATAATTGTTTTTCTATAGAATCCATCGATTTTCCTCCTTATGATCGGTATGCGGGGCTGCATCTCCGTTCGCTCCGCATTGCCACATGCGGCGTCGGACCGGCCCACCGGTCCCGCTGCGGTTCTGCCTCTCTGCCCCGGACGCTCAGTCTGTAGTTAGCCCGCGGATCGTCTCACTCAGTCGCTCTGCCAGTGTCGCGTGTGCCTCCGGATCGAGGTGGAGAGAGTCCGCCTCAGAGGGCCGGATCCACGCTGCGGCATCGGCATAGATGCAATCATACTCGTTTGCGATCCGCCGATACTCACCCGGAAACTGTCGCGAGCGGTCGATCGCGTTCTCCAAAAAGGCACCGTAGAAAGGCGAATACCGGATCCCCTCACCGATCTCCGGCGGCGATACCAGGATCACCTCGGGGATAAAGCCCTGTTTTTCCTCCGTGAACGCATGGATCGTCTTGACCAGGACACCCGCGCCGTCGGCGATCTCCGCTGCCGTCGCATGGAACGTCTCTTTCAGGTCGTTACTTCCCAGCATCAGCACCACGATGTCGACCGGCTTGTGGGAGTTCAGACAGGGCTTCAGATAGTCGAGTCCGTTTTTCCACCCCTCGAGCGGATCGTCAAAAATAGTAGTACGTCCGTTACAACCCTCCTCGATGACGCGATAGTCACCGCCCAGCAGGCTTGCCAGCCGCGAAGTCCAGCGGACGCCCTCCGGGTAGCGAAAGCCGCTCCGCGGATCATATCCATAGGTATTCGAATCACCGTAGCATAAAACGGTTATAGCCATAGCTTGCTCCTCCTCTCCGTCCGGGGCAGTCGCATGCAGCAGTCATGTCCCGTGCGCCTGACCGCGGTCATGTTCCGTCTCACACCTTCCCCGCCGCAACACTACTGCTTCTGGAAGTGCTGGTAATCCTTGATCGTTCGCCAGTCACCGCCCCAGAAGTATCCTTTTTTATGAAAGTATTTGTAGCACAAATCCTGTTTTGTAATCTTGTGTTTGAACTTCTTTTTGCGGTTTGCGTATTTCTTTGCTTTTGGCGGCGAGACCTTCATCTTTCCGTTCACCCAGCACACATAAGGATTGTAGAGCGGATTAATATCGATCGCGATACCGTAGGCATGTTTGGAAAGATTCGATGAGCCGGCGACGACACGATGATTGAAACACGAAGTGTTATCGTCTGCGATCGACGCATCGTCATCACCGCCGTAGGCATCGATCCTTTGGATCTTTCCGAACTGGTATTTTTTCTTGTATAATTTATAGATTATTTCTTTGAATTCTTCGCTTACTCTTTTCGCTGCGACCAGCTCACCGATATAGGTTTTTTTATCATAGCCACGATACAATACACGGATCAGACGAAGCCCGGATTTCTTTACGGGACAGCCTTTGTGATACGACTTCCCCTGCATATCCTTCCATACTTTTTTCGGGATCTTTTTGACGTAAAACATTTCCTTGATCTCTTTTTTAGTATGGCCTTTTATGATCACCCGCGTAAGTGCCGGCGCGTTTTTATATGTCTCATATAAGGTCTTCGGTTCCGGTGTCGCTGTCGGCGATGGTACCGGCTCTACTCCCGCCGTCGCAGAAGGTGTCACCGCTCCACCGGAGGCCGCCGCTCCGCTTGCCGCGCCCCCATCATCGCTGCCCGACAACAACTCTGCACGATTCGCATCATCCCTGGCCTCGGCGATGTAGCCACAGGCCGTAATAATCATACAAGACAACACTACAACCAATGCTTTCATAAACCATGTTGCAGTCCATCGAGTAGGATGAAATACTATAGTATTATTTATATCTTTTCTTTCCATATTTGCCTCTCGTTTCAAGGTTTCTTTTTTACAGGCATCTGTGCTTACCGGCTTATTTCCCCCGTTTGATTTCCGACATCAGTTCGGACCGTCTGGAACCGATCAGAAGTTCTTCACTGTAAGCCAGATATTTTTCATTTGGATTCTCGGCGAGGAAAAGCACACTGTCTTCCGTGATAGTCAGCTCCGTGACAAAGAGTACCATCTCCTCACCGCGCGAGAACGCCGATTCCATAAAAGCAAAGGCATTTTCCATCGCCGTTTTCACCTGACCGCACAGCGCGTCCGTATCCGTAGTTCCTGCACCTGCACCCGTGGCTGCCTGTCTGCTTCGGGAGTATTCCTGTATCCGGTTGAGCAGCGCCTTTGTCAGCAGCTGCACCACCGTGACGCGCTCGTCGAAATCCGCATGGAGCAACCGCTCGTAGATCACGCTCGGCACGTCGCCGGCGAGGATGCGATCCATCGGATACTCCTCCTCGTATTTGAAAAACATCTCGAGATAGGAGGCAAAGTTCTCTGCCACCTCGTGATGAGACAGGTACTCATAGATGACCTCTTCCGTCACCGGGATGCCGTCCTCGTGGTAGATCGTCAGGAGATTGCTCAGGTCCTCCCAGCCACGGGCCGTGACGAAATGTCGACCGTCCGTGTCGGTCTCCATCCGGTAAAAATCCTCCGGATGCAGATCCAGATACGCCCGGATCGCCCTATGGATGGCCATACCACCCACGCGCCGCGCGCCTGCAGCATCTGCCTGCGCGCCCCGGCCGCCTGCCTGTGCTGCCGTTTCCTGTCCTGCCGTCTGCGTATCCAGCGACGCCGCATACTCCTTCCACACGCCGTAGTCGGCCTCGACCGAAATCTGGCGCACACGGTCGAGCGTCACGACATCAAACTCGCGCACGGACTTATTGTACTCCGGCGGATTCCCCGCCGCCACGATGATCCATCCCTCCGGCACCTCCTGGTTACCAAAGGTCTTGCACTGCAAAAACTGCAGCATCGTCGGAGCCAACGTCTCCGACACACAATTGATCTCATCGATAAAAAGAATCCCCTCCCGGACTCCGGTACGTGCCATCTCGCGATGGATGCTGGCGATGATCTCACTCATCGTGTACTCCGTCACCGAGTAGGTCTCTCCGTCGAACTCCTCCTCCTTGATAAAAGGCAATCCGACCGCCGTCTGTCTCGTATGGTGCGTGATCGTATAGGACACCAGACCGATGCCGGTCTCCGCCGCAATCTGCTCCATGATCTGCGTCTTACCCACACCCGGCGGTCCGATCATCAGGATCGGTCGCTGACGGATCGTCGGGATGCGATAGACCCCCGACGCATCCTTTTTCAGATACGATGTTACCGTATGCAGGATTTCCTGCTTGGCTTGCTTAATATTCACTGGTATCTCCCTTTCTATTCCAACAAATCACTGATCTGTCCACTCTCCATGCAAATCATACTTCACCGAACACACATCTTGACTTCTCCAAAATAAGCATCTGCTCATGTCGCTTCGGGCAGCATATAATGAATCGCCCACGGCGGAACCGCGTCCGTCTCGTAGGGCTCCACGTATAAAAATGCCGTCTTATATTTCGGTTGTTTTTGAGGATAAAT
>JAZASH010000110.1:0-4095 GCA_036343395.1 Eubacterium sp. | reverse complement strand
GCCGGAAGCGAAACAGACTTTTTCAACAAGGATTCTCTTGATGATTTATCGTAATAATACTTGTAAATATTACTTGCTAACTCAGCCGCGTTACCGGAGGTGTAGCCGTTCGGGATCTGTACGGTAACTGTGATCTCCGGACTCTCATACGGCGCGAAGCTGACAAAGAGCGCGTGGTTCGGCTCGTTGTTTGTGATCTGTGCGGTACCGGTCTTTCCGGCTACGTGTACCGGTAGCTTGTCAAACAGCTTGGTAATACTACCGGCATCCACCACATGACGCATACCGGTACGGATGGCATTCATGGTTGAGGTCTGCAGATCCAGTTTACTCTTCGTCTTGGCTTTATTTTTCTTTGTCTTATCAGTAGAGATATCATGTATTTTATCAACCAACGTCAGGTCATAACAGGTCGTACCGTTGGCCAGCGTCGTGACATAGCGTGACAGCTGTGACGGGGTATACAGATTGGATGCCTGACCAATGGAGGAACGTACCACGTCGACGTCGGAGAAGTTCGGCTCCGCCTCCGGTACCTCGACACCGGAGCGTGATGTCAGTCCGTACATGGTTGCATATTTTTTCAGCCGTGACAGACCCTTCTCGTTGTCGATGACGTTTTTATCACCGTTTCCTAACAGGTATCCCATCTCGTAAAAGAAATAGTTACACGAGTGCTGGATCGCCTGGCTGACATTGATCGTACCATGTCCGACACTGGACCAGCATTTCGGCCACGGCGGGTTGATCTTGTCAAAGGTAACCTTATCCTTGACACGGGTGTAGGGATCGATGATCCCCTCCTCCAGCACCGTCGTAGCGGTAACCATCTTGAAGGTCGAACCGGGGGCAGTCTTCTGCTGCGTCGCACGGTTCATAAGAGAATACGCCGTACTCGTGCTGACTTTGGAGTAATAATCGGCATCGACACCGTTGGCAAACTTGTTATTATCGTAGCTCGGATACGATACCATCGAGAGTACCTTTCCGGTCTTAACATCGGTGATCATAACCGAGCAGGAACACGGTGTCAGACCCAGTTCGCCGACCGGCAGCTCCATGCTTTTGATCTTACCTCGGATAAAGGAATACGGAGACACCATACCCGCTTCGACTTCCTGGTACTCCTTTTTATCCATCTTGATCACGCCCTGCTCGAGGAGCAAAAGACAGATCTCACGACCACTGATCTCATCCTCGGAAACCATGACATGATACACGCGTTTATCAAAGAAGAAATCATCGGCCAACTCATCGAGGATGTAGGATTTGATCTTCTCGAACACCTCTTCCGAGCTGTAATAATTGGCGTCGATATCGAGGTACTCCAGATTGATCCAGTTGTTTTTGATCGCGTAAACGATAAACTCACTGAGGGAAGCATCCTCTTTCTTGTAATCACGAACCATGGAGTCCGTAGAGTCAATGGACTTGGCGTCCAAAACGTTATTAGACGTCAGCATCGAGTAGATATAATCCATATACTCTTTCATGGCATCTGAAAGAGATTTGGTCGGTGTTTTATTGGTGTAATTCAGCTCTCGTTTGATATGCTTTAACGCACTCTTTTTAACCTCCGAAAAGCGCGTATAAATCCGCTTCTCGAGAGCGGATGCTTTATCGGAACTAAACTTGCTTACATCGACGATACTGTTTTGCAGGATCGCGTCATACACATCGTAAATTGACACCAGGATGCCGGACGCTTTTTTACCCTTGGTACCGTGTGAGTGGGAATCTGTCAGCTTTGACATCAGAATACTCGCCACTTCCTTTTCAGCCAGGGTATAGGTTGCCTTTTGCAGCTCCGAATCAATGGAAAGATAAATGTCGTTACCGGAAACGGGATCCCTGGTCTGATCCTGCTGTACGATACGCGAGCTGGCATCCAGAACCAGTTTTTCTTCTCCCTTTTTCCCTTTCAGGATACTCTCATACTCTTTCTCAATACCGGTCTTTCCGATCTGATCAGAGGCCGAATAATCATTATCCTCATCGGCGTATTTATACTGCTCCAGTGTCTCCGAAGAAATCAGCCCGGTATATCCGATGATATGTGAAAAATACTCGCTGTCATAGTAAACCCGGTGAAGCTCAGTAGCGATCTCGACACCCGGCATATCTGCTGCGCTCTCCTTGATTGCGGCCACGGTTTTTTCATTGACACCGCTGCTGATCGTGATCGGCTCGTATTTGGAATACGTCTTCATCAGCATCGCATAGCGTACGGTCATGATCATAAGCGCTTCTTCGTCTGTATAGCGAGGCTCTAAAAGCGCACCGGTTTCTTTATCCTTTGCCTCCGGTGAGAAAAAGCGCGTGGTATTCGGCTCATCGGTATTTCGCAGATAATCAAAAATCTGCTCAGCCGTCATAGCTTCCTGCTCGTCATCCAGCTCATCAACACTCTTTTTAAAGAATATATCACGCTTAAAACGCAGCTCCGCATTTTTCTCAACACGGAACACTTTTTTTCCTTTTTTGGTGATACGGATCGGAAATTCCAACTCGATCTTATCGCCGTTCTTTTTGATCAGCTCTACGCATTTGAGGATCATGGTATTTTTAGAAATGTTATCGGTCAGGTCACCGGTATCCTCGATGGTAACCGCGTAGCTCTGCTCGTTGCCGGCCAGAAGCTTTCCGTTGCAGTCATAGATCTGTCCGCGCGCGCTCTTGATATTGCGCACCTTGGTGTTGCGGATCGAAGCCTGCTTATCGTATTTTTCTCCGCTGATGATCTGCAGATAAAACATACGTCCGATCAGGATGGAGAAAAGGATGATATACATCGTTACCAAAGCAAAGAGGCGGGAACGCACGACGGAACGGATACCCTGCCATATACTATCCCACATGGTCTATAGTTCCTCCTCTCTGCGTCTTAAGATGGAAGGAAGCTCATCCAGCATACGGATCAGGTAGAACAAAAAGATTCCGACGATCACCGTGTATAACAGTTCCGGCAGAATAATATGCCCAAAATAAAACCCCAGATGCAGTCTTCCACGAAGCAAAAACTCTGTTACATAATAGTAGGCGCAATACACAAAATCACCGACCGAAATCAATACGATCGGCAAAAGAATGCCCTCGGTAAAAAAAACCTTTTTGATATATCCGATAAAAAATCCGATCGTCATCAGGATAAAGCCGTACAGACCGATAACACTTCCGTACATCATATCCATCATAAGTCCGCATACCAAACCGATCCACATGCCGTGCGTGCGGCCACGGATAAAGCCATAGCTGACCGTAACTACCAGCATCAGGTTGGGCACGACATCGGCCAGTGCGATCACCTGAAAGAAGGTAGTCTGGAGCAAAAATGCAACCAATATAATAACGATCGAAAACAGGACTTTTCTAATCATAACTGGACATATCCTTCACTTCTGTTGAATCCTTCAGCTGTGTAATAATCAATACCGTCTGCAGCTGATCAAACGATACGACCGGCGTCAGGTGCGCCGTCTTTGTCAGCGTGGCCGGGTCCTCTTTGATATCTTTGATATAACCGACAGAAAGACCCTGCAAAAACTTATCACTGACATGCGAGGTGACCACCTCATCTCCGTCCTTGATACGGGCGGAATTACTGATCATCTCGACATCGATATAGCCGTTAAAAATACTTTCCATATTGCCTTTGACCATACAGGTCTCACCGGTCTTTTCGAACATCGCACTGACATTACTTTTATCATCGATGATCGCACGAACCTTGGCGTAGTGTTCGCCGGCCTCACTGACGATGCCGACCAGACCGTTGCCGGCGATGACGTTCATATCGACATCCACGCCGTCAGCGGTACCCTTATCAATCGTGAACACATGGAACCAGTTATTACCGTCTCGACTGACCACGGTCGCAGCCACCTTCGGGTAATCCGGGTATTTTTTATCCAGTTTATAGAGCTCACGGTAGTTTTCGAGATTAGAGTTCTCTCCGGCCAGGATCTTGTTGTCGTAATTTAACTCATCGATTTTCTTTTTCAGTTCTTCGTTTTCTTTGAGTAGATCCTCTTTGGACTCCAGATAATCCATTTTGTCGGAGAAGAATTTACCGATCGAATTAATCCCTTTTTGCAT
>JAZASH010000109.1:0-4099 GCA_036343395.1 Eubacterium sp. | reverse complement strand
CGGCAGATCGAGTCGGGCAACGCCCCCGATGTGATCTGGGTGACACATGCGGGGACGGACTACTCCATCGCGGAGATCCGTGAGCAGCTGATCGGGACGATCGATATCCGACCTTACTCGAGCCCCTATAAGATCTACATCATCCCGGAGGCAGAGCGGCTCAACGAGGCTACGCAAAACGCCCTGCTCAAAACGCTGGAGGAGCCACCGGAGTATGCGGTAATCCTGCTTTTGACCAGCAATATTTCCGAGCTGTTGCCGACGATCCAGTCCCGTTGTCTGACGATGGAGTTTTATCCGTTGTCCACGGGTACGGTGGAGGAGTTCCTGCGGACGCAGTGCGGGACGCCGGACTACATCGCCAAGGAGAGTGCAGCTTTCGCTCAGGGCAACATCGGCAAGGCAATCCGCTACGCCGACGCGTCGGATGAGTTTGTCAAGCGTAAGAATAAAATCATCGAGATCCTGAAAAACGTGGATCGCATCGATGTCACCGACATGGTGGAGACGGCAAAGAGTCTCGGACCCAAGAGAGAAGAGTTCAGAGATTATATCGATCTGATGATGCTGTGGTATCGCGATGTGCTGATTTTTAAAGCGACGAAAAATATCAATCAGCTTATTTTTCAAAATGAATCACAGGCAATCGCGGCGGAGGCACAGCATCGGAGTTATGAGAAGATCGAAGAGATCATACAGGCATTTGACCGCGCCAAGGTGCGCCTGAAGGCAAATGTCAACGTAGACATCACCATGGAGCTGATGTTTGCGACGATGAAGGAGTGAGGTACAGGCAAATGAAAACAGTAGTAGGTGTGAGATTCAGACAGGCGGGACGGGTGTATTATTTTGATCCCGGCCGCGAGCAGCTCGCACGCGGTCAGCGCGTCATCGTGGCGACTGCGAAGGGGACGGAGATCGGAACGGTGATCCTCCCGAATACAGAAATGGCCGAGGAGAAGCTCGGTGGCAATGTCAAAAAGATCGTCCGGATCGCCAACGAAAAGGACGAGGAGACCGATAAAAATAACCGCGAGAAGGAAAAGGAAGCCTTCGATATCTGTAAAACCAAGATCGCGCGTCACGGCCTCGAGATGAAGCTGATCGGCGCGGAGTATACCTTTGATCGCAGCAAGCTTTTGTTTTACTTTACGGCGGACGGACGTGTCGACTTCCGTGAGCTGGTAAAGGATCTGGCCGGCGTTTTTCGGACCCGTATTGAGCTGCGCCAGATCGGTGTGCGCGACGAGACCAAGATCTGCGGCGGCATCGGTATCTGTGGTCGTGAGCTCTGCTGTAACAGCTATCTCTCAGAGTTCGCACCGGTATCGATCAAGATGGCAAAGGAGCAGAGTCTTTCGCTCAACCCGAGCAAGATCTCCGGCGTCTGCGGCCGTCTGATGTGCTGCCTGAAAAATGAAGAGCTGGCCTATGAGGAGCTCAACTCCCATCTTCCGAATGTCGGTGAGTATGTAAAGACACCGGAGGGACTCAAAGGTGAGGTACAGAGTGTCAGCGTGCTGAAGCAGCGTGTACGTGTGATCGTCGAGCTGGATAAAGAGGAAAAAGAGGTCCGCGATTACGATGTTAAGGAGCTGAAGTTCAAGGGCAGAAATCGTGACAAGAACCGCGATAAAAAAGGCGGCAAGGGCAAGCACGATTCCGAGATCGAGAAGCTCGAGCAGATGGATAAAAACGAAGGAAAATCAAAGCTGGATGACTGACGGATCCGGCGTTGAGATGGAGAAACGGATGACAGAGTGGCTACGCGAGGGCGAGCGCCTCGATGACCTGCAGCGGGACGGCCTGTGGCTGATCCAGAATCCCTCCTGGTTTTGTTTCGGGATGGATGCGGTGCTGCTGTCTGCGTTTGCGAGGGTCGGTGAGGGTGATCGCGTCATCGACCTGTGTACCGGGAACGGAGTCATACCGATCCTGTTATCCGCCCGGACAAAAGGGGATCGCTTTGACGGCCTGGAACTGCAGGAAGATATCGCCGATATGGCGATGCGTTCGGTCCGCTATAACCGGTTAGAGGATCGGGTCGAGATCCGGCAGGGCGACGTCAAAGAAGCCGTCTCACTATACGGCGCAGCGTGTGCGCAGGTCGTAACCTGCAACCCGCCCTATCTGACGGAGACCGGCGGACTGATCAATCCCACCGATCACAAGGCGATCGCCAGACATGAGTTGAAGCTGTCGCTCGCGGAGGTGATCGATGCCGCAAAAAGATTGCTTGTCTCGGGAGGCCGTTTTTACATGGTACATCGGCCGTTCCGACTGGCCGAGATCCTGCACGGGATGGTGGAGGCCGGCCTCGAGCCAAAGCGGTTGCGGATGGTCCACCCACACGAGGATAAGGATCCGAACATGGTCCTGATCGAGGGAGTCCGCGGAGGAAACTCCGGGATGGTGGTCGACAGGCCGCTCGTGATCTATAAAAAGGACGGCACCTACACCGATGAGGTGAGGGAACTGTACGAGGGATAACCGGGATGCCGGACGGAGACGCCGGCAGGAGGGATTATGGCAAAGAAGCAGTATATGATGGCTCTGGATGCCGGGACGACGTCGAACCGCTGCATCCTGTTTGATAAACACGGACGGATCGTATCCGTCGCGCAAAAGGAGTTTACCCAGTATTTCCCGCATCCGGGATGGGTGGAGCACGATGCGAATGAAATATGGTCCACGATGCTCGGCGTGATGGTCGAGGCGATGTCCAAGGCCGGAGTGACGGCGGATGATATCGCAGGAATCGGCATCACCAATCAGCGCGAGACGACGATCGTCTGGGATCGCAAGACCGGAGAACCGGTCTACAACGCGATCGTATGGCAGTGCCGCCGGACCTCGGAGTTCTGCGATACGCTGAAGGAAAAAGGCTTAGTCGATACGATCCGGGCAAAGACCGGTCTGGTGATCGATGCTTATTTCTCAGCAACGAAGCTGAAGTGGATCCTCGACAATGTCGACGGCGCGAGAGCGCGGGCAAAGCACGGAGAGCTGTGCTTCGGTACCGTGGACACGTGGCTGATCTGGAAGCTGACGCGCGGCCGCGTTCATGTGACGGATTACACGAACGCGTCCCGCACGATGATGTTTAATATCAACTCCTTGATGTGGGATGACGATATATTACACGAACTGGATATCCCTGCGCAGATGCTGCCGGAGGTGAGACCGTCCAGTGAGGTGTACGGACGCACGGATCCCAAGTATCTGGGTGGACGCATCCGTATCGCCGGGATCGCCGGCGATCAGCAGGCGGCTCTTTTCGGCCAGACCTGCTTTGCCAAGGGAGATGCTAAAAACACCTACGGCACCGGTTGCTTTTTGCTGATGAATACCGGAGAGAAACCGGTGTTTTCGAAAAACGGCCTCGTGACCACGATTGCGTGGGGCGTGGGCGGAAAGATTCATTATGCGTTAGAAGGGTCTATTTTTATCGCAGGTGCATCGATCCAGTGGCTGCGAGATGAGCTCCGTCTGATCGATGCGGCGGACGATACTGAGTACATGGCGACGAAGTACCCGGACTCCAACGGCTGCTATGTGGTGCCGGCGTTTACGGGACTGGGGGCGCCGTATTGGAACCAGTATGCGAGAGGGACGATCGTTGGCCTGACGCGTGGTGTGAACAAATATCACATCGTGCGGGCGACACTGGAGTCCATCGCGTATCAGACACACGATGTGATCCAGGCGATGGAGGCGGACTCCGGAGTGAGGATCCGTTCTCTGAAGGTGGACGGCGGCGCATCGGCAAACGATTTTCTGATGCAGGCGCAGGCGGACATCATCGACACGCAGGTGGTACGTCCGAAGATGCTCGAGAGCACGGCGGTGGGTGCCGCATATCTGGCCGGTCTCGCAGTCGGATATTGGAAAAATGAGGCGGAGATCCTGGCCAATCAGTCAATCGATCGGAGCTTCGAGCCGCAGATCAATGAGGCCGAAAGAAAAGAAAAGCTAAAAGGATGGGAGAAAGCGATACGAGCAGCTCTGGTTATGGGAGAGACATGAGGAGAGTTCTATGGTGAGTACAGCAATCACATACTATGAGAATTATACTCCTGTCGGTGACGTTACCGTTATG
>JAZASH010000108.1:0-4102 GCA_036343395.1 Eubacterium sp. | reverse complement strand
CCGGCAGCTCGAACACCTCATGGATCCGGCCGGCACACGCCAGCGCACGGTTAACATTCAGAATCAGATTTGCCAGCTTCACCAGCTCCACCAGGATCTGTGACATATAATTAACGAGCGCCACGACCTGCCCCTGCGTCAGCCCGCCGAACTCCACACGCAGGCCGCCCACACGGATCAACACGAGGATCCCGAGATTCACCACGAGCAATGTCAGCGGATTCATCAGAGACGCGATCCGCCCCACACGCTTCTGCTCCCGATACACACCGTCCGCCTCATCCTCAAACGTACGCCGCTCCGTCTCCTGCCTGCGAAACGCACGGATCACACGCACACCGGAAAGATTCTCCCGCGTATGCGTGAGCACCCGGTCAACCCGCATCTGGACATTTTTATACAGAGGGATCGTGAGCCGCAGACACACCGCCACGATCACAGCCAGCATGGGGATTACCACGGTAAAAATAAGCGCACACCGCACATCGATCGTAAAGGCCATCACCATCGCCCCGAAAACGATAAACGGCGAGCGCAAAAACAAACGCAAAAAGAGATTCACACCCGTACCAACCTGGTTGATATCGCTGGTCATCCGCGTGATCAGCGTCGACGTACCGATCCGATCGACCGACGTCCGGCTGAGGTGTGTGATATGAGAAAACAGGGCATGCTTGACATCGGTGGTAAACCCGACCGCTGCCTTCGCAGAGAAAAACTGAGCCGTGATCGAGATGATCATCCCGACGGTTGCCAGGCCGACCAAAACAGCCCCCATCCAAAGAATAAACGACGGTTCATGATCCGCGATTCCACGGTCGATGATCGCCGTCATGACCAAAGGCACAAAAAGTTCCAGCGTCGCTTCTCCGAGTTTGAAAAGCGGCGCCAGAACGACTTCTTTAAGATATGGTTTTAAGTATGTGAGAAGAAACCTCATAAACTACGTCCCCATCCTTATACGATCTCATGATCGAGAACAATATCGCGGATTGACTGATACAAATGCGGCTTCAGCTCCTCGAGCCCCACCGGCTTCTCATGCAGGATCACCTGATAACTGCATCCGCCTACCAGCTCAACGATCATAAAAAGCATCAGATCGGGATTATCAAAACGTCTCCCCGAGGCATCCACCATCCGGTGATAACCCTCGTTAAAATCGATCTCACCTGCGTCATCACCATCCTCAAGAGACATGTGGTGAAACGCACCCCAGCTGAGGTTCTTGGTGATAAAGCGCAGCAGATCCGGCTCTCTCTCCATCCGATCCAGGATAACGTCGACGATCTTGACGATCGCCTCCTCCAGCGGATAGATGTCGAGGTGATCCATGTCGATCCCCACCTCTTCGGTTGCCTGTACCAGAATCTGCGTTGCCTTCGCCGCGATGAGCTTGTCGCGAAGGTCGAATTTATCCTTGAAATACAGATAAAACGTACCCTTCGCAACATCTGCCTCATGGGCTATATCCGAGATGGATGTTTGGCGGATCCCCTTGGTATTAAAAAGGTGGAACGCCGCCGTGAAGAGCGCTTCTCTCTTTTTTTTCTTTTTCTCATCCAGTTTACTCATTACTCTTTCTCTGCCTTTACTGCTTCCGTTTCGATGATGAATTTTACTTCACCGTCCATACTGCTATCGATTCCGGAATAACTCTTATACTCTTTGCCGGCATCCATGATTTCCTTGATACGATCTACCACGCTCTTGAGATCACTGTTATAGAAATCAAGAAGCTTGTCGATCGCCTTCTCACGGAACTCTGAAAAACCGTCATTCAGCTTCTTTGCTCCGTCAAACAGCTTACCGGTTCCCTCCTTCAGCTTGCCGACACCGTCGACAACCTGGTCGGTAGCACTATCCAGCTTCACGGCTCCGTTGTTCAGCTCTGTCATACCCTTGCTCAGCGTATCGATGGAGGTACGCATCGTCTTGCCACCCTTGATCAGATCATCACAGCCGTTGGACAGCTTTTTATCATTCGCCGAAAGCTTCTTTGCGCCGTCGCCGAGGAGCTTAACACCGGATACCAGAGCCGGGAGCTTCTCCGAGAGACTTCCGATCGCTGTCTTCAGGATCGTCAGCGTGGCCGGATCCGCGATCGTCGTGATACCGGATACCACCGATGTGATTGCGCCTGCTACAGACTTAGCGGCGGATGCCAGATCACTGCCGGAAGCCGTCGCATCGGCAAGCTTCTCCACACCGCTCTTCTGTGCTTCCGTTACAGTCTTCAGACCCTCGATCGCCTTTTTCTCACCGGCTGTTGTCTGCTCGAGTGTAGCGATCGCTGTATCCAGTCCCTGTGCACCGGCTGCCTTGGCTGCCTTCAGTCCCTCGAGGACCTTCTCATTGGCTGCCAGCGCAGTCTCCAGACCCTGGATCGCTGTGTCGTTATTTGAAAAGCTGTTTTTCAGATCCTTCAGTCCGCTGTTCACGGTACCGATTCCGTCGGATACGGCTGAGGCTCCCTTGGAGAGCTTCTCCATCTGATCCTTATCGGCTGCTGCCGAGATCCCCTCTGCGAACTTCTCGATCCCGCTCGTCAGCAGGGAAATCTTGGAGGTGTCAAGGTTACTGAGTGCATCCGTCATCGTTTTGATCCCGGAGGTCAGCTGTCCGGAGCCCTTAACATACGACTTGGTTCCCTTTGCCAGCTTGTCCGCGCCATCGATGTACTTGCCGACACCCTTCTTCAGCTTCGGAGCATTGGCGCCGAGTTTTTTGATCCCGGCTGTCAGCTTCTTTACGCCTTCGCTTGCATACTTTTTGATCGAGGTTGCCAGCGTATCGACACCCTTATCGAGATCTTTGGTTCCGTCTGAGAGCTTCTTGGCACCGTCGCCGAGCTTGTCAACTGCATCCTCGATATCATCGACCTTCTTATCGATCTTATCGAAATCGATATCCAGGTTACCATCCTTATCATCGGTGATCATATTCAACAGGTTGGCGCTGGCAAACGTAAAGGTATTTTTCATCTCAAAATCCGTTACGTTGGCGGTGATCACAAACTCACTCTTCAGCTTGTCCTCGAGTTTTTCCTTTACCTTACCGGTCAGATCCAGAGACTCCTTCAGACCCGGCATACCGAGCACGATCGCGATACTCTTAGATCCGTCATCGATAACCTTACCGCCGTCATCCAGCTTGACATCCGTAAATTTTTCACTGTCAAGAATCAATCCTGTCGCCATCAAAAACGGTGTCTTGATCGTAGCTGATTTACCATTGATCATGACATTTTTCGAGGTGTTATTCTCATACTTGATCGTGATCTTCAGCTTACCGCTCTGACCGACGATATCCTCCGGCTTCACCTCTTTGCCGTCCAGCTCATAGATGAACTTCACGGAAACCGGCAGCTCTGCCTCGCTCTTTCCCTGATAATAAATATCCGCGCCGTTCACGTTCCAGGTCAGATTCTGTCCGCTCTGGTCGAAGGTCTCATCGCCCTTTACATTTTTAATATCCGAGAGCGTCGAAACATCCTTTACCGTTCCGCTCTCTCCGCCCGCGCCCTGCAACTGATCGGACACGGTGATCGACTTCGGTGAACCATCCGGATTGGACATGACATAGACGGACTCCTGCTTGCTCACCTTTGCCTGTGCTGTCACCGGCGTGATACCGAGGCACAGAGCCCCTGCCAGTACACCGCACATCACTCGTTTCATCCATTTGTTTCCTCTCATACTTTTTTCCTCCTGTCTTTACTATAGTTGTTACCAGTCGATCTTTCGCATCGACCACGTCAGCTTACATATCAGTTTATCAAATACCATGAGCAGCGCCGGCAAGAACAGAATAACGCAGGCGGTTGAGATCAACGCGCCTCGTGCCAGCATCGAGCAGATCGACTTGATCAGGTCAATATTGGTCACCACGGTTACTCCGAAGGTCGCTCCAAACATGATCAAACCACTCGTCAGGATCGACTTGATCGAAGCCAGATGCGCGATGGCGATCGCCTCTTTCTTTCCCTTTTTCCGTCCCAGTCGTTCCTTTTGGTATCGGCTCGTCATCAGGATCGCGTAATCGACCGTCGATCCCAGCTGAATCGTACCGATGACGATACTGGCGACGAACGACACATCTG
>JAZASH010000107.1:0-4123 GCA_036343395.1 Eubacterium sp. | reverse complement strand
CCAGGAATACCTTTCCAGGGCTTATCATGATGCACCGAAATACTGTGCCACCATCGAAACGGCCCAGGTAAAAAAGGATGAAGTTGTCTTTACTGGCGAGATTCCCGCCCGCTGTATACAGGCATACCGTACTGATCTGGCATTTTACACCAACTGGCGGAGCGTATGACTGACAGAACTGAAAGGGTATCAGGCCGCTGTCGGCGAGCCGGTCATCCAGCCCCGCCGTCCAAACAGCCGCCTGGACAAGGTGCGCCATATGTTCAGTAAGATTACTTGATACACCACAGCAAAGAAGGTTACAGAATTATGTAGAGCTCCACATAATTCTGTTGCATTTTCCAGCCTCTTGTGATACTATTTTGATACTAAGAAAATTGACAGCCGAAAATAGCAGGTAAAATATTAGCAAATTTGCGAATATTTTACCTGTAAATTCAAGAGAAATACTTCCTCATATACTTGAATTTGTCGAGTGGGAATAACAGTCAAAACGGCTACCGCCCTTGAAAACAAAGGAAAGTTGATCTTAAAAAAAGGCGTTTGGCAACGATTTGGCAACATCTGATCAAACTGATTGAACTCCATAGAATAACAGCAAAAAGGGCTAACTGATTTTCTGAAGTCAGTTAGCCCTTTTCATATGCCATTAAGGAGGTCGATCAGAATGTTATTTCTTCATGCCCTCAACGATACTGTCCATCAGTCCCGCAGAAGGAACACGGGCCCAGATCTGGGAGCTGTCATCCCTTGGGTAGTTGTACCGCCAATCATCGTATTCTTCCTTGCTGATTTCACCGGAGCGGTATTTTTCCATCACAGGAGCCCAGGCACAAACCATTTGATACTCCACTGTTTCTTCAGAGATAGTCGATATAAGTAACAATCGTCAATCAGGCGAAGGAATACTCAATAGCCCTTTCGCCTGATTTTTTATACGAAATTATGGGCTTGAATGCCATAGCTTGGCATAATATCTTCTGGCTTTTTTCGAAGGCTCATCATTTTATCCTCTTTGATCCTGCATACGGATCAATTCCGCCTGGGTTTCCTCCGCAAAAGCATACTGGATCATATATCTTCCGTTAAACTGATGGACCGCGATCGGATCCCCCTGAAGATAGCGGAAATAATCGCAGTCGATCCTGGCGATATCCAGGCCAACCCCTATCCGTTCCTGATGGCGGATGATATCTGAAACTCCCGCCGCGGTAAAAGCATCTTTCAGGTCTTTTACATATTTCCGCAGCCTGGCTTTGGTCTGCTGGTTGGCCGGTTCATCAGGCCACAGGCAGCCAATGAGGGTATCGTTGGAACAGATTGCACCGTGTCTGTCGACAAGAACAGCCAGCAGTTCCTTGCTTTTGGAATAGGAAAAATCCATAGGTGTACCGTTGCAGAAAACCTCAAAGGTACCGAAACAGCGGATCCGGATATTGGCGCCCTGTTCCTTTTCAGGCGCGAACCGGAGCACGGAAAGCTGGTGCGCCACCGCTTCCTGTGTCAATGGTTTCAGCAGGTATCCGCTGGCATCCAGTCCGAACGCGTCCACCGCATATTCGCTGTGGCCCGTGATGATCACAATATTCAGTTTCGGATAGCACTGCCTCAGGCGTTTTCCCAGATCCAGCCCGTTGATCTCTCCGGGCATCTCCACATCCAGGAAAGCCACATCCAGCGGGGATTCTTTCGCCAGGCGCAGCGCCTTTTGAGGATCAGTCGCCCCCAGATGGGTCCCGTCCGGATCCAGGTTCCGGAGAATACCGAGCATCAGCGTCACGACCAGTTCACGGTCGTCGACCGTAAGCGTATACACCGGTCAACCTCCCTGCTTCGGGATCAGGATCACAGCACGGGTCCCTTGTCCGTCGGATAAGATCCGCAGGCTTCCGTTGCAAAGCGTCTCCAGGCGTTTTTCCGTGCTTTCGATGCCGATCCCCTTTTTTTCTTTCTGGGCTTCTGTCAGATCATCGTTTCCCGTTCCGTTGTCCGTCACGGTGATGCGGACCATCCGGCCGATCTGATCCGTTGTCAGTATCACCCGTCCCGATCCGTCACGGCGTGTCAGCGCTCCATGCTTTACCGCGTTTTCCACAATGGGCTGGACCGTCAGCGCGGGAAGCAGAAAATCGCGGACATTCAATTCATAATCAAAACTGAACCGTCTGGAAGGATCCGTCTGTTCCAGCGCGATGTACTGGCGGATATGGCGCATCTCTGTATCAAAAGGGATCAGGCCTTCCGAAGTCAGGGCGTCCATGTTGCCGCGAAGGTAACCGGCCAGGTTTTCCACGCTTTCCGCGGCGGCCTGCGGATCTGTCTGACAGAGCGATTCGATGGCTGAGAGCGTATTGAAGATAAAATGCGGCTGCATCTGTACCGCCAGCTGGGCTGCCTGTGTCAGCCCGAGATGCTTCTCTGTTTCCGCCAGCTTTTTCTCGCTGTCGATCATGATCAGGGCATGGTTCAGGTTCAGGGAAACCGCCCAGGCGATCGCGACAAAATGAAATCCCGGCAGAAGAAATAACAGGCAGAACGACAGTGTGGGCGGCAGAACTGCGCAGACGATCTGTTTCACAGGAATCTGCTGTCCCCTGGGGATACGGATCACTCCCCGGTCGTCGCATAACAGGCACAGCAGGAGAAAGATCACGGACAGGATGTTCATTACTCCTGCCAGAAACCCGCAGACTTCAGCCGCCTGCTCCGCATCCGAAGCCAGCAGGCAAACCGATTCGGCCAGATTGATCACCAGAACAAAAAAATGGGTGATCGCCGAATACAGGAGCCAGTTCATCTTCCGCCTGCTGAACACCACTGTTTCCTTCCGGATAAAAAGCGGCAGCAAAAACAGCCACAGGATCAGAATGCCGCAGCAGTCCAGGACCAGATTACAGGCGATGCGAAGCGTCATGCGGCAGCCTCCTCAGAGATCGCGGCGATCATCCCGGCTGTATTCCGGGAATGAAGGGTGATCCGGATACAGAGGATAAAATGCCAGACCAGAACAGACGCAAACAGGATAAAGGCGATCACGTTGAAGACATCGGACATGGGCGGGGCATAATGATCCGCCAGCCGGACGATCCCGACGGTCGGGAACCAGATCATTGCCTGCGCAGCCAGGGAACGGGCTCTGCGCGTTTCCGCCTCTGCGCCGATACTGTTCAGCACATCGCTGTTTCCCCTGAGCAGCGTCGATAACGCGATGCCGCGGACGGCAAGCAGAATCAGTTCCGTGACCAGATACAGCGCGTCTGTCATTTCGGACAGTCCGGCTGTGCTGACCAGAACCGAAGCAATACGGGCCGCCATGGCGACGGCATTCATGATCATCAGGACAACAAACCATTTTCTGGACTGCCTGAACGCGGGCGAACAGTCCTCCGCTTCGCCCAGGCCGCTGACGATCACCATCACACATAAGGTGGATGCACAGTACCGGAGTACCAGATAGGCGGATAACAGTTTGGAATAGATACCCGGGAAGCTTAATGCCGCATCAGCGGTGATCCCTGCTGTTTCCACACCGGCAGCGGACATCTGTTTCTCCAGCAGGCTGGCCAGGACAAGAAAAATAACCGGTCCGGCGACTGTCAGGATCAGATCCAGCCGCAGTCCTTTATGGATGCGCCTGAAATGAGATGCCCGCAGACCTTTCATTCCGGATCGCCTCCCTGTTTGTCCAAGTCTGTTTGTCAGTTACGTATATCTTTGAAATTATAGCATAAAATGCGTTCCGTATGTGTGAATAAAAAAACTTCTCAGTTCACACATACGGAACGCTCAATGAGTATGATGATATTCAGACAAACGCTTCCCGCATACCCGTATACCGGAAAGCAATCCAGTAAAAAGGAGAATTACACAATGAAAAAACTGATTTCACTGATCCTGGTTTTCTGCATGGCCGTCATGCTGGTTCCCGCCCTGGCGGAAAGCGCCGATATCGCAGGCGAATGGATCGCCAGCTTCGCCGGCAATGACATTCCGATGACCATCAATGCCGACGGCTCCTTCTCCATGAACGGTGTCGAAGGCACCTGGGTCCTCGAGGGCGAGGCGCTGACCATGACAGCCCAGGGAGAGACAATTGTATTCACTTATAAAGACGATGTGATCT
>JAZASH010000106.1:0-4177 GCA_036343395.1 Eubacterium sp. | reverse complement strand
GGTGTCCTAACGCATAAAAGAAGCTACTTTTGTTCGGTAGACAAAAGTGGCTTCTTGTTGTTATCACTGCCGGCGTATGGTATACTCAGCTCGATAGATCGGGTTTTGAGAGGACGAAAGGAATGAAGGTGTTCGCCGTTAAACCTCAAGACAGGGAGCTCTTGTGGAATATCAATCAAAAGTATCTGTATGAGATGACAAACTTCTATGATGACGAGATGGATACGCTGGGCAATCTGAATTATGGATATTTTGATGCCTACTTCACGGACCCGAAGCGCAAAGCGTTCTTTTTGTTTGACGAGAAGCAAGTACTTGTGGGTTTTGCCATGATCCACCCATATTCCAATCTGAACGAGAAGCCGGATTATGTGCTGGCAGAATTTACAGTTTTTCCAGTGTATCGGAGAAAACATCTTGCGGAAAAAGCAGCGGAAATGATATTTGAACGGTTCAAAGGCTGTTGGGAAATCAAATACAATGAAAAGAACATCGCTGCAAAAACGCTGTGGAACAAGGCAACTGAACAATACTTCCCCAAAGTGACCCGCTTAAACGACACTGAGACCGTGCTTTCATTCTGCACAACATGACAGATTCCCGTTTGTCGCTTGGAACGTACCCTTTTCTTTGTGTTTTTTTATGGTTTTTAGGCTTTGTTTAACCGCACGGAAGATTTTAACTTGCAGAAGCGGACACCGTTTGGCACAGCGCAGGCAGCAATTCTACACAATGGGATAGATTTCAGATTTGATAGAAATATCCGAAAGGCAGGTCAACAACATGCGAATCATCACAGTCAGCAGACAGTTTGGCAGCGGAGGGCGTGAACTCGGCAAACGGCTCGCGGACCTTCTCGGCTGGGACTATTATGATAAAGAGATCATTGAGGCCCTCGCGGAGGATCAGGGAATGAGTCCGGAACATGTGCGGGAGACCCTGAGCCACCATGGCTGGCACAACGTGCAGCTGACATACCGCAACAGCTTCGCGCAATTGGGCTTCGACCACGGTATGCGCACCCGGCTCCTCCTGCGGCAGCGTGAAATCATTCAGAATATCGCGGAAGCCGGCAATGACTGCATCATAGTCGGCCGGGATGCAGACGTCATTCTGCAGGAGCATCACCCTTTCCGCGTATATGTCTGCGCCGATCTTCAGGCCAGGCTGAAACGATGCATGGTCTATGAGCTGAAGCGCCCCCGCTCCGAACGACTGACGGAAAAGGAGATCCTTCGCAACATCCGCCAGATCGACAAAAGCAGAAGCCGGACCAGAGAAGTCCTGACCGGAAAACGCCGCAGTGACAGCAGCATGTTCGACCTTACCGTAAACGCCACCGGCTGGGACATCAAGCCGCTGACATCCGCCGTAGCAGATTTTGCCATGTGCTGGTTTGAGGCGCGGGATGAGAAAACCGCTGCCGCCATCGCGCCCGAGGATGAGAAAGCATGAAAACACAGAGCGAACATAAAGATCTTACCTCCGGCGTCGTCTGGAAGCGCCTTGTGGTGTTTTTCCTCCCCATTGCCGCCGGCACCTGCATCCAACAGCTGTATAACGCGGTCGACGGACTGATCGTTGGCCGCTTTGTCGGAACGATCGCCCTCGCAGCCGTAGGCGGCAGTTCCGCTATGATCATCAATGTTCTCATCGGTTTCTTTGTCGCTGTCACAGCCGGCGCCTCCGTCGTGATAGCCCAGATCTACGGCGCGGGACGCAGGGAAGATGTGCGGATCGCGGCCGGAAACGCAGTCGCGGTCTTTGCACTGATGGGCGTTTTCCTGATGGCTCTGGGCCTCATCACCGCCCCCGCGATGCTTCGTCTGCTCCGGACCCCGGAAGATACGCTGCGTTTCTCGGCGCTGTATCTCCGAATCTATTTTCTCGGCGTACCTTTTGTTTTGGTTCTGAATATTGAGTCGAACATGCTCCGCTCTGTCGGCGATTCCTTCAGTCCTTTCGTCTTTATGGTGATCGGCTGTGTGACAAACATTATCCTTGACGTTGTGTTTGTCGTCTTATTCCGCTGGGGCGTCGCGGGAGTTGCCGTCGCTACGGTTATCGCTCAAGTGGTCAATATGTTCCTGCTCACGTGGAAGCTGATGCGGACCAGCGAGCCCTACCGGCTGAGTTTCCGGGAGATGAAGCTCAGGGGCGTCTATCTCTCCAACATGTTTCGGCTCGGGATCCCTTCCGGTCTGCAGAACACCATGTATGGCATCTCCAATGTGATCGTGCAGATCGGTGTCAACTCTCTCGGCACGGTCGTCGTCGCCTCCTGGGCTATGACCTCGAAAATCGACGGCATCTTTTGGGCGGTGAGCAATGCTTTGGGTGCTGCGATCACCAGCTTTGTCGGCCAGAATCTGGGCGCAAAGAAAGAAGACCGGGTCAAGCTCTGTGTGAAACAGGGTCTCTTCCTTCACTTCGGCATCACCATTGGGCTCAGCGGACTTATCCTGCTCGCGGCAAACCCCCTCCTGCACCTGTTGACGGAGGACCCGGCCGTTATCTCCACCACATGGGAGATGATTCTGTATTTCGTCCCCTTTTACTTTACCTGGACGCTGATCGAGGTCCTGTCCGCGGTCTTGCGCGGCTCCGGTGATGCGGTTCGCCCGGTCGTTATCATCGGTCTGGGCATTTGCGCCTTTCGTGTTCTGTGGGTCGTCACGATTTTCCAGATCCTCCACACGCTCCCTGTGCTCTGCTTGACCTATGTATGCTCCTGGACACTCACCAGCATCATAATGCTGCTCTACTTCCGCCGCTCCAACTGGCTGGATCGAAGCGGAAGGATCCTGGACAAATGATCGATTGATCAGCAAAAGCAACTGTGCTTTCTCTGGTTCCCCTCCGTTTTCTGCGGTCGTCCCCGGGAGTTTTCTTCATGGGGCGGGATCCGTGCGGCCGGAGAAAACCTGGAGCACCCGGCAATAGATCAGGCGTATCGAATGGGGAAAAACATCTGACGCTGATACGGAAAGGCTTCAAAGATGGCTTTCTATCTGCGATTCTTTTAGAAACAGATAGTAGCAATGCACCTTATCCTCCCAAAATGCACCCTGTTTTTCAGAAATGCACCCGACTCTCGGAAAAATGCACCCTGCTGCACTAGTCAACAAAAATTAGACACGAATAAATAAAGAATTGTAGTTTGAAAATGTACTGGACTAAACTCCTAGCGTCGGGGAAAAAGACTCACGGTACTGCTTTGGTGTCAGATAATTGAGTGCATAAGCAGGACGCAGTTCGTTGAAGAAGACAATGTACTCATCAACTTCTTCCCGAACCGGTTTATCTCCAGTCACATGCAAATCTGTGAAAAGCTCGGCTTTAATCCAGCCGTTTATGGCCTCCATTGCGGCATTGTCCGTCGGTGTTCCGGCGCGGGACATAGAACGTGTGATGCCGTACATCGGCAGCAGCTCATTGAAAGATTTGGAAGAATACACAGAGCCCTGATCAGAATGCAGGATCATCTGGTGATCCGGCAACAACTTTTTGAGTGCGATCAAGTCTTCCAGTCCGCTTATGTAGGTCATACGGTCTCCGCGTCTGGCGGAAAGAGCGTGGCTGACGATCTCGTTATTCCAGAGATCCATATACAAGGTGAGTTCATAATAGACGCCTTTCACATAGAAGGCGGTCATGTCGCTCACAATGCACTGCAGCGGCCCATCAAGCTGTATTTCGGACAAAAGCAGATTGGGAAATACTCGGTAGGGATCGCCAGGCTTTTTGTACTTGTAGTGCTTGGCTTTGCTCTTGATCCCGGCTGTTTTGCAGCATTTATGAGCATAGGGATCAGAGAGAACAAGCCCAGTGTCCAAGCGGATCTTGGCATTCAACCAGCGGTATCCGTGCGAAGGATACTTAAGGTGGTATTCCTGAAACAACAGGATATTGCTGACGAAGGCTCTTGTCCTTTCGGGCGGGTCAGAGAGATGCTTTTTCCAGCTGTAAAAGCTGCTGCGTTGGATGCCCATGGTTTCACAGAGCAGCTTTACCGGGAACTCTCCGGACAGCTCCATGATTACTTGGTATTCTTGCTGTCGTATAGAACGACCGTACCATCCCCCTTCACTTCGTATCCTTTTTTTACTCTCGCCTCGGTGATTCGCGCTTTGATGAGTTCGTGGATCAGCTCCTCTTTTGTCATGGCTTCGAGATC
>JAZASH010000105.1:0-4324 GCA_036343395.1 Eubacterium sp. | reverse complement strand
TGACGCAGGGGCAGGTCGTGGCGCTCGTTAATTATATGTCACAGATCCTGGTGGAGCTGGTGAAGCTGGCAAATCTGATTCTGAATGTTAACCGTGCGCTGGCGTGTGCCGGCCGGATCCATGAGGTGTTCGAGCTGCCGGAGGCGGCGGAGGGCGCCGATGAGCGTGTGGACGCCGGTGCGGTGGAGACTGCTGCGGACAGTGGTGTTGCGTGCCATCAGCTGTCGTTTTGCTATCCGGGGAGTGCCGAGGAGGCGCTGACGGGGATTGAGTTTTCGGTCGATGCAGGCGAGACGCTCGGTATTATCGGTGGAACGGGAGCGGGGAAAACGACCCTGCTGTCTCTGATCCTGAAAGCCTACGATGCCCACGAAGGAGACCTGTCTGTCCTCGGTCGGGAGGTGTCCCGGTGGTCGTTATCCGAGGAGAGGAGCCGGATCGGTTATGTGCCGCAGAGGTCAGCGCTTTTTTCCGGGACGATACGGGATAACCTGCGGGTGGGAAGAGCGGAGGCCTCCGATGAGGAACTGTGGGAGGCGCTGGCGGTCGCGCAGGCGGACGGCTTCATCCGTGAAAAGGAAGGATTGGATACGCTCGTGGAGGCCGGCGGGAGGAACTTCTCCGGTGGCCAGAGACAGCGACTGTGTATCGCCAGAGCGCTGGTCAGAAAGCCGGAGCTGTTGATCCTGGATGACTCGTTTTCGGCGCTCGATACGGCGACGGAAAAAGCGTTACGCGATCGACTGGCGGGCTATGTCGCGTCGATCAAAACGACGATTATTATCGTGTCTCAGCGGATCGCCTCGGTGCGCTCGGCGGATCATATCCTGGTACTTGATGACGGAGAACAGGTGGGCTTCGGGACGCACGAGGACCTGCTTTCGACCTGTGAGGTCTATCGTGAGATCGACCGGATCGGAGGTGGCGACCGATGAAACAACGTGAGATCTATCGCCGTCTTTTGACGTATATCCGGCCGTATGGCGGGACGGTCGTGCTGTCATTTTTACTGGCCATTATAACGGTGGTTTTGACCCTGATCATCCCAATCCGAATCGGTGTGGCTGTCGATGAGATCCTCGGAGAGGGACGGGTAAACTGGGATGTTATTATGCCGGTTCTGTGGCAGATCGCGGCCTGCGCGGGTGGCAGTGCACTGGCCTCGTATCTGATGAATCTGTGTAACAACCGTGTCAGCTTCGGTGTGGTTAAGGCGCTCCGGACGGATGCGTTTGCTACGATCGGTGAGCTGCCTGTGGGGTATGTGGATACGCATCCGCACGGGGATATCGTGAGCCGTGTAATCGCGGATGCGGACACGGTGGCAGATGGTCTTTTGATGGGCTTGACAAATCTGTTCAGCGGTGTGATCACGATCCTGGGGACGCTGATTTTTATGTTGATTACCAGTGTGCCGATCGCGATCACCGTGGTGATCGTAACGCCGCTTTCTTTGCTGGTGGCAAGGTTTATCGCGCGTCGATCCTATAAGTCTTTTACGGCACAGTCGCAGGCACGCGGTGACCAGACGGCGGTGATCGATGAGGTGTTTACCAACCTCAATGTTGTGCAGAGTTTCGGTCAGGAGGAGAACGTCTGTCGGCAGTTCGATGAGACGGCAGAGCGGTTACAGAAGCACTCGCTCGCCGCGACATTTTTCTCCTCGATCACGAATCCGGCGACGCGTTTTGTCAACAGTATTGTGTACGCGGCGGTGGGTGTTTTCGGTGCGCTTTTCGCCGTGCAGGGCAGTATTACGGTGGGGCTTTTGTCGGCATTTTTATCCTATGCCAATCAGTACACGAAGCCTTTTAATGAGATTTCCGGTGTGGTTGCCGAGCTGCAGAATGCGGTGGCGTGCGCCGGTCGGCTGCTCGAGCTGATCGATGCCGAGAGAGATGAAAATAAGGCGGATGACAAAGTTCTGACGGATACAGATGGTAGGGTTAAACTTGAACATGTGTATTTTAGTTATAAAAATGATGACGCTGCTGCGCCGGGAGCGCTGTCAGCAGAGGCTGGCATGACAGCGGATGAGAACAGGGCTGTGGAGCCGAATGGAATTGAGAAATCGCACGACGCCCTGATCGGGGATCTGAACCTGGACGTACGGCCGGGGAGCCGGGTGGCGATCGTCGGACCGACGGGTGCCGGCAAATCCACGATGATCAATCTGCTCATGCGCTTTTACGACGTCGACCGCGGACGCATCCTGGTATCGGACGCAGACATCCGCGAGGTGACCAGGGACAGCCTGCGTGCGCAGTACGGCATGGTGCTGCAGGAGACCTGGCTGATGCACGGCACGGTCCGTGACAACATCGCTTTTGGTAAGCCGGACGCGAGCGAGGAGGAGATCATCGCCGCCGCGAAGGCCGCGCACGCGCACTCCTTTATCCGCCGACTGCCGCAGGGCTACGATACCGTCATCAGCGACGAGAGCGGCCTGTCCGCCGGACAGCGACAGCTCCTGTGCATCGCACGCGTGATGCTGCAGCTCCCGCCGATGCTGATCCTGGACGAGGCGACATCCTCGATCGATACACGTACCGAGGTGCGCATCCAAAAAGCTTTCTCCCAGATGATGGAAGGGCGCACGAGCTTCATCGTCGCGCACCGCCTCCAAACCATTCGTGAGGCTGACATCATCCTCGTCATGCGCGACGGACGCATCATCGAGCAGGGCACCCACGCGGAGCTCGTCGCCGACGACACTTATTACAAACAATTATACGAAGCCTCAAAGGCATAGAAGCATACCGGGATGGCTTCCATCACATCCTGTGAGAGACCTGTCACGAACGCCACTGCGTAGGCACCGTCTTTTGGTGCCATGCAGTGCTGCGTTCGGGAAGGGCGAAAGCGAAGTCTCGAACAGATGTGATTGAAACATCCCGGTAGGAATTAGTAACCAGAAAGGATGAGTTATTCATGAGTAAGATAGTCAAGGCGCTCGCGATCTTAACGCTGATCGCATGCGCTGCGATAGGAAGCAATACCGGACCGCAGGTGGCACAAGCGGGCACGACCGCGCACCGCGCCGTATGGGTCTGCTTTTACGAATTCGCAGCGGCAGGCCTGTCCAACCGCACCGAAGCCGCCTTCCGCAAAAACGCCGAGGCCATGTACGACGACATCAAAGCCTACGGCTGCAACGAGGTATACTTCCACGTGCGCTCCTACGACGACGCCATTTACCCATCAAAGATCGTCGGCTGGAGCTCCTACATGTGCAGCGACAAACGCTCACCGGGCTACGACCCGCTAAAGATCCTGGTAGAGCTCGCACACAAAAAGAATCTGAAGTTCCACGCATGGATGAATCCATACCGTGTAACAACCTCTAAGATTCTGGATCCGTCAAAGAAAAAAACGATCAACCGCGTGGTTAATCAGGTCGAAGAAATTGTAAAAAACTATGACGTCGACGGCATCCATTTTGACGACTATTTTTACCTCGGCGACAAGTACGCAAAGGTCAAAGCCAAGACCCGACGCAAGAACGTAAACAAGCTGATAAAAAAAGTCTACAGCACCGTCAAAGGGATCAAAAAAAGTGTCCAGTTCGGCATCAGTCCGGCCGGCAACTTTGAGTACAGTATGTCGATCGGCGGCGATGTCAAAACCTGGATGAGTAAGAAGGGATATATCGACTATATTGTCCCGCAGATTTATTGGTCAGACGCATATAAACTATCCGGTAAAATGCACAAGCTGTATACCGAGAGACTGGCTTACTGGAGATCCATGAATAAGATCGATCTCCCGATGTATATCGGCTTGGGTGTCTACCGTGCCGGACTCAGCTCCGGTGAGGCGGGGCTGGACACCGGATGGGCCAAAAAGAAAACCAATTTAGCCTCGCAGCTGCAGCAGATCAAGGAAGGCAATACGGAAGGGTATTCGCTCTTTGCTTATACCGACATGTTATCCAAACGTGCCGCGAAAGAAATGAAAAACTTTTTGCGGGAATTATCCTGGATCAAGCTGAACGAAACCGAGGTCAATCTGAAAAAGGGGGAGACCTTCACCCTGAAGGCGAAGTGGAAGCCGGATAAGGTGATTGAGGGACCGAAGATCTCGTTTCGCTCATTAGATGAGAATATCGCGACGGTGACCAAAAAAGGTGTGATCACAGCGGTGGCCGAGAGTGGCGAAGTAAAGATCCAGGCGTACTCCGACAACAAGGTCAAAACCTGTGTGGTGACGATCGGAGAGAAAAAAGAAACAGAAAACGAAGAAGAAAGCAAATGAGGAGCCGGATATGAAAATCACGATTCTGTGTGTGGGAAAAATCAAAGAAAAATATCTCCAGGAGGCGATC
>JAZASH010000104.1:0-4358 GCA_036343395.1 Eubacterium sp. | reverse complement strand
GTAAGTCTTGGCCTTTGCGGAGATGCTCACCATAAGAGAGCCTGCCAGGATAAGCAGAAATAATAGTGTTATTTTTATGGTTGTTTTTGTCGTTCTCATAGGCTGTCACCTCCTGATGTTTCTGCATGGTCACTGCGGCGCCCTGTGCTACGGCGCTCGGCATCCGCTGCCGCTGTCTGCTGTATTACGCGGCGGCTGCCAGGTACGCGTACTCTACGGTCGGATAGTGCTCCACCAGCAGGGACGTGCCGCCGCCCAGGAAAATCTGTGCCAGACCGGTCATCTTCTGCGTATCCGGTACGATACCGGCCGGTGCTTCTCCGCCGAAGAAAGAACTCATCATATAGATAGCGGTATCCTGCCACTCTCTGGTGTAGGTCTCACGATCCACGACCATCTGCGTGAAGTCATCAACAAACTTGTCCACCCACTGCGCGCGTGTCATTCCCTGCAGGTCCTGTTCATCCGCCGATACCAGACTGTTGTAGGTCACGATATCCAGGGGCTTTAAGATTTCCTTTACCGCTTCTTCATCGGTGGCGATCACGTTTGTCTCGCGGACACCGTAGATGTCAAAGCCGAGCTTCTCCGGTGGGATCCGGCAAACGATGTCCCGGTCAAATACGATATTGTGGATAAATCCATAGCCGGTTTTGATGTCTTTTTTGTTGGCGCCGGTGCTTACGTATGCCGCACGCGGTGTCGCAAAACAATATGCGTAGATCTTATCCGGCGCGGTGTTGATCCCGGTCACGGCCTCACCCTCAGCCAGCCAGGCAGCTGTCAGGTTGGCGATCGCCGCACCGCGGCTCTGGCCGGCGAGCCAGAAGGTCACCTCGCCCTGGATCTGATATTTCGCGAGGTACTCGCTGAGATAAGCGGATACCTTGCGACGGGACAGCTCAAATCCCTTATGGTTTTGAATATCACTGCCGTCACCGACGGTCATGTTGGAGGCCCACTCCGCTGCGTAGTCGGCACTGCGGATGAGTACGGCGACGACCGTGCGGTCCCCGATTATTTTATTGGCGCAGGCAACACCGACCGAGTCTGCCGTCGGTGTCGTCTTATAGTCTTTGTTAACATCAAAATCTGTAAAGCCAAAAACTCTCGTCGTGAGCTCCAGCTGCGTCAGCGCTCCGCCCTCGGCCTCCGGGACGAGTTTTGTCTCGGACAGGATCGCAG
This sequence comes from Eubacterium sp., assembly GCA_036343395.1. Lineage (GTDB taxonomy): Bacteria > Bacillota > Clostridia > Lachnospirales > Lachnospiraceae > Eubacterium_F. The sequence continues at coordinate 3,173 of JAZASH010000104.1, read as the reverse complement.
TTGCCAGGGAGCACTTCGCCAGTTCATGGTTGAACGTGGTCGGAGCTTCCTCAAAAAAGGTATCGTCAAAGGAGCAGCGTACGCGATCGTCCTCACTAAAGCAGTAAGGATTCTTGGATGCATCTTGTTCATCGCCACCTGCGCCCCCTGTTAATACCGTTACTTTACAGGTGTATTTTTTCTTTTTGTAAGTGGCGGTAATCGTCGTTTTACCCTCATTTTTCGCCGTTATCACGCCTTTTTTATTGACGGTCGCCACGCTCTTTTTGGAGGATTTCCAGGTGATTTTTTTCGCTTGTTTTTTCGTTACATTTTTAAGCTTCAGTTGCTTTTTATTTCCGGTGTAAATGGTCAGTTTTTTCTTACTGATCGAGATCTTTTTCGTCTTGGCCAGACCTTCACCCGATGACAAACCGGCAGCCAGACCCAGGGCCAGCGCCATAACCAAAACTGTTGTTGTTAATCGTCGCATCATCTGTTTTCCTCCTTAACAGTGAACGTGTCCGTCGGATCCGCTCAGATTGCCTTCTTGATGGCAGCGAGCAGCTCGTCGTATTCCTCGTAGGCCGGCAACTCCGGGTGCGCCTGCTGGATCTCCGGCGTCGAGCGGAACAGAAAGCCCGCCTTTGATGCCTCGATCATGCCGAGGTCGTTGAAGCTGTCTCCGCTGGCGATCGTATCAAAGCCGATCGACTGCAGTGCCTTTACGGTTGCATATTTGGATTTCTCTACACGCATCCGATACCCGGTGATCGTGCCGTCATCTGCCACCTCGAGGGTGTTGCAGAAGATGGTCGGATAACCGAGCTTCGCCATCAGCGGTCCGGCGAACTGCGTGAAGGTATCCGAAAGGATGATCACCTGGCATTCCTTGCGCAGCTGATCCAAAAACTCTTTCGCGCCCGGCAGGGGATCGATCTTCTCGATCGTCTCCTGGATTTCCTTCAGGCCGAGGTTATTTTTGTGGAGAATATCGATCCGGTATTTCATCAGCTTGTCATAATCCGGCTCATCTCTCGTTGTCCGTTTCAACTCCGGAAGTCCCGATGCCTCTGCAAAAGCGATCCATATCTCCGGTACCAATACGCCCTCTAAGTCCAAACATGTGATAGTCATTGTTTCGTCTCCTCCCTGTGATTGTTTACTAGTATAACTCGTTTTCTTGTCATTTATCTGTTAAACTCAAAAATATCTGCACGGGCAGTCTGTCTCTGCACGGGCAGCCTGCACTCCCCGGCCGGTGCGGTGTCCCAGGCAGTCTTCCAGGCCGTGTGACCTTCTCTCCCCGGCCGTTGCGGTGTCCCAGGCAGTCCTCCAGGCCGTGTGACCTTCTCTCCACGGCGTGCTCATCCCTCCAGCTTGGCCAGCTTCGCGCTCTGGTCGGCGGCGATCAGGCTGTCGATGACCTCGTCGAGGTCGCCGTCCATCACTGCGTCGAGGCGATGCAGGGTCAGCTTGATGCGGTGATCCGTCACGCGTCCCTGCGGGAAGTTATAGGTGCGGATCTTCTCCGAGCGGTCGCCCGTTCCGATCTGTGAGCGTCGTTCCTCCGCCTCCGCGCTGTGGGCTTTCTCCTGCTCCAGCTCATAGAGTCTGGCGCGCAGGACCTTCAGCGCCTTGTCTTTATTTTTCAGCTGCGACTTCTCATCCTGGCACGAGATCACGATGCCGGTCGGGATGTGGGTCAGACGCACCGCCGAGTCCGTCGTGTTGACGCACTGACCGCCGTTCCCGGACGCGCGGAACACGTCAAACTTGCAGTCGTTCATGTCGATCTCGACCTCGACCTCCTCGACCTCCGGCATGATCGCCACTGTCGCTGTCGAGGTGTGGATGCGGCCACCGGACTCCGTCACGGGGATCCGCTGGACGCGGTGGACGCCGCTCTCGTATTTCAGCTTGGAGTAGGCGCCGTTTCCGTTGATCATAAAAACGATCTCTTTGAAACCGCCGATGCCGTTCTCGTTCGAGTTCATCGTATCGACGCGCCAATGCTCGCGCTCGGCGTATTTGCCGTACATGCGGAAAAGGTCTGCAGCGAAAAGGGCTGCCTCGTCGCCGCCGGCGCCGGCTCGGATCTCCACAATGACATTTTTATCGTCGTTCGGGTCTCGCGGTAAGAGGAGGATCTTGATCTCCTTTTCAATCACCTCGAGACGCGCGCGGCAGTCTGCCAGCTCCTCCTTTGCCATCTCGCGGAGTTCCTCGTCGCTCTCCTCCTCGAGCATGGCGAGGCTGTCCTCGATGCCGCTCTGTGCCGCGCAGTACTCGCGGTACTTGGTCACGATCGGCTCCAGCTCAGCCTGCTCCTGCATACGTTTGCGGTAGACGTCGGCGTCGTTCATCACCTCGGGTGAGGCAAGTTCCTTTAGCACTTCGTCGTAGCGTAGCTCAATATCTTTTACGTGTTCAAACATATCTATACCTTTCTGTGCTGTCTTCGTCTGTGTGTGCGCTGCTCCGCGTCCGTGCAGTGCTGTGTGCACCACCCCTGTGTGCACTGCGTTGTGGCAGTCTATGCCACCGGTTTACGGCCGCTTACCAGTCGGTCGAGGCCGGCCAGGTCCTGTTTGACCTGTACGTCGGTCAGGCCGGCATCGCGCATCAGCGTGGCGACTGCCTCGCCCTGATCGTAGCCGATCTCGCAGATCAGTCGACCGTTTTCCCGCAGGTGCGCATCGGCGCCCGCGACGAGTCGTCGATAAAAGTCAAGGCCGTCCTCTCCGCCGTCCAGTGCCAGGATCGGCTCGTACTCCTGCACCTCCGGCATCAGCGTCGGTATCTCCGCGCGCCGGATGTAGGGCGGGTTGCAGGTGATCAGGTCAAACTGCGTGGGCTCTATACTGCCCGCTGCGCACGCATCCGCTGCCGGCTGCTCCACCACCTGTGTGCCTGCTGCCTGCTCAGCTGCCTGGCCTGCTGCCTGCTCGGCTGCCTGGCCCGCTACCTGTGCATCCGCTGCCGGCGTGACGGCCTCCCATAGGTCGCCCTGCTTAAATTCTACAGCTGTATACTTGTTCCCGGCGCCGTTGGCTTCGGCATTCTGCTTCGCCACCGACAGCGCCTCTGCGGACACATCGGTCGCTGTCATACTGCGTGGCTTACCGAGCACTGCCAGGCTGATGGCAATGCAGCCGGAACCCGTACACAGGTCCAGTACATCCGAACCCTCC
>JAZASH010000103.1:0-4451 GCA_036343395.1 Eubacterium sp. | reverse complement strand
TTTACGGCAACAATCCCCAGTGCATATCTGTAATAAACAATAAAATATACCAAAGCGGTTGCAGCTGCGATGCATCCGTTTGTGATCAGCATCTTCTTGTATCTGCCGCGTCCGTTAAGAAGAACCGCAAATGTAGAAAAAAGGAGCAGCGGAAGACCAAGTGAAGTTATAATCGAGTTGATGGTATCACCGAAAAACACACCGTCGGCAGCTGAATGTGTAGCTTTACCGACAAGATTGGAGGCGATGACCGCCTGTCCGAAAGCGATACAAAGCCAACCGAGGATCGACAGCGTCCGATAGGAAAGCGGTCCGCGGTATTTCATATCGTTATCGGGTGTTACCTCCCATATCTTACGGCGTTTTCTCTTTTTTTTCGGCTCTTCAGAATCCATCCCGGTCACCTCACCGGACTCTTTTTTTATGGCCTTTTCCAACTGTTCATCTACATTGTCCTGCATGATTTATACCTCCTCTTACGTGAAGAAAAAGCACTCGGAGATATAATCCCCAAGTGCTTATACAGTTTGTTTTTATCACTTATTTGCAAGTGTATTCTTTGCGGTAGCAAGAAGTGAAAGATATGCTATATACTGCACAAGACTGAACACAAGGATCACTATACCGAGTATAGTTACTATCACCTCTGCTATACTCTCTTTGAAAAGAAGAATAACGATATTTGCGATAAGTCTCAGAACAATCACTGTCACGATGATGCGCAAAAGCTTTGCCGCCTTCTCCTGAAGCGTTGCATCATTTAACTTGGCTCCAAGCGTACCGATACCTCCGATGACCAGGAATGTAACCAGTATCTCTATAATGTTTGTAACTACTGTTCCTGCTCCGCTCAACAGATTGTTTGTCGGGAAAACATATGCAAGAACAGCTCCTGCGATAGAAAACAGGATAGAGAACAGGATCAGGTACAGAGCACTCTTAAAGGCCTCCTCATCCTTTGCTGTTTTTGCGATACCGACCAGCTGCATGATATAAGCGACGACCGCTATAAGCCCTCCGACACTGAGAAGGATCGCAACCACCGTGATCTGCCCGCCTGTTGCCGCAAAATCCACAACCTCTTCCCCGGATACGACCGGCTTTGAAAAGATGATCGAGCATGCGATCGAGATTGCCGAGATCAAAGCCAGAAGTTCTCCGATAAATAATGTTTTAATACCTTTTGCTGCGTTTGGAAATGTCATACTAATTTCCTCCTTTTTTTATAGTGAAACACGTGATCGTGTCTCTTACTTGATTCCAGCCAAAACAGTGTTCATATATTCACGGTCATACAGCTTGCTCATGTCCTTCATAAACACATCCGGCTCCGCGCCGCGATCCACATCGTAGAAGCCACCGTTTTTGGTAAAGCTGAAACGAGTCGGGCTGGAGATCGATACGATTCCGCCGCTGGCTGTTGCTCCATACGATACCGAACAGGATCCTCCGCCGGTTACGCGTCCGACAAGCGTTACCTTTTCCGAATCCTTAAACATGGCCGGAACCATATTGCCGCATGAGTAACTGACACCGGAAGTAAAGCAGTAAAGATTCAGTCCTCTGCCGGCCAGTGTATCCTTTTCATCAAAATGATTATCGAGATTGGTATCGACCTTATAATTAACCATACTCTGAGCGCCGGTAAACGTATCCTTCAAAGCCATCGAGCTTGTACCGAGGAATGCCGCAAGCAGATAGTCAGCAGTTATGATCGCGCCACCTCCGTTCAGGGACAGGTCGAGAACAACATTCTTTATGTCAGAGTTGTTGTTAATCTTATTCATGGCATACTGTACAAGGCGAATCGTGTCACCGCTCAAAGACTTCAATTCCTCATCTGTGGGGAGTTTCTTATGATCCGCAGTAGGATCATAGTTAAACCCGTCGAAGGTGATATAGGCAGTATCTCCAACCTCCTCGTAAGGAAGGACCTCCGGCATCTGTTTTTCACGATAGCCTTGTAATTCTGTCTTGAGTGCCTGAGTTCTGTTACGGTAAGCACCCTGCGGTAATGCATTCACAATCGTTCTGAATTCTTCAAAATCAGTATTCCAGGATGGACACGTGAAAGCACAATGCCTATCATCAAAGTACAGGTTAACCGCTGTACACAGCGCCACATCCGTACCTATAGAATCCTGAGACTTGATCACTGTTGCAAGTCCGGTATCCGAGAAAAACTTATCAAATGTAGTGATGTCATGGGTGTCCTTCAGACCATATTGAGTATCATATAACAGGCAAACCTCTCCGTAATTATATGCGGCAAATGCCTTGCTGAATTTCTTTTTCTTCGCACTGTTGTAGAGATCCTTCATTTCACCGAGACTACCATCATTTGTGATGAAAAGATTCTCTCCGTTAAATACCTGAAATGCACCTATTCTTGTAATAAACAGAGTTGAATAAGTCTGAACCGGGATATAGAACTTTTTCTTGGTTTTCAAAAGCTTGATCCCGTAGTTGTTCAGGTTGATAACAATATTCTGTTTTCCATGCTGGTTGTAACTGGTTTCTTTATCCAATTCATACAGGGACATAAGTTCGCCCATACCGTTTTCAGCGCCGACTAAGGACAGACCTTCCTGCCGGAAGAACTCATTTATATCCTCGAAGGTGATCGTATTTTTCTTGTAATTAAATACAACCTTGGTCGAACCATAGGTGGACTTTCTCGTCCATGTGACCTTGTCTCCCTTTACCTTTGAAGTGATCGTTAATTTGGTGGGATTGTTTTCCTTCAGCGTTTTTTGCATTTCCTTACGTCTCGAATCAAGTTCGAAGTACGGAATATCGCTTTTTCCGTTGTAGTATACCGTATCTTTTTCAGCATTCGCCAGAGCTAACGTGTACTTCATCACCGACTTCGCCTTCATGCTGACTGTAACTTTGGCGGTCTTTGCCTGCCCCTGCGTCTCTACAGCAGGTGACAAAGTGATAGCGAGCGCCAAAACCAGCATTAACGCCACACATCTACTGAACATAGATTTCATTTTTCTCATAGATTAGCCTCCCTCTGATTGAAAACGGTAATAGTCTTCCCTGCTCCGCTTAATTGACAAGTACCTTTTTCATTATATCATAGGGGGGGGGAGGGGTCAAGCCTTTTTATGCTCTCTGACGTTTATAGCGGATTTTAAAAATACACGCGCTTGATTTTTCGCGCGCTTTCCTATATAATAGTTCCGTAAAAATGCACTCGTGCGGACGGCGCTCGCTACAGCGGAGGCCGGCGCCGCGTGACATACATAAATCGAAAGGAACTCTGATGAAGAACAAATCTAACCAACCCTCAAAAGCAACCACCATCGTACCGATCATCCTGGGCATCCTCGTGATCGCAGCGATCATCGGTGTGGTGTTATTTTTCTCGATGAAAACAAAGGAGGGTCCGACGCGAACCGCCGAGGAAGCCGCTGACGACGGGCAGCTCGTCGATTACGAAAAGGACGGCCCGATCACGCTCGGCGACTATCACGCGGTGAACAAACTCCTAACCAAGGACGACCTGTCCGAGGAGAACTCCGACGACCCGCTCGGGCTGCTGTGGGATGAGTACCTGAAAACGTGTAAGATCAAAAAGTATCCGAAAGAGCTTCTCGACGAGGCGCTCCTCGACAACCAGATGCAGTTCCAGGATTTCCTCGAAGCGAGCGGCATGTCGGCCGACGAGCTGAGCGCGAGTTACAATATGGACGATGATACGATCGAGGAAAACGCGAAGGACAACGTTAAGGGCCGCCTGGTCGCAAAGACGATCGCGCTGCGCGAGGGCATGACGATGACCGACGAGAAGCTGCGGGAGTACCTGATCCGGATTTTGGAGGAGGACGATAAAAATATCTCGCTGGATGCTATCCTGAAAGAGTACATCGACGGGACGGGTGTCCGCCCGCGCGACGATGCGTATGTGGAGATGGTTAAGGATTATCTGATGGAGCAGATGAAGTAGCGGCTGCACGCGGTGGCTGGCGGCAGTTTGACAGAAACTTAAAGAGGTATCAGCATTGCTGATACCTCTTTTGCGTGGACCCTCGGGGACTTGAACCCCGGACCGTCCGGTTATGAGCCGGATGCTCTAACCAACTGAGCTAAAGGTCCAATACCGATCGCTGCGCGATCGCTTGGCATTTGCTACGCAAATGCATGCTCGAACTGAGTTCCTAGCGTTTTCGAACTTTCGCGCTACGCGCGAAGAGTTCATACCTAGCTGCGCGATCGCATGCTCGAACTGAGTTCATACCTAGCTGCGCGATCGCTTAGCCGCTATAAAAATCGCACCCGCGCTGATGCGCGGGTGTGATACGACCCGGATGGGACTCGAACCCACGGCCTCCGCCGTGACAGGGCGGCGCTCTAACCACCTGAGCCACCGGGCCAGATGATGATCCACCTTATGACCCCACCGGGATTTGAACCCGTGTTACCGCCGTGAAAGGGCGGTGTCT
>JAZASH010000102.1:0-4660 GCA_036343395.1 Eubacterium sp. | reverse complement strand
CCGCGACAAGGCTGAGCTCCCGATCACCAATGACCTCAGCGACAACATCGCGGACGCGCTCGCAAACTCCGACTACCTGATCGTGCTCTGCTCGACGAACACAAAAGAATCCGCCTGGGTACCGCGCGAGATCGAATGCTTTCTCAAAAACCACACAAAGAGGGAGATCTTTACCGTTCTGGTAAACGGCGAGCCGCAGGACGTCATCCCGGAGGTCCTCCAGTATATTGATAAGGTAGAGACCGACGAAAACGGACAGGAGAGAACCGTCCGCGTACCGATCGAGCCGCTCTCCTGTGACTATCGGATGCCACTGAAAAAAGCAAAGAAAACTGAGCTCCCGCGCCTGATCTGCGGATTGATCGGTTGTGCCTACGACGATATCATGCACCGCCAGAGACAGCACCGCCTCCGTCAGCTGACGGCGGTCTTCTCGATCGCTCTGGCGATCGTGCTGGGCTTTGCCGGATATATGTTTTACAGCAGGACCGTGATCCACGAAAACTACATGGAGTCCCTGCGCAACCAGTCCCGTTACCTCTCGAACGAGTCCACGGGACTGCTGGAAAAGCACCGACGCATGACGGCGCTGCAGCTGGCACTCGAGGCCCTGCCAAAGGACGACGAGGACGACCGCCCGGTGACACCCGAGGCGATCCGTGCCCTGACAGAGGCGACGCTCGCCTACGAGTCAAACAACGGAACCAACCTCCACGCTGCCTGGAACTACGACATGCCCAACGCGATCTCGGATTTCCACGTAAGTCCGGACGGAAAGACGATCGGCATCCTCGATAAGGGTGGTGTGGTCGGCATCTGGGACACGCAGGAGCATAAACAGATCGCCTACATGGATAACCTGGATCTGAAGATCAACGGCACCGTCTTTGCCGACGATAAAAATTTCCTCCTGTGGTCAATCAATACGATGCAATGCTACGACACCGCGACCGGAGAGAAGCGCTGGGAGTACACGCTCAAGGACAACTACTTCAAGGGTAAAAACGGCATGATGACGGCAGGTGCCAGCATCTACATCGCGACGGAAAACAAACAATGCAAAAGCTTCCTCGAGATCGAGGTGGCGTCCGGTAAAGTGAAAAGTGAGATCACCCTGCCGGATAAGGCCGGCTACGAGGATTTCACCGTTTCTGCGAGCCGCCTCTCGCCGGATGGAAAAAAGATCGCATTTTACGGCCTGGTCGATTGGGGCAAGTCGGTTTACGGCTTTTTGGACATCCAGACCAAGGCGGCACAGTACTCGGAGTACATCCCGCTCTCGATCAAAAACATCGGTTGGGCAGACAACAATACCTTTTTGACAGCAGGGACCATAGTCGATTCGAGCGTTAGTGCGAGCTACGGTCAGGCGGAATACATGTCTACGGACACCATCTCGCTCACCTGCGTCGATACCACGACTTTTACGGAAAAATGGAAGACCGACTTCACCTGCAACGGCGTCCAGAACAACTGCGACTTCGTCACCTACGGTCAGTCGCAGGTCGCCTACTTCTCGGGCAACGTGATCACTCTGTATGATCTCGCGACGGGTCAGGTCAAGTACAGCAACAACGTAAACTCCTCCGTCGTCCATGTCAGCGATGTCGACGGCGACGGAGTCCCGATCTACATCACGGAAAACGGCGGTTACGCGATCCCGGCTCCGCAGATCGACGCAGATGCGGTCCGCTACACCCGTTGCTTCGCCGATGAGCTGGACCAGGCGGTCATCAACGAGGGCGTCTATGTGAGACAGGCGGGTAGCAATGAGGTCATCTACTACAGCGTGCACGAGTACGACCACGACTGGAAGTCGTTCAGTACGGACAAGCTCCGGATCGATACGACAGCTGACTTCTACCTGGGCGAGCAGACTCTCGCCGTGCTGATCGATGAGGTACAGGGCCCGACTTTACACCTCTATGAGTTGAACGAAAATGGCAAGCACACCTCGGTGAAGCTGGAGGGCGAAAAAACATCGATGTACCAGTTCCTGGACATCTACAACGGTAGTATATACCTGGGTTACAACGCTGGTAAGACCTATGGTCTGGTCACAGTCAGCGAGGCCGGTGGCGAACCGAAAAAAGAAGACCTTTTTGAAATGCAAAACCTCTTTGAGAAGTCCTGCACAATGGCGGACGGCAAGCTCGCATATATCACACGCGACGACAACTTTAAGGCAGTGCTCGGTATCCGCGACGTGGCAGCGGGCAGTGACACGACGATCCCCCTGCCGGATGATATCGGCTATATCAGCCTGGCGCCGCGATACTATGGAAACGATAACATCGTCTACGTCCAGGGCGAAACCGAGTGCCTGGTGGACGTGGCGGCCAAGACCGCAGCCAAGATCACCACACCCGATGGCTGGACCGGTGGCGTGTGTGCTTCCGATACCGGTGCAGAGGGCACCTATGCTGTCTCAGACGGAAACAGTATCCTCCTGACAGATAAGAGCGGAGCGGTCAAAACCTCCATCCGCTGTCCGGGTGTGACGCCGCTCGGCATGACCTTTGCCGAGAGCGAGCTGATCGTCCTCTATAGTGATGGCGGTCTGTACTGGTACCGTACGGAGGACGGTGAATTTGTCAAAAAGACGGACGTCTATGTCCACCATGATTATATGGGAGAGGTGGAATTCACGCAGGATACAGAAAACCACCTCCTCTACATCCAGCTCAACAATGTGACCGACATGGTCGACACGCAGGGCGGTGTAGAGACAGCGGAGATCACCGCAAGCTTTGGCTACCACGCAGGGCGTGACATCTTTGTCACGGCAGCGGGTGATAAGACAGATGAAACAGGAATCGGTTTCTACAAACGCTACACGGTAGAAGAGTTGATAGAGAAAGGACGTGAGATACTCAAGGATACGAAGCTCACCGAGGAAGTGAAGTCCCGATACGGCATTAACTGAAAAAAAATCCATAGAATACCTTGACAAGTGATATACCTCGTGTTATGATGTATATCACAATAGGAGGTGAGCTATGGACAATCAACTCAAACGCGGCATGCTGGACGTATGTGTCCTCGCCGCAATCAAAGACGAGGACTCCTACGGATACAAGATCATAAAGGATCTCAAACCGTATCTGGAGTTATCCGAGTCCACCCTGTACACCATCCTCAAAAGGCTCGAGTCGGCGGAGATGTTATCCGTCCGGAGCGTCGAGCACGAGGGGCGGCTACGCAAGTACTACCACATCAACGAACAGGGCCTGGGACGGATCGAGGAGTTCAAAAAGGACTGGAAGGACCTCATTTCTATCTACAACTTTATAGCGAGGGAGGAAACGGATCATGAGTAAGCAAGAGTTCATTGAGAGCTTGAAAAGCAAGTTATCCGGACTGCCGCAGGATGAGATCGACGAGAGGATCGCATTTTACAGCGAGATGATCGACGATCGTATGGAAGAAGGCGTCACGGAGGAGGAAGCTGTCGAGGGGATCGGATCCGTCGACTCGATCGTAGAGCAGACGATGAAGGAGATCCCTCTGACAAAACTGGTTAAGGAAAAGGTAACCCCCAAGCGCGGTCTGAAGGCCTGGGAGATCGTCCTGCTGGTGCTCGGTTCACCGATATGGATCCCGCTTATGATCGCAGCGGGCGCGATTATTTTTTCCGTTTATGTAGTGATATGGTCACTGGTTATCACGGTGTACTCCGTGACAGTATCCTTTGCTGCCAGTACGGTAGCATCCCTGCCATTGGCTTTTTCGATGTTCCTTCACGGGAACCCGGCCGGCGCATTTTTTGCCATCGGATCCGGTTTGGCGTTAGCCGGCCTGTCGATCCTGATGTTTATGGCCAGCGTCGCCGTAACCAAAGCCATTGTCGTACTGACAAAGCGATTTGCCCTGTGGGTGAAGTCACTGTTTGTAAAGAAGGAGGGTACTGATTATGAGCACGAATAAAAAACTGGTTATTATTGCAGTCTGCCTTCTGGGAGCAGGATTGCTGGTCTCGGGCTTTGCTTTCGCAGCCATGGGATTTGATTTTTCAAAAATGGGCAACCAGAAAATGGTCACCAACGAGTTTGAGATTACGGAGAGCTTTAAAAATATCTCGATCAGCGGTGATACCGAGGACATCAAGTTTGTCCGTGCCACCGACGGCAAATGCAAGGTGGTTTGTTATGAAAACGAAGAAGAGTTACACGACGTGACGGTAACCACAGGTACCCTGGCCATCGAGGAGAAGCATCACAGGATCTGGCATTTCGGGTTCTCCTCCGATGTACCGACCATCACACTGTACCTGCCCGACGCGCAGTATGAGACGATCCGGATCGACACGGACACGGGCGACTCGGATATCAACGATCTCAAGTGCAGGGATTTTTACCTTGACACCGATACGGGAGATGTATTCCTGAAAAATGTAATCGCGTCCGGCGAGTACCATATGGAACTGGATACGGGCGATGTTATGTTTGATAAGTCCGATGCAAAGGCACTCTTTGTAGAGACGGACACCGGAGATATCCGTGGAACCCTGCTGTCGGATAAGGTTTTCCTGACCGAGTCGGACACCGGCGATATCAACGTACCAAAGGCGATCACCGGAGGACGATGCGAGCTGACGACCGACACGGGTGACATCGATATCAGTATCGTAAAGTAAATCTATGCTAGGAGGGACGCCGGT
>JAZASH010000101.1:0-4697 GCA_036343395.1 Eubacterium sp. | reverse complement strand
TTGGATGGAGTGCTCACAGAATTGAAGAGTTAGTCAACATGAGTAAAATAATACGGCCAGCTTATATGAGTGTCATGGGAAGAAACACTGATGTCTTGTCCTGAAAGGCATATATTTCCAGTCGGTCGCAGGTATCCTGGCAGGCGCGATGTCCGCCCCAGGATATCTGTCAGGCCGGATCGCAAGGATCGGTCAACCTGGGACACAGACTGTCATATTAAAAAGGCAAGTTCGGTACAAGGCTATTTACGAATTGTTTTCAGCTTCTTTGCCTGGCTTCGGTCTGTTTTTGTATCCATTAACCATCGTAGGTTGTCAAGAAAGGTGGAACGTCCCTCGTCGGTTAATTGGAAATAGCCGGCGATAACCTGATCTAATTCCGGCATTTTTCATTGTCAAAGAGCATAAGCAACGGCGTAGTCCTGTTTTTTATATATGTCTGCTTATTAAGGTTCGTGGTCAGCCCATTCAGATCAGAGAGCGGCTGCGGAAGTACTTCTCCCTCATCATAAGGATTCTCCTTACAGATCTGAGTAATATCAATTCCTAGGATATTCGCTATACGCAAAGCATGATCAAAGCGGACAGAAGTATCCCGCTGAATGATTGAGTACAGTGTGGTCGGTGCAATGCCGGTGAACTGATCTTTAAGAATCCCTTTGATGATTTTCAGCTTCATGAAGTGACTGTAAATGATACGGTGAAACGGGATGCGCTTTCACCGGCCAATAAGCGCCGCTTTCTCGAATTCGTGCGTACGGATCCTCATTTTAGCAGATATTATGAGGGTATCTACATTCTGTTCCATACGGGAATGCGCATCTCTGAATTCTGCGGTTTAACGATTGAAGACCTGGATATGGATAAGGGAACAATACTTATCAGCAAACAGCTTCAGCGGGTCGGCACTCGGGTCTATATTGAAGATCAGGCGAAAACGAAGTGTGGGACACGGATCATTCCCATGGAGCCTATGGTGAAGGAAGCATTCCGGACAATTCTGGATCGGCGGATTACTCCGGCTGTCGAACCAGAAGTGGACGGTGTGAGGGGTTTTCTCTGCCTGGGTAAGGACGGACATCCTATGCTTGCCCTGCACTGGAACATTATTTCCAGCATACCCGGGAGAAATTCAATAAAATCTACCGTGACCCGATGCCGTATGTCTCGCCGCATGTATGCCGGCATACCTACTGTACGGAAAAGGCAAAAGCAGGTATGAATCCGGTTCATCTGGCTTATCTGATGGGGCATTCTCCGGAGGATATCAGGGTAACGATGGGAACCTATACCCATATTCATTACGAGGATGCGGCGGAGGAACTGCGTCGTCTGGGCAACCAGAGATCATGTCGGAATGGGAGAAGGTCAAGCGGGATTTCTATGAGTCCAACGGCCTTGAGGATGATGAGCCCGCGGAAAAGCCCGTGCAGCGCGCTTTTGATAAGAACAAAAAGCAGGATACGGGTTCCATGTATACCAAGTCATGGGACCGCAGGGAAGTACAGAAAGCACTGCAGATCAAGGACGACGATAAAGACAGCGCCGGATTTGACACAAGCCTCTTTGTGACAGAAGGCGGCGGCGAATTCCCGGGAGAGTTTGTTGTCGAGAAGATGACGATCAACAATCCGGAGCAGGCCGGAAGAGGAAGCAGCCAGATGTACCTGCACTCGGAGGATTCCATACGCCAGCTCACGGACGCGCTGGGAAGGATCTTTCTTGAGGGCGGCACCGGGAACGTTGTGATCACCGGCGATGAAGGCGCGGGAACCCTGAGCCTTGCCAGGGAACTTGTGAGGAGATACCGTCAGATCAATCCCAACTTTGTCGGACAGATCGCCAAGTCGGAAGGCAGATATATCACAAGAGAGAATATGCTGCGGGTCATTCCCAGGATGCCGTTCGGCGCTCTGATCATTGAGAGAGCTTCCATGATGAGCGAGGAAGGCGTGGCGGCAATGTGTGAGCTCCTGAAGGCGCCGGAGCGAAGTATTCTGATCATCATGATCGACCGCAAGGGCGTTATGGACGCGTTTCTGCATGATCATCCCAGGATGCGTGATATGTTCCCGGCCAGAGTGGACATCGCGGCTTTGAGCGTTGATACACTGTTGGGATATGCGCGGGAATATGCCGGCAAGCAGCAGTGCGAGATCGACGAATTCGGGATCAGCGCGCTGCAGAGCCGGATCCTCTCTTCCCAGACGGTCAATCACAGCGTCACGCTGGAGGATATCAGGGATATCGTCGATGAGGCGATCTATTACGCGAGCCGCAAGTCGCTCTCCAGTCTTGTGGATTCGTTTTCACGCAGAAAGTCGGGCACCGGCAACCGGATCATTCTTCGGGATAAGGATTTTCTGCATTACTGATGGAACGATGTGTTCAGGAAAAGAACACTTTAAATGTTATTGAGTAACAGGTCAGCGGACGGCTCTTCAGTTGCGGGAGTCATTCGCAGGGCATTCTGTGCGGGAGCGCCGCAGAATACCCGGGCAGGAAACAGGGCAAATGGGGAACTGCCGTTTCCTGCAAAGCAAATGCGTTCCGGATTGGAGTATAGTATGGCATCCAGAAAAACAGCAGCGACCAAAAAGAGCAGTACAGCAGCTGCTAAGAAAACGCCGGCTAAGACAAAAGCCGGGACGAGGGCCGTGAGAAAAGCACCCGCACAGCCCGCGGACAAGAGAGTCTTCATTTCTAATGACGACGCTTACTGGTACGGCAACGGAACGCATTATCAGATCTACAAAAAGCTCGGCGCGCATCTGTCGGAAGAAAACGGCGAAAAGGGTGTATTCTTTGCCGTATGGGCGCCCAACGCGAAAGCGGTCCACGTGGTCGGTACGTTTAACGGATGGAACGAAGACCAGCATGCCATGACCCAGTTCAATGCAGGCGGCATCTGGACCCTGTTCATTCCCGGCATTGGAGAAGGTGAACTGTACAAATACTGCATCACTACAACAGACGGATCCAAGAAATATAAAGCAGATCCTTATGCCAACTGGGCGGAGCTCCGTCCCGGAACGGCTTCCAAAGTCGTGGACCTGTCCGGATACAAGTGGGGCGATGCGCGCTGGCTGAAAGCGCGTGCCGGCAAGGATGTGAACCGTGAGCCTCTCGCTATCTATGAGTGCCATATCGGCTCCTGGATGAAACACCCCGACGGAACCGAGGACGGTTTCTACAATTACAGAGAGTTCGCAGACCGTCTCGTCGAATATCTCAAGGTCATGAAGTTTACCCATGTTGAACTTATGGGTATCTCCGAGCACCCCTTCGACGGATCCTGGGGCTACCAGGTTACCGGTTACTACGCACCTACTTCCAGATACGGCCATCCCAAGGATTTCATGTATCTGGTAGATACCCTGCACAAGAATAATATCGGCGTCATCCTCGACTGGGTTCCCGCTCACTTCTGCCCCGACGCGTTCGGCCTTGCAGAGTTTGACGGAACCTGCATCTACGAAGATCCCGATCCGCGCCGCGGCCAGCACCCCGACTGGGGAACCAGGATCTTCAATCTGGCCAAGAAGGAAGTCTCCAACTTCCTGATCGCCAACGTGAGCTACTGGATCAACGAATACCATATCGACGGCATCCGCGTGGACGCGGTCGCTTCCATGCTGTACCTTGACTACGGCAAGAAGGATGGACAGTGGGTTGCAAACCAGTACGGCGGCAACGAGAACCTCGACGCGATCGAGTTCTTCAAACACCTCAACTCGGTGATCCACGGCGCATACCCCGGATTCCTGACAATTGCCGAGGAATCCACAGCATGGCCCAAGATCACAGCTAAGCCCGAGGACGGCGGCCTTGGATTCTCCTTCAAGTGGAACATGGGCTGGATGCATGATTTCTGCGAATACATGAAGCTGGATCCGATCATGAGAAAGGGCAACCACAACGGGCTGACCTTCGCGATGAGCTACAACAGCGCCGAGAAGTACATTCTTCCTCTTTCCCACGACGAAGTTGTTCACCTCAAGTGCTCCATGGTCAACAAGATGCCCGGCTACAAGGTCGACAAGTATGCAAACCTCCGTGTGGGCTATACTTTCATGACAGGTCACGAAGGCAAGAAGCTCCTCTTCATGGGCCAGGAATTCGGCCAGGAGCATGAGTGGAACGAGGCGACTGAGCTTGAATGGTGGAGACTCGAGGAAGGCAAGGACGACAACTATCTCAACATCGGCCTTAAGTACTATGTGCAGAAACTGCTGGAGATCTACAGAAGCCACAAGTGCCTCTATGAGATCGATGATGACTGGTCAGGCTTTGAGTGGATCAACGCCGATGACGCGGACAGAAGTATTTATTCCTTCTTCCGCAAATGCCCTTCCCAGAAGAAGAGCCTTCTGTTCGTCCTGAATATGACCCCTGTCAAACGTGAAGGATACAGAGTGGGCGTACCGGTCCGCAAACAGTACAAGCTTCTTCTCAACAGCACGGACCTGGTATTCGGCGGATCCGGTGAGACCAGCGTTCCCGAAGTGATCAGAGCTAAGAAGGGCGAGTGCGATCACAGGGATCAGTATATTGAATTTGATCTTCCGGCATACGGAGCAATTGTTTTTGAGTTTTCCTTATAAGGTGGTGCGACATGAAAAAAGTCATGAGTCCGCAGAGGATTATCTGGAAAACATACTGATCCTGCGTGAGCGAAACGGAAATGTAAGATCCAT
>JAZASH010000100.1:0-4849 GCA_036343395.1 Eubacterium sp. | reverse complement strand
TCAGACTGTCTCTCTATCTCATAGAGAACCTCCTTTGAATCGGAATCAGATACGCTTACCTTTGATTCGTCACGCAAAAGGATATACTTCCCGTCAACCGATACATCAAACATGTTTAAGCTCCGGTCACTCTCGTAAATCTGCACGGGAACAAGCTGGTTATTCACCCTGTATATACCCAGTGCATCATAGAGCAGGCGCATCACATTTACATTGTACGGTTTGTCCTTGGAATCCGGCAGGACACTTTTCAGCTCTTTGATCGCGTCTTCGCGCCTGCCCTTCCCTAACAGCTGTCCGGCAGACTCGACCGTTTTCTCCGCGTATTTTTCCTGGAGGTCCGAATACTGTGTGGATATCGTATCCTTTTGTTTACTGATCTCGCGGTTCTGCTCAGAGATCTCGACGTTTTGACGGGAGATCTTGACCAGGGTTACCGTTGCAAAAACAGCGAAAGCCAAAACCGCCACACCGATCGCGCCGCCGAAAACCATCAATCGTTTCAGCTTCGCCTCTCTGTGACGCTGTCTCAGATCATCAAAGTTCAATCCAAACATAGCGGCGCTGATCCTCAGCACCGCTGTGTTTAGCTTTGTTATAATCTCTTTTTTCGTTACACCACGTGTATCAGCCGCCAGTGGCTCACGCCCTCCCTGCGTCAACAACGCAGGAAATGACTCCTCCGGCTCACCCTCTGCCAGCACAACCAGAATGTGGTCTCTGTCATGTGTCTGCAAAAACAGCTCGATCTCGCGCATGCACCACTTGGACTCGAGATACCTCGGCGTACAGATACAGATCAGATACTCCGAGTTTGCCAGTGCGTTATTGATCGGCTCTGACAGATCCTCGGACAGCGGGAGCTCTTCTTCATCGCGAAAAATCCTCTCGATTTTTGTTTTCCCGCTGCCTGCCTTATCTCGCGCCGAACGCGGAAACCGGAAAGCCTCCAGTTTCCTGTGGAGCGTCTGCGCGATAAAGCTGTCCGGCTCGACATGCCGGTAGCTGATAAACGCGTCATACTGTATGTCTTTTAGATTCATGTTGTTTTAGTCGTCGATTTGATCCGGTTACCCTTCTCATACTGAAGTCCGAAAATATACTCGTCATAACTCTGACCGACCTCCGGTCCGACGCCTCTGTCTGCGGTAACGGTTATCGGCCAGTCATCCATGTCATCGCCACCCCAACGGTTCTTCGCCACGGCATCCGTGACATCACCCGTATCTGTTGATTTTCAAGTCGTATGTCTTCCAGGTAAGCGCCGACGTCTTACCGTCTTTAAGTACACAGGGTAATACCAGACATACGCAATACTTGCCGGTTTGGAAACCTTTTGGCCAATACCAGCAACACTCGTTATAATTCAGTCCCTTTTTCGAGCTCGTGGAGACCCTGTATTCCTTAGGAAAACTCCACGGCCTATAGCCTTCTGATATCAGTGCATCATAATCGTTTGCTGAAACGATAACCAGGTAGGCTCCCTTTGGAATACGACATCCGGTCTTCCGCTTAAAGTAAAGGGTAGTCGGACTATTCTCGTATACTTTTGACGAAACTACATCGTCGTACGAATCGCCTCTGGCATCGAACGGCAACCACTTTATATAAATCTTACCAAACTCTGTATAAATATAGGCTTTCGAATCAGGCCCCGATGTCACGCCGCCGAAAAGTCCGAGCATCAACGTGAGCATCAGCACGATCGACATCGTTTTTTTCATTCGCTTTTTCGTATTCATCGTTTTCCTCCTTTTCGGATTTACTTCACTCTCCAGAAGAGATAGTCAGCCGCCGGATCTGCGTATGAAAGCTGACCGTTCGGCGGGTTCAGCGCTTTTTCAAACTCGATCCACGCCTCCACGTCATCACTCACGGTCACACCATCGCCATCTTCCTCCTGCTTCGGAAGCAACGGTAACAAGGTCTCCTTGCCGTCTGCGGATGTGGTATAAAACTGTCCGTTCGGTCCGCTGTACAGGGCAAATGCAACCGATGCACCCGCCTTGATCGTCTGCTTTAAGTCATCGGATGCGGCGTTGACCTGCAGCGTACGCGTCTCTGCGCCCTCCGTAACACCACCTGCTGTGATCAGATCATAGACGAGCTGATCGTGCTCGGCAGGATTACCCGCTTCATCTCCGTACTGGAAAACCCATTTTTCGTGATCGATATCACCGCTCACGTTCGGGAAGAACATACCGGCCTCTGTGATTCTGCCCTTAAGAGCGCCCTCATCGATGAATACCATGCGGAGCTGAGCATCACCATAGATGATCGTGAACTCCTTGCCCTGGTAGGTCTGTGCTCCGTTTACTGCCTGTTTTGCTGCAACCTCTACACTCTGGAGCGGTCCATCTGCCTCGATATCCAGAACCGGGTTGCCGGCCTCATCATAGGTCTCCGTCAAAAACGGCGGTGCAAACTGGCCTCCGAAAACATCCTCGCTCATAGCCTCCCAGTCTTCCTGCTGGTAGGTCTTTCCTGTCTTCGGATCGACCACATCCGGTCCTAACACATATCGTAACAGAGCCGGCTCTACCGTGTATTCGTGCCATCCGACACAGTCATAAGCATACCAATACGCCAGATATTTATCCTGCGCAGGGACATCGTCCGCATGCGTCATAAAGAAACTCTCACGTCCCGTCTCATCTTCGACGGATCTCCAGAAAATCCCTTTTCCGTAGAAGCACTCATCCTGGTCCTCGTAGGAGTAGTCCTCCTTCGGGATCGCTCCCAGCTTGACTGCAGCGAGCTTCTTTACCGTCTTGTAGTATTTATCAAACGCTTTCTTTTTGATTTTCTTTTTGCCTTTTTTGTAGGTCTTTCCATTCTTCTTATACGTAACACCGGCCTTCAGTTTACCGGAAGCGGTGATCGTATACGGGGTGATGGTCTTTATCTTTTTCCCGGTCGTCGTCACGATCACGAGCTGTTTCTTTTTCGTGTTTTTACGGATCTCCGAAACACCGAAAGCCTCACCCAGGATTTCTGTCGAGAGATCATAGGTATCGTAACTGTAGATCCTGACCGTGTTTTTCTTTTTGGCATTGTAACGGATGATCATCTCCTTGTCGCCGTCTTTGTTGATGTCATAGAGCGCATACTTGGCTGACTTAATCCCCTTTTGCGCTTTGACATTCTGTGCGGCAACGGTCAGAGCATCCGACGCATTGTTGTTTCTCACCTGATGGTCGATGTACATCCCACCATCCTTCTCCAGATCATAATCCGCTACGAGATTGGCGCGGATCAGGGTCCTCAACTCCTCCACATCGGCAGCACTTCCTGTCGTCGCCTCAGCGACGGTGTCCGCCTCGAGAGATGCTACAGTCTTTGCATCACTTACCGGCACCACGACCTGCGGTACCGTGAGAGCCAGCGCCATCGTCATCGCGATCAGACGTGCTCTCTGTTTTACGATTCGATTGTTTTTCCTCATTTCGTCTCGTTTCCCCCTTTCCTGAGAAATCCGGCCTTTAAACAAGGCATACCAACTTCTTTGATTGTACCACACCTGTGCCGTTTTGTCTACAAAAATGCACGCAATCAGTATCGCAGGTCAGTTGCCGTCGGTGAAGTTGACGCTGTAATCGCCCTTCCCGTAGGTGTAGATGATCCCACTGTGCTCGGCTGTATTGGTCATGAAAAGTGCCGCCTCGTCCTCGGTCAACTCAGAAGTGACCGGGTCATAGAGGTCCTGTGCTGCGCTGTAGCCCATGCCCCACCAGAACTGGAGCAGGTGCGGGAGGGAGGCTACCGGTCTCGCCGGCGGACAGTTGTCCGCGCTCCAGCCGCAGTTTTTAAACGTGTTATAGGAAAAGTTGATCCCGCGCAGTCCGGCGAAAAACAGGGCGTATTTGTACCGGTCGTTCGGCTTACAGTCCGTAAAGGTGTTGCCGGTGATGGTAACATTTTTGTAGTTCAGGATACGCAGTACCGTCTGGCATTTGGAAAAGGTGTTGTTGCGGATCGTCACGTCCGTCTGATAGACGTTTCCGGTGTATCGGTGGGTGCCGGCACCGGCCTCGAGATTGGTGAACTTGCAATTCTCGATCGTGATGGACTCGTTGGGTGTTTTATCCATCTTGCTCCAGGCCGAGTTAAAGCCGTCCCGGTTGGGATCCGGTACGTCCAGGTTGATCGCTTCTTTGTTCCACTTGCCGGACTGTTTATGTCCGGTAAACTTGCAGTTTTTCACGGTGATGTTCTGGCAGGCATCCATCTCGATCATGTGACCGTACTTCATGTTTTTGATGGTGATGCCGTCGACAAGGATATTTTTGTTATGCCCCATGATGATCGCGATGACCGGTTTCGTTCCCTGATCGACGTAGCCCAGGTCGATGGTGCCCTGACCGGAGATCGTGATGTCGTGCTCGCCGCTGTGGCCGCCGACAACGCCGGTCTTTTTGGCATTTTTCGAGCTGACCAGCTGGAAGATCGTCGAGGAGGCCTTTAGGATCGGGCCGCCTTTTTTGGTCTTTTTGATAACAGCACCCTTTTTCAGGATGATCTTAGTTTTAGATGCCACAAAAAGGGTGTTAGGGATGTTGTAGGTTCCCTTTTTCAAAATAAGCGTTCCTCCCTTTTGCTTTTCGATCTTTGCCAGGTAGGAACGCAGCATGTAAAAGTGCTTTGTATTCTTGTTATAATTCTCATAGTTTGCCGTCCGATCGCACGGCTTGGTTTTAGGGCTGACCGTGTAAGTCTTGGCCTTTGCGGAGATGCTCACCATAAGAGAGCCTGCCAGGATAAGCAGAAATAATAGTGTTATTTTTATGGTTGTTTTTGTCGTTCTCATAGGCTGTCACCTCCTGATGTTTCTGCATGGTCACTGCGGCGC
>JAZASH010000099.1:0-5003 GCA_036343395.1 Eubacterium sp. | reverse complement strand
GTTCCGGACATCTATGCGATCCCGAAGAGGATAAAAGAGGGTATCGACAAGAAGGAAGCCTGTGTCAGCATGATTTTTGAAAAGTCACTGACCGAAAAAGAGTCGGATCTGGCCGGCAGTATTGTCTCGGCGATCAGTTCACATCTGGATATGTCAGCCACGGAAACCAGTCGCGTGAATCTGACACAGAGCTGGTATCGAAATGAAAAGGATGACCTGATCTTGGCTGTGTATATTACAAACTCAGTTTACGGTGAGAGTATCGACACCAGTACACCGGAAGCGAAAAAGATCAAGAAGCTTTTGGATAAGCTTTTCGGTGAGGCTGTTGACTCGTTCACGCCGCCTGAGGAGGGCGGTGGCACCGACTACGGAAACAGTGATTTGACCGATTCATCGAATAAAGCTGCGTAACGGAGGATGAAACTATGAAATGGATTAAAAAGATCGTATGTCTTATGACGGTCGCTGCACTGGCACTTACCGGTTGCGGCGACTCCGGTGAGGGCGGGAGCAATGTTGATGTTTCCGCTCTCGGCGGGGAGCTTTCGGCGCTTGATACCGAGCTGCCGTCGATGGAGACAGTGACTAATACCTCAGAGAATGCCGAGACAGCGTTTGCTGTTTTGGCAGACTATGACTATGCGAAGATCGACAGCTTTTACTACGCGTACAGCGCGAGCGGATCGCCGGAGGAGATTGCGGTGATCAGCGTCAAGGAGAAGAACGATGTGGCTGACCTGATGAAGGCGCTGCAGAATCATCTGGACAGTCGTCGTCAGACCTTCCAGGCGTACGACCCGGATCAGGTCTCTATGGTCGACAACGCAATTATTACGTATCAGGGTAAGGTGCTCCTGTATGCCTGCTCCAAAAAGAACGGTGTTATGCAGGACAAATTCAAAGAGAAAGTAGCAGCCTAATCGAGTGGAAAAATGGTATTCAGTAGTCTGATTTTCTTATGTTATTTTTTACCGGCGGTGGCGATTTTGTATTACGCCTGCCCCGCGCGTTTTCGGAACGTGGTTTTGCTGATCGCGAGCCTGCTTTTCTATGCGTGGGGAGAGCCGGTCTATATCGTAATCATGCTGTTTTCGACAGTCTTTGATTATATCAACGGGCGCATCCTGGGTATCGCAAAGAGACTCTGGGCGCGCCGGTTTGTTTTGGTTCTGTCCGTCTGTGGTAATCTGGGCATCCTTTTCTTTTTCAAGTATCGTGATTTTCTGGTGGAGAATATCAACTCGATCGCCGGCACGGACATCGGTCTGATGCAACTGGCGTTGCCGATCGGGATTTCTTTTTATACCTTCCAGACGATGTCCTATACCATCGATGTTTTTCGTGGCAAGATCGAACCGCAGAAAAATATCCTCGCGTTTGCGACCTATGTCTGCCTGTTTCCGCAGCTGATCGCCGGGCCGATCGTGCGTTACCGGACGATCCAGCGAGAGGTCAAATCCCGCAAGACATCCTTTGCCATGTGCTACCGAGGACTGAACCGTTTTGTGATCGGCCTTGGTAAAAAGGTCATCCTGGCCAACACGATTGGTGCTCTGTGGGAGGAGATCCGGGACAGTCTCGGCACCTCAGATATGTCGGTGCTGGCGGCGTGGCTCGGCGCGATCTGTTTTACCTTTCAGATTTATTTTGACTTCAGCGGCTACTCGGATATGGCGATCGGCTTGGGTAAGTTTTTCGGTTTTCATTTTACCGAGAACTTTAAATACCCTTATGAGTCGCGCAGTATCACCGAGTTTTGGCGACGCTGGCATATCAGTATGGGGACCTGGTTCCGCGACTATGTGTACATCCCGTTAGGGGGTAACCGCAAAGGCCCATGGCGGCAGATTTTTAACCTGCTGGTCGTATGGTTTTTGACCGGCTTGTGGCACGGCGCCGCGTGGAATTTTGTCATCTGGGGACTCTATTATTTTATCTTATTATTTATCGAGAAAAAGTTTCTGCTTCGGTTTATGAAACGTTGGCCGGGGTGGCTGCGACATATATACAGTTTATTATTTATCGTGATCGGATGGGTGATCTTTGCCTGCGATGATATGAGCACGCTGTGGAGCTACGTACAGGCGATGTTCGGTGTCAATGTCACGCTGGTATCGGATATGGCGCTGTACGACCTGCTGAATTATGCACCGATGTTTATTATCCTCGGGGTGGCGGCGACATCCGTTGCGCATACGATCGGTCGTCGCGTGAGATACCGTCGCTTCGGACGGGTGGCTCCTGTTTTGATCACGGTGGCTATCCTGGCTTTGGTATTGCCGATGCTGATCCGGGATTCTTATAATCCGTTTTTGTATTTCCGTTTCTGATGGGAAATGAGGTAGGACTATGAAGTGGATGATGCGAATATATGTGGTGTTATTTATCGCGCTTTTGGCAGTCGGAGGTGCGCTTGTTTTGATACTGCCGCAGCATGATTTTTCTGAGAATGAAAATCGTGTGTTGGAGGAGGTACAGGCACCGTCACTGGAATCCTGCTTTAGCGGAGATTTCCAAAAGTCGTTTGAGACAGCGGTATCGGATCAGTTTCCGCTGCGCGATATGTGGACCGGGATCTCGTCCGGCATCCGTTCCCTGATGGGAATCCATGATGCGGGCGGTGTGTATCTGGGAAGCGATCATTATTATTTCGAGAAAAAACTGAATAAAGACGTGCCGGTGTCACAGTATAATAAAAACATCGGTATCCTGAAACGGTTTATGGGTGAGCATCCGAATACGCGGGTGATGCTGGTGCCGTCACCGGCGTCGATCCTCACGGATCAGCTCCCGAGGTGTGCGCCGCTGTATGATATGGAGGCGATGTTTGCGACGGCAAAGCAGACGTTGGGAGAGGCCTTCATCGATGTGCGGAGCGCGTTGCAGGAGGCTGCGGCGAGGACACAGGTCTTTTACCGGACGGATCATCACTGGACGACGAAGGGGGCGTATGCGGCGTATCGTGTATACGGCGAGAAGACAGGGGTGACGAGCGGTACGGATAGCGGGATGGATTCCTTTTCCGCTGTGACGGATGCGTTTTACGGGACTACATACTCAAAGGCTCTTACGTGGAACGCCGTACCGGATACGATCGAGCAGCTGGAGGGGAACTTCCCTCCGGATATGAAGGTGACGATCAACGGCAATACCCCGGGTGCGGTTTATGTGCCGGAGAAG
Organism: Eubacterium sp.; assembly: GCA_036343395.1. GTDB lineage: Bacteria > Bacillota > Clostridia > Lachnospirales > Lachnospiraceae > Eubacterium_F. The sequence goes on along the minus strand of JAZASH010000099.1, from coordinate 1,820 downwards.
CTCAATACCAAGGATAAATATGCGTATTTCTTTGGCGGAAACTATGCGGACGTAACGATCGATAATCCGTCTACCGATAACAGCGATCGCGAGCTGGTGATTTTTAAGGACTCGTTTGCCAACAGCTTTGTACCGCTGTTGATTCGGTCGTATAAAAAGATCACGATGGTCGATCTCCGGTATGAGACGCGACCGATCCGCGCGGTGATGGAGGAGCATCCGGATGCAGAGTGTCTGGTTCTCTATGAGATCAGCAATTTTGCCACGAGCAGTGAGGTGGCACGTATGGGGATGTAAGCGGTACGGGAGAGCCGTTACGGGCGCGAAAATAGGAGTGACATAGCGGTAAAAGTGTGGTATAATAATTGTGTATGTGTTGCTGAGACAGTGTCCCCGGATGCGGATGGTGTGCGGGGATGCCTTACCCTTTAAAAGGAGAGCGATATGAGCAAGGATATCGGGGTTGTCATCTGTAACTTTAATAAAAAAGATTTTGTGATCGAGAGTGTGAAGAGTGTACAGGAGTCACAGGGTGTCGATCCGGATATTTTTGTCGTGGACAATGCATCTGCGGACGGCAGTGTGGCGGCGCTGAAAAGTCTCTACGGGGACTCGATCACGGTACTCGAAAACAGTGAGAACCTCGGTGGGTCCGGCGGGTTTAATACCGGGCTGCGCAAGGTGCGTGATGAGGGATATAAATACTTTTTCTGCCTGGATGATGATGCGCAGGTGGATGAGGGTGCGCTGAAGGTTCTCTATGACTATATGGAGGCAAATCCCGAGGTCGGGATGGCCGGGTGTCGCGTCTATCATATGCAGATGCCGGATTATATCCAGCAGAGTGGTCTGAAGATCGATTTTGATCATTGCTCTGCGGTGACGATCGGTGCGGACAGTCTGGAGGATGGTTCTCTGCCGGAGGTGATCGAGTGCGATACGGTCGCTACCTGTGCCGTGATGGTACGTGGTGATGTGGCGAGACGGCCGGAGGTCGGTATCATGCCGGAGAGTAATTTTATCTACTGGGATGATATGGAGTGGGGGCATCGGATCCATCTGGCCGGGTATAAGGTCGTGACGCTCGCGTCGGCTAAGGCGGTGCATCAGATGGGGGCGATCGTGAGACGTCCGAATACGTTTATCAATTATTACATGTGGCGGAATCGGACAAATTTCTTTTTGCGGTTTACGCCGGAGGAGAAGCTCGAGGAGATGTCGTATCAGATCCTGAGTGCCTTTTTTGACGCTTTGTATGAGTGCATGTATCGCAATGAGCATAATATCAAAACATCGATCTCGCTGGCGTATCAGGATGCGCTGACGGGCGTGCGGGGGAAGGCCGGTGAGGGCCGGATCCTCGATAACGATGCGAACGATGACAAGCTGATTGCGTTTATCAAGGAGAAGAAGAGTTATTATTTGATCGATACCGGCTTCGAGGAGGATGCGGAGTATCTGCGCAATTTCTTTGAGCAGGAAGCGCCGGGGATGAAGCTGGCGGATGCGCCGGAGCAGGCAGAGGTCGTGTTCGAGCTGTGTGAGAATATTTTTCAGATAAAGGACCTCGCGCTTGACAAGGTGTATATTGATATCTTCCGCAATGCGTTGATCGATGAGGAGGACGCAGAGGCGCTGAGGGAGTATGACTATAGCAAGCTGCTGTATGTGTATATGAATCAGGATATATTGATTGATTCGGTGAAAAAGTTAAGAGAAACATAAATGCATGGGATGGTGATTCATATGAGAATTGGGGAAAAGGTTAAAAAGGGGCTGGCACTGGTTTTTGTTTTTGTGTTAGCGCTCTCGATGACTGC
>JAZASH010000098.1:0-5124 GCA_036343395.1 Eubacterium sp. | reverse complement strand
TGACGAGATCTACACAGCCTTTGACCTGCAGAAACCAACCTACGTGGTTCCGATGTCAAAGCTGAAATTATCAAGATAAAAATGCGCGCGCCGCAGCATGCACGGCAGGCCGGCCACAGAGGCACACAACCACATGCCCGGCACCGCGCGGCATAGCGCCACAGCAGGCACGCACGGCAGCGCGCCGCACTTATTGAAGAGGGAGAACCTGGAAAGGAGCATTCATGAGCACAGACAAAAAGGGGGTTGCTTTGGCTGACTACAACAAAGAGTTATACCCACGGGGCGTACCGGGTGGGTTCTTCATCTACGAAGCAAACGAAGACGAAAAAATCCTTTTCGCTGACCAAAACATCATAGCGATGTACGAATGTGAATCACTGGAAGACTTCCGCGAATACACCGGAAACACGTTCTCCGGCATGGTCTATGAGGAAGACCTCCACAAAATCCAAAACGAGATCCAGGCGCAGACCATGTTCGGTGAAAAACGCCACGACTACGTGCGCTACCGGATCCAGACCAAGAGCGGTAAAATCCACTATATCGAGGACTTCGGTCACCTCCTCCACGGAGAAACCGGCCACAAATTTTTCTACGTATTCATCGTGGACGTCGACCGGGACGAGTATCTCAACCGCAGTAAAAATAGCCTCGCGGAAGCGGAGATCCTCTCGATGAACCAGGAGACCGACTCGCTGACGGGACTTTTCAACATGTCATTTTTCTACCAGTCCGTCCAGCAGATGCTCTCGAACCCGGAGGTGTACCGCGACACGATCGCATTTATCCACTTTGATATACCGAACTTCAAACTGTATAATGAGAGACACGGCTTCCGCCTCGGCGACGAGCTGCTCTGTGAGGTGGCAAAAACACTTCACGATAACTTCTCGGACGGCATTATTTCGCGCTTTTCGGACGATCACTTTGTCGTATGCATCAAGACAAAAGACAAGGATGAGATCCCGCTCAACGTGGACCGCGTCTTCAAAAAAATGCTCAAAAGTAAGGACCCGTCGAAGCGCGTCCGCATGAAAGCCGGCATCTATTACCTCGAGGACAACTCCTCCGAGGTCGGCCTCGCCTGCGACCACGCGCGTCTGGCCTGCAACAGCATCAAGGCGCGCCACGACATCAACTTCAGCGTGTACGACGAGATGCTCCGTGAGAAACTCCGCAAGCAGCAGTACGTCGTAGACCACATTGACGAGGCGATCAAAAATGAATACATCCACGTATATTACCAGCCCGTCATCCGCTGTCTGACCGGCGAGATCTGCGGCTACGAAGCACTGGTGCGTTGGATCGACCCGACGGTCGGCTTCCTCTCACCGGGCGATTTCATCGAGACACTCGAGCAGTTCCACCTGATCCATCTCGTGGACAGCTACGTGATCGACAGAGTCTGCAAAGACTACCAGCGCCTGAAGCTCCGCGGCGAGCCGCTCGTGCCGGTTTCGGTCAACCTCTCACGTCTCGACTTCGAGCTGATGGACGTGTTTGACTCGATTGAGATGACGCGCCAGGTGTACGGCGTGCCGACCGAGTACCTCGACATTGAGGTCACCGAGAGTGCCGTGACCGACAGGGATGATTTCCTGAAAAATGAGTGCAAGCGGCTGCGCGATGCCGGCTACAAGCTCTGGCTCGACGACTTCGGCAGCGGGTATTCGTCGCTGAACGTCCTGACGCAGTATGAGTTTGACGTGCTGAAGCTCGACATGGTATTTTTGCGCAGCTATGATAATAATGACAAGACCGACATCCTGATGACCTACATCATCGAGGGTGCGCGGAATCTCGGATTGGAGCCGCTGACCGAGGGCGTCGAGACGGAGATCCACTACGATTTTCTGCGCTCGATCGGATGCGAGCGCTGCCAGGGGTATTACTTTGGTAAGCCGCAGCCGATGGACGACACCCGCCAGGAGAGCTACGATAAGGGGCTCGTCTGGGAAAAGACGGATCTATAAAACTGGACCGGTGGCCGTGTGACACGCCGGTGCTGTGGGCGGCCGTGTGTGCGCCATGTCGGCTGTGGGCGGCCGTGTGCGCATGAGCTGTGCCGGCTGCGGGGCGGAGCGGCGATGCACCGGGAATGACAAGGAGTTGTATGTTTACTGGGATTATTGAGGAAGTGGGGACGATCGACCGGATCAGCCGGGGCTCGCGCTCAGCGAAGCTGCGCGTGAGCTGTCGTGTCGTGACCGAGGGAACCAAGGTCGGCGACAGCATCGCAGTCAACGGCGTCTGCCTCACCGCGACGAGCGTAGCATCGGGCGTTTTTGAGGCCGATGTCATGGAGGAAACCGTCGCGCGATCCTCACTTGCCACACTGAAAAACGGAAGTCGCGTGAACCTCGAGCGTGCGATGCCGGCGGATGGTCGGTTTGGCGGCCACATCGTGGCCGGACACGTCGACGGCACAGGCACGATCCGCAGCATCAGGAAAGAAGAGATGGCGGTCGTGTTTGAGATCGAGGTGGCGGACGCCGGCGGAACAGCCGGTGCACAGGCTGGTGCATTCGCACAGGCGCAGGGCGCGGGAAGCCCGGCGGCACTGATGCGATATATCGTCGAGAAAGGCTCCATCGCCATTGACGGGATCAGCCTGACAGTAGCCTCAGTGGCAGGCAATCGTTTCACCGTTTCGATCATCCCGCACAGCATTGCGAATACAACACTGGCGGATCGAAAAACAGGTGATATAGTAAACCTGGAAACAGACATCATTGGTAAGTATGTAGAGAAGTTATTATACGGAAATAATTCCACTACTAATACTACTTCTGCAAGCGAAAACCCACCAAATCACGTCGGTGGTGCCTTGTCGGGAGACTTCAACGATGCCATGACTTTTCTCTTAGAGAATGGTTACTGATCTAATATACTCTTGCCGGTTCGGGAGAAAAGTATCCGGCCCGGGAGAGCAAGTATAATTATAACGGAGATAACGATGTTAACAGAACAACAAAAAGAGGAGCTGATGAAGAATCCTCCTCTGGCAACGATCGAGGAAGCGCTGCAGGATCTGCGCGACGGCAAGGTCATCCTTGTCATCGACGATCCGGACCGCGAAAACGAAGGTGACCTCATCTGTGCTGCCGAGCACGCCACGACGGAAAACGTCAACCTCATGGCGAGCGAAGCCAAAGGCCTCATCTGTATGCCGATGAGCCACGAGATGACCGTCCGCCTCGGCCTCGAGCAGATGGTAGAAAACAACACCGACAACCACGCGACCGCGTTTACCGTGTCGATCGATCACATCGACACCACGACCGGTATCTCGGCCGTCGAGAGATCCCTGACCGCGATGAAATGCGTCGAGGACGATGCGAAGCCCGAGGACTTCCGACGCCCGGGGCATATGTTCCCGCTGGAGGCGAGAGAGGGCGGCGTTCTCAAGCGCGCCGGCCACACCGAGGCGACCGTCGACCTGATGCGCCTCGCCGGCCTCAAAGAATGCGGCCTGTGCTGCGAGATCATGAGCGACGACGGCACGATGATGCGCACGCCGGAGCTGTATATTTTTGCGCAGGAACACGGCATCCGCGTCATCACGATCGAAGAGCTGATCCGCATACGGCTCGAATCGGAAACGCTGGTAAAAAAAGAAGCCGAGGCGAAACTCCCGACCAAGTACGGTGAGTTTACGATCCACGGCTATAAAAATATCACGAACGGTGAGCACCATGTGGCGCTGACGATGGGCAACATCTCGGATGGTGAGCCGGTCCTGTGCCGGGTGCATTCAGAGTGCCTGACCGGAGATGTGTTCGGATCGAGACGTTGTGACTGCGGTGAGCAGCTCGACAACGCGATGCGCATGATCGCCGAGGAGGGACGCGGCATCCTGCTGTATATGCGGCAGGAGGGACGTGGCATCGGCCTGCTGAACAAGCTCAAAGCCTACGAGCTGCAGGAGGACGGCTACGACACTGTCGAGGCGAACATCAAGCTCGGCTTCCCGCCGGATCTGCGAGAGTACGGTATCGGCGCACAGATCCTGTATGATCTCGGTGTGCTGCGGTTGCGGCTGCTGACCAATAACCCGAAAAAGATCGCCGGCCTGTCGGGCTACGGCATCACCATCGAGGAGCGCGTGCCGATCCAGATCGAAGCGCACCCCGAAGACTATAAATACCTGATGACCAAGCAAGAGAAGATGGCGCATATGACAGACTATGCCTGAGTAAGCGAAAAAGACAGACTACGCATGAGGCTGCTTGCCACAGTCCGGCGAGTGCCGGAGGCAGAGGGATGCCCTCATGTGACACTGCAACAGATAAAGGAGGATAACTAATGAAAGTAATCGAAGGTAAAGTGATTGGTAATGGAATGAAAATCGGAATCGTGGCTGCGCGCTTTAACGAATTCATCGTAAGCAAGCTCGTCAGCGGCGCAGAGGACGGCCTCGTCCGCCACGGCGTAAACGGCGACGACATCGAGCTCGCCTGGGTGCCGGGCTCCTTTGAGATTCCGAGTGTAGCGAAAAAAATGGCCTCATCCGGCATGTACGACGCCGTGATCTGCCTGGGCGCCGTGATCAAGGGCTCCACCTCACATTATGACTATGTCTGCGCTGAGGTAAGCAAGGGCGTGGCAGCGGTCGGCATGGAAACCGGCGTACCGACAATCTTCGGTGTGCTGACCACCGATAACATCGAGCAGGCCATCGAGCGCGCCGGCACAAAGGCCGGTAACAAGGGTTACGACGCCGCACTCTCAGCAATCGAGATGGTTTCATTAACCAAACAACTTGGGTGATAGGCGTGAGAATGCATGAAAAAAAGTCCACGATGTGATTGCACATCGGTGGACTTTTTTATTTGCAGTTATCCGCCAGCCTCAGTTATCGCCGTTCACTTCCTCTATCACCGGTCCATAACCAATGGTCAAGGTAAACACCAGCACACTCAGTGCGATCAGAAACGCCGTCACGTACGACGTAAACAGATACCCGAGCACCTGATTCGGCTCATTGGCGATCAGCATCGCGCCCTGGATCAGGTAATACACCCCACACAGCACGCCCATCACGGCAGCGAAAACCGTCAGTGCCTTCACCCCGATCCGCTGATAATACAAAAAGCAGATCACATAGCAGACCAGCACGAT
>JAZASH010000097.1:0-5144 GCA_036343395.1 Eubacterium sp. | reverse complement strand
GGGCGAGGAGCTGAAAGGCCTCAGTTACTATGACTTCTTATGTGAGGTGGACGACCACTTCGATGATTATAAGGACAACCTGGTCGAGGTGCTGACCTGGCTGCGCGATGTGATCTTTACGAGAGACCGCCTGCTGATCAATGTTATCACCACCCCCGAGGGCTATGAGGTGTTCGAAAAGGCAGCGCCGACCTTCACCGCCGGCCTCGCAGAAGGCTCAGCTGTGCCCGCGCCGGTCCACGACTCCAAGCAGTGGAACGACATGTATGCCGGGGCGGCCCAGGCAGCGGGGGCAGAGGCAGCGCCCCGAGCAGCGGCCCCGCACCTCCAGTATGAAATCAAGCCGATACCGAAGAACGAAGGCATCACGACAGCCGGCAACGTCCAGTACGTCGCTCGCGTCGGCAACTATAAAAAGGCAGGCATCGCCTACCACGGCTCCTTCCGTGTCCTCAAGACCATCCTGTCTTATGAGTATCTCTGGAATGAGGTACGCGTCAAGGGCGGAGCCTACGGCGTGATGTGTGCATTCTCGCACACAGGCAACGGCTTCATGGTATCCTACCGTGACCCGCACCTGCGCGAGACGGTAGACGTCTACCGGACAGTCGCCGACTATCTGCGCGACTTCGACGTCGAGGAGCGCGACATGGTGAAGTTCATCATCGGAACAGTCCGCTCGATGGATGCGCCGCTCACGCCGCGTGCGGAGGGCAGTCGCTCCTTTGACCATTACATGAATGGCATCACCAACGAGCGTCTGCAGCAGACCCGCGACGAGGTGCTCTCGACCACGAAGGAAGACATCCGCCGCACAGCCGCCATGATCGACGCCGTCCTCGCCGACAACTACATCTGCGTCGTCGGAAACGAGGCGCGCGTAAATGAGTGTAAAGATATGTTTGATTCTATCCGGCAACTACAATAAGCAGAATTATGGATATATGTGACCGGCATGGACCATAATTCTGTGGGATTAGGAGGAATGTATATGAGTGAACCCTACCGCTCCGGCTTCGTCTCAATCATCGGCCGCCCGAACGTCGGCAAATCCACCCTGATGAACCGGATTATCGGCGAAAAAATCGCCATCACCTCGTCGAAGCCGCAGACCACCCGCGGCCAGATCCAGACCGTCTACCACGAAGACCGCGGTCAGATCATTTTTCTCGACACCCCGGGCATCCACAAATCCAAAAACAAACTCGGCGACTATATGGTCGAAAAAGCCGAGAGCTCCATCGGAGACGCCGACCTCGTGCTCTGGCTCGTAGAGCCGACCGACTACATCGGCCGCGGCGAGCAGCACATCGCGGAGATCCTCCGCAAGTACGACGGCCCGACCATCCTCGTGATGAACAAGGTCGACAAGGTCCGCAAAGACGAGCTGCTCACCTACATCGACGCCTACAAAGACGTCATGGACTTCACGGCGATCGTGCCGCTGTCCGCGCGCACCGGTGAGAATGTGGACGACCTCATCGACACGATGTTCACGCAGCTCCCGGAGGGTCCGATGTACTACGACGAGGACACGCTGACCGATCAGCCGGTCCGCGACATCGTGGCCGAGATCGTTAGAGAAAAAGCGCTGCGCCTGCTCCAGGACGAGATCCCGCACGGCATCGCCGTCGTCGTCGAATCCATGAAAAAGCGCGGCGACCGCGACCTCTACGACATCGAGGCGACCATCGTCTGTGAAAAAGACTCTCACAAGGGCATCGTCATCGGAAAAAGCGGCGCGATGCTGAAAAGCATCGGCTCCAAGGCGCGCCCCGACATCGAGCGCCTCGTGGACGCCAAGGTCAACCTCAAGCTGTGGGTCAAGGTCCGCAAGGACTGGCGTGACGACAAAACGCAGCTGCATTCATTTGGTTTGGATTAACAGGGAAAGCATGAAAGAAAACTACATGGGGATCGTCCTATCATCGGCGACCATCGGAGAATACGATAAGCGAGTAGTGGTTCTCACCCGCGAAAACGGGCGCTTTTCCGCTTTCGCCAGAGGAGCGAGGCGGCCGAAAAGCCCTCTCTCGGCGGTGACGGAGCCCTTTTGCTTTGGTGAGTTCTACGTTTTTCGCGGCCGTGACTCCTACACGATCGAGGAAGTCAAGGTGGAAAACTACTTCCCGGAGCTGCGCAGTGACCTCGACAGCCTGTACATGGGCCTGTACTTCTGTGAGGTGGCGGATTACTTCACCCGCGAGGGGATGCGCGCCGACGCCGAGCTCGAGCTGCTCTACCGCTCGCTGGTCGCGCTGAAAAAAGCCGCGCCCACACCGCCGGCAGCCGACGCGCAGTCACAGGGCACCACAGGCGGCGCCCTCCCTGCTGAGCTCATCCGCCGCATCTACGAGCTGCGGACCCTCATGATCGCCGGGTACGCCCCCTATTATATAGAAGAAGATCAGAGCTGGCACGACGACCGCGGCGTGTGGAACCTCTCCGCGACCGCCGGCTACACCATCGGCGAGATCCTCAACCGCCCCTTACGTGACCTCTACGGATTCACCGTCAGCGAGGCGGTGCTGGGCGAGCTCACAAGGTGCATCGGGGCATTTTTCAAAAGGAATACCGATCGGCATTTCCGGACGCTGGACACGCTCGAACAATTGTAAAAGGAAAGTACTTGATACATTGAGAAAAAGATGTTACAATGTTCACAATGCAAAATCGAAGGAGGCATCACAATGGAAGAGATGACAGCAGACATTTTTTATCAGATTATGAACGCTCGTGAGGTGCTGTGTGCGCACTGCGAGAACAGACACAAGGACAAAGAGGAAAGTGAGATCGTGGACGCTCACGGACTCCGCTCGACATCCTTCGCCAGCAACGAGAGCGATCGCTGTCCGAGCTGCCAGGTGACGGCTATCGTCGATAATGCACAGATTCAGGCGCAGATGTTCGGCCTGTTCGATTGAGAAAGATAGAAAGGTGAGATAATCATGGAAAAAACGATGGAAAAAATCGTCTCCGTATGTAAAACGCGCGGGTTTATCTACCCGGGGTCGGAGATCTACGGAGGCTTGGCAAATACCTGGGATTACGGAAATCTCGGCGTGGAGCTGAAAAACAATATCAAGCGTGCCTGGTGGAAAAAGTTCATCCAAGAGAATAAATACAACGTCGGTGTCGACTGCGCGATCCTGATGAACCCGCAGACGTGGATTGCCTCGGGACATCTGGGCAGCTTCTCGGACCCGCTGATGGACTGTAAGGAGTGCCACGAGCGTTTCCGCGCCGATCAGCTGATCGAGAACTATGCAGCAGAAAAAGGCATCGAGCTCGACGGCAGCGTGGACGGCTGGTCCAACGAAAAAATGGAGCAGTTCATCGCGGACAATCAGATCCCGTGCCCGTCCTGCGGCAAGCACAACTTTACCGAGATCCGTCAGTTTAACCTGATGTTTAAGACCTTCCAGGGCGTTACCGAGGATGCAAAAAACGTTGTTTACCTGCGTCCGGAGACCGCTCAGGGTATTTTTGTCAATTTTAAAAATGTACAGAGGACATCCCGTAAAAAGATCCCGTTTGGTATCGGCCAGATCGGAAAGTCTTTCCGAAACGAGATCACGCCGGGTAACTTCACCTTCCGTACCCGCGAGTTCGAGCAGATGGAGCTGGAGTTTTTCTGCGAGCCGGGGACGGATCTGGAGTGGTTTGAGTACTGGAGAAGCTTCTGTATCGACTGGCTGAAGGGCCTCGGAATGAAGGATGAGGAGATGCGTCTCAGAGACCATGATAAGGAAGAACTCTCCTTCTACAGCAAGGCAACGACCGATATCGAGTTCCTCTTCCCGTTCGGATGGGGCGAGCTCTGGGGTATCGCGGATCGTACCGACTACGACCTGACCCAGCATCAGAATACGTCCGGCGAGCCGATGGAGTATTTTGATGATGAGAAGAAAGAAAAATATATTCCGTATGTTATCGAGCCTTCGCTCGGCGCTGACCGCGTGACGCTGGCATTTTTATGCGGCGCCTACGACGAGGAGGAGCTGGAGGGCGGCGACATGCGTACCGTGATGCACTTCCATCCGGCACTGGCTCCGGTGAAGATCGGTGTGCTCCCGCTTTCCAAAAAGCTGGCTGAGCCGGCTGAGAAGATTTTTGAGGAGCTGTCCAAGGAATGGTACTGCGAGTACGACGACCGCGGCAATATCGGTAAGCGTTATCGTCGTCAGGATGAGATCGGTACGCCGTACTGCGTAACGTATGACTTTGACTCGGAGGACGACCACATGGTGACCGTTCGTGAGCGTGATTCGATGGCACAGGAGCGTATCGCGATCGATCAGCTCGTACCGTATTTTAGGGACAAACTGGCTTATTAAAAAGGAGACCTCATGAGTAATCGCAGAGACAGTCTAAAGCGACTCAAACGACTGAATAAAGCGACCGAGGATCACGATTTTATAAAGACCTACACCTGGGAGGGAGATAAGCAAAAGGACGGCGGTCTGCCGGCAATCGTCTACGTGCTGATTGCGATAGGCGCAGCGGCGTTGCTGACGACGGGGATCCTTTTGTGGATGCACTTCGGACATACCGGTGAGGGGACTGTCGTGGAGGAGCCGCAGGTCGAGGAGGACGCGGAGCCGACTCCGACGCCGCCGGTCTATACGACGGAGGATGAGCCCGGCCCCGAGCCCGGCGAGAAGATCGGTTCGGAGACTATGCCTACGACCGCGACCTTTTTACAGGGACCGAAGGGCTGGAAAAAGCGCATCGACTGGTCCGGTGAGTGGGGCGATAAGGAATACGACGGCAGGCGGTTTGCCGGCTTCGGTTGCGGCCTGTGCGTGATGGCGAACTTCTACACGACGTTGACACCGTATGCGTGCTCGCCGATCAGTATGTACAAGTACGCCAAGAGGTCCTCGTCCTACGAGGGAGGCGGCGCGATCGACTGGCCGCAGATCAAGCAGACGATGGAGTCGCTCGGATTCACGGTAGAGACCGGGCGCAAGCCTAAGAAATACAAGCACTTCCGCGAGAAAATCGCATCGTCCATGGCGGCGATGGTCGTCGTCAGCTCCTGGGATGACAACAGCTACTGGAAGCAGACGCCGGGGCACTACATCACGATCCTGGGGTATCGTGAGGAGGACGATAAGATTTTCCTCGGCGACTCAGGCGAT
>JAZASH010000096.1:0-5173 GCA_036343395.1 Eubacterium sp. | reverse complement strand
GGGCTCAAGTGATACAACATCACAGGGATATTTTTGGCTCCTGGAAAACACAGCAGCAGGTCCGATCATTTCACCGGGATTCCGGACAGAGACGTTGACCTGGCTTCCGTTGGGGAATGGTTTTTGTGCCTGCGCGCGCCCCTCCAGAATCACGCCGATCCTGTTTGCATCCTCCATTAAGTGAAACACGGTCTCGTCCTTATCATAGCACTGAATGTGATGCGGCACAGCTTCCAGATCGTCGCGCAGCTCTTTTGTCGGGACACCTGAAAACAGCGTGCTTTTTTCAAGTACAGAGTAATCCATTGCTTTTCTCCTATCTGTTGTCTTACCTCTATTATACACGAAAAATTCTTTTTTGGTGTATCTGTAGATACAGATTTTTGATTATATCATTAGTATAATTGGATCAGAACAAGGGAGGAGGAAACCACAATGATTCGTAAGATTATCCACATAGATGAGGAAAAATGCAATGGTTGCGGCCTCTGCGCGGAGGCTTGCCACGAGGGCGCAATCGACATCGTAAACGGCAAGGCAAAGCTTATGCGGGAGAATTTCTGTGATGGGTTCGGCGATTGCCTGCCAAACTGCCCAACCGGAGCGATTTCATTTGAAGAACGGGAAGCACCGGAATATGACCACGAAGCCGTAAAAAAGGCACAGGAGGCTAAGAGAATGGAAGAGATGAAACATACGAGCCATGAGGGCGGCTGCCCCGGATCGAGGATGATGCAGTTTGCGCAGAATGAAGCGGAGAGTATCCCGGTAAGCGCCGGAAAGCCGGTTCCCCGCCTTGCACAGTGGCCCTGCCAGATCAAGCTGGTCCCGACAGAGGCTCCCTTCTTTGACGGAGCGAAGCTGCTGATTGCTGCTGACTGCACGGCTTACGCCTATGCCAACATGCATGAGGACTTCATGCGGGGCAAAGTCACGATCATCGGCTGTCCGAAGCTGGATGCAGTGGACTATACGGACAAGTTGACGGAGATCATCCGCAATAACGATATCAAGAGCGTGACCATCGTCCGCATGGAGGTCCCCTGCTGCGGAGGGCTCCAGCGGGCAGCGGAGAGCGCGCTCAGAAACAGCGGAAAATTCATCCCGTGGCAGGTCGTTACGATTTCCCGCGACGGCAGCATTATTGACTGAGGAGGATTCTTCATGGATTGGAAGGATAAGATCGGCACTTTCAGGCAGATCGACGTAAGAGGCATTCAGGGCAATTTCTTTCAGGGCATCAAGAAGCAGGCGATGCAGCTTCCAGCCGGAAATGGACTGGAGATCGTTCAGAGCTTCGACCCTATCCCCCTGTATGAGGTGATGGATGGGCTTGGCTTTGAGCATTACACCGAGAAAAAGGGCGACGCTGAGTTCCACGCTTACTTCTATCGCAACGAAGTGAAGCAGGAGGAAAAGGACATTCCAATGAGACCGGCGGCACTGACCAACATGCCGTTGATTGACGAGAAGCTTGGCAATATTGCCGTGAACTTCTGGGATCTGACGTGGAACGACGAGCACCGTCACCTGCCTTATGAAATCCGGCTGCTGCTTTCCCTGACCAATGCAGTTGGAGCAGGACGGATGCGTCAGGCAACAAGAGAGCTTGTGAAAGCTTACATCCATGGGTTGGACAGCGCGGCTCTGGACGACGTGTTCGAGCTGCTGGCGTGGAACCAGGGCATCGGTTATTTCAGCTCCGAGATCGGACCGTCCACTCTCTTTGCCGCCTACAAGACCATAAAAAATTTGGAGAAGCAGGGCAAGGAACGCAGCGAGATCTGCGAAACACTCAAGGAGAAGTTCGGCGAGAAGAATCCGGATGTGAAGGTGTGAGGAACATATGGAGATCACGAAAGAAACAAAACTGTCTGATCTGGTCAGCCAGTATCCTTGGCTGAAAGAAGAACTGTCCACGGTGAATGACAAGTTCAAAATGCTGAATACCCCGATGGGCAAGGTCATGATGGGTAAGGCGACCATCTCCGAGATGAGCAAAAAGTCCGGAATGGATGCGGATGCGATCATCGGAAAGATCCGCGAACTGATCGATACGCACCGGTAAGGTGGTGATCTTGTGAAGGAAAAAGTCGGAGAGGTTTTCTCCATTGCAACAGATAATGCGCCGGTTACAGGCTGCACGATTTCCAAAGAGATCCATGGCGGTGAGAACAGTATTATTTACTTCTCCCTTGCCCGAAACACTGATATCAGCGCGGAGATTTTTCCATACCATAAGCTGCTGATCGTCGCTGATGGGAGCCTGGAGGTCTACGGTCCGGATGGATATCGTAAGGCACTCGGTATTGGCGATTGCGTGTTGACGCCGACAGACGTACCGGTCGGGATGAGAACAGGCACCAGCGCAATCTACACAGAAATAGAAATCAGGAAGGACGATATTATGAATGAAGCAATCAAAGCAGGCGAAGTTTTCAAACTGGCAGAGCTTGTTCCCTATGTGGAAGGTAAGATCGTCAACATGGACGTAGTCCATAACGATCAGATGAAGTTCGTCGTGATGGCCTTTGACGAGGGTACCGGTCTTTCAGAGCATGCCGCTCCCGGCGAGGCCCTGATCTTCGCTCTGGATGGCGAAGGCATCATCGGATATGAAGGTACGGACCATCCTATTAAAGCCGGTGAAAACTTCCACTTCGCCAAAGCCGGGCTTCACTCCGTGAAGGCAACAAAACGGTTCAAAATGGCGTTGCTTTTGACGCTGGAATAAACAGAAAGAGAGGATAACTCGATGAAGTATTTTGTTAATGACGGTTGCATTGGCTGCGGCCTGTGCGCGGGAACCTGCCCCGACGTGTTCTCCATGAGTGACGATGGCGTTGCTGTTGCCATTGATTCAGTTGTGCCGGAGGGAGCTCTGGATACTGCCGCCGAGGCAAAGGAAAACTGCCCCGCCAGTGCCATCGAAGAAGCATAAGGGGATACCGCATGCAGCACGAATGCAGAATTACAGTTCTGGAGACGAAATGCTTTCCTGATCTGCAAGAGCAGTATCTGGCCGACCCCAAGTCCGGCCCATGCCCATTCTTCAAACCTGGTGATACATTCCTGCTCAAGCGTACACCGCAGCAGGACGATTTCTACCACCTGATGAATGGTAAGTTCTGCGGAGAGGCATGGGATGCAGTTAGCCGATATGTTTACACGGCTCTTCAGGGCGGCTCCATCATGAAGGGCTGGACCAACGATGACCGCATGATGATCGCCTGCTGCAACGACGGCACAAGGCCAGTCATCTTCAAGATTGAGCGCATCGACATTCCGGAAACCCTGGAGGAAGAAAGATGGTTGGCAAAGCAGGATTTCAAGAACTCGACTGAAGATGCCTATACCGGATAAATATGTTGACTTTCTGAAATGTGGTTCACAGAACGATTATTCTCAGTGCCCGTCATTCCCTGCGGTGACGGGCACTCTTTTGCTATTTCGGCAAATAGAATGATTTTTCATAAAACCCGCAAGGCGCTCTGCAAACTGCGGAGCGCCGATTTTTTATAGTGGAAAAATGAGGCTGTATGGTGTATAATAAAATACCTTTTTGAGAGCGCAGCGGAGATGGTCGGGTTTGGGAGGCAGACGAGAATGATTGAATTCAAAGAAGTCAAGCCCGAAAACAGAGATCTTCTATGGAATATCCATCAAAAGTATCTCTATGAGATGACAACCTACTATGATGATGAAATGGACGAATCCGGTAATTACCATTATGGGTACTTCGATGCCTATTTTACCGAGCCGGAGAGGAAGGCGCTGCTGATCTATGATCGTCAGGTTCTTGTCGGCTTTGCGATGATCAATCCGTACTCCTATATTCACGGACAGCCCGATCATGTGCTGGCCGAGTTCACCATCTTTCCTATGTATCGAAAGAAACACTTGGCGACAGAAGCCGCCGAGGGCATTTTCAGCAACTACGGCGGGAGATGGGAAATCAAATACAACGAGAAAAATGTCGCCGCGAAGCGTCTGTGGACTCAGGTGACGGCAAAATACAATCCCCGACAGTATCGCTACAGCGAGGATGAAACCGTCCTGTCCTTTTCAACTTGAGAGCGGATTCGGGCCTGACCTGACCTTGGGAGGAGAAAATGACTGATTTCAGCATAAACGAAATGCTTGAGATGCAGGAAGCATTGCAGGGACAATATAAAGACATATGGGAAGGGATATCCCCCGAGATTGGAAAGAACAAACTTCTGTGGATGATTGGAGAAATTGGCGAAGTCGTCGATATTGTTAAGAAACATGGTGGAGATGCGGCGAGTCAGGATCAGGAATTAAGAGCGCATCTCGTTGAAGAACTGGCAGATGTTCTTATGTATTACAATGATATTTTGCTTTGCTATGGGATATCGGCAGAAGAATTGAAAAAATCCTATATCAGTAAGTTCGAGAAAAACATGAAACGCTGGTAAATCCCGGTTTTATCTCCCAGCTTTCCCCTTCAACCGACGGTAGTAAGAACCCTCGATTTTTACTACCATTTGACTACCATTGACGGCATTGACTTGCCGCATTTTGCCGCATTTTGCTTTTTCCGTGACAGAGTCACAGATTATTAACAACTTTTTCTGCCCGGCAAATCGCGGTAAACTGCGGCAGAATACGGCTTTTCAGGAGGCTGATCGCATTTGACAAAGATACTTTTTGTGTGCCACGGCAATATCTGCCGCAGTCCGATGGCGGAGTTTATTTTCAAGGATATGGTGACGCGCGCGGGGATGGCGAAGGATTTTGAGATTGCCTCCGCCGCGACGAGCAGCGAGGAACTGGGCAATCCCGTCTATCCCCCGGCCCGGCGGAAGCTGAAGGAGCACGGCATTGACTGCGCCGGGAAGACCGCGCGGCGCATCCGGCGGGAGGACTATGCGGCCTGGGACCTGCTGATCGGCTTTGACGGGGCCAATATCCGCAATATGGAGCGCTGCTTCGGCGGCGACCCTGACGGCAGGCTGCACCTGCTGCTGGAGTACGCCGGGCGGCCCGATGCCATTGTCGATGACCCCTGGTATACCCGGGACTTCGAGCGGGCGTATCAGGACATCCTTCGCGGGTGCGCCGCGCTGCTCGCGTCTTTGACAGGCAAACCTGCAGAATAACACCTGCGTCCCGCCCGGTCGTTCTTGATAAACCGGACGGGACGCGGTAT
>JAZASH010000095.1:0-5180 GCA_036343395.1 Eubacterium sp. | reverse complement strand
GACGTCGTGGTTGATCTTCCGACATCAACAGGCAATGGGATCACACCGGTTAGTGACATGTCTATCAACTTTATCCGTCAGAACTTCCCCGGTAGTATTACAGAGGGGTATACTCAGGAGCAATTAAATGCGATAAATAACATGAATTTCAATCTTCGTTTTACTCCGGGTAAGTGCTCAGAAAACTTCCTTACAGCGCATTATTATTCGGATGTTGAGTATGGTTCGGATGGAGCGATTTTGACAACTGGGCCATATGTTACTCTCCAAAACACCAGCCCGTCTGATGGTGAGGATCCCAATATGTCCAGAGGATTGATCAACAGAGCACAGACGAAGAGAATCGCAGCTGTTACGGTTCAGGTGTTCAGGGCAGATGATACGACCGGTGAGCCGACCGGTACGGTACTGGCCACCAGTACGACTACGAAAACCGTGTAACAAGACAGAAAGAAAGGAAAGTAGGGCGAATCATGAGAAAACTGATGAGAAAGCTGAATGCCAAAAGAGAAGGCGCAACGCTTGTGACGGTTGTTATCGCCACTGCCTTTCTTATTGCGATTGGCGTGATTATCCTGGCGGCTTCTACCAGGTATTTGGTATCCGTCTATATGGACAGAAACTCAAACGAGAATCTGTATGACGCTGAGGCGATTCTCGCTGAGGTAAGAGCCGGAGTGCTTGAGTATGCCGGAGAGGCCGGGGCAGAGGCTTATAAACAAGTTGTTGAAAATTACGAAACAGAGTATCCCGATACTTCGACCGGAGGCGTGCTTTCTCTTAAGGACAGATTTGCTCAGTTGTATATTTGTGGCATTATCCAGCAGCTGAAGGGCGGAAACCTGTCAGCAGGAATCACCCAGGAATGGGGTGGGGAAAATTTTAATGTAAACGATCTGACGATCCCGGTACCTGAGGGGACGCCACGTGTTATCAAACCGAATCATTTTGGAATCAACAGTCTGAAACGACTGACTAATAAACCGGAAGCCGTGAAAACCGAGGCGATGATAAATGGTGAGAGCGGCGATTCGACGTCGGAAGGCGCTGAGGGCACGGAAGAAGAGACCGGTACACCATCAGGTGAATCCACAGAGAATCCGGATATTTCCTATGTGGTATATAAATCCGCAACCAAGGGTTACTTTATGACCATCGATAATCTGGTTATCGATTACACGGACGATGCCGGATATCGTTCGACGATCCAGACCGATCTGCAGCTGAATGTCCCGGATTATAAATTCGACGGTGATGACACACTGGATGCTGCAAGAGAGTTTCTCGTTGTTTCGGATGGGAAGATCGATGTCGGCGTAAATGCGAGAAGACTGGCAGCACCTGCACCGGGCGAAGATCCGGTGGCTAATACACAGGATGCCGCTGAGTTTACCGGTAATATCTATACCGGTGGTGGCATAACCAAGACAGAGAATATCCATAATTCCGGTGTTTTGATTGAGGAAGGTATGGCGGCTCGTTTTAACAGTGGGCTTTTTGTCAGCCGAGGCAGTTTTGATGCCATGACAGGCTCTAAGGTTGAGATTAACGGTGCGCCTGATATTAGTAAAGATGATGCGAATATGCTTAGCGTGACATCGTCAACGGCCGGGGATTTTTATGCGAAGAACATCCGTCTGCTGTCAAACGGCGTATCCAGCGTCAAGATTCCGGATGTAGGGACGAACTTTTCACTCAAGACAAATGCTTATATCGAAAACGATCTGGATATACAGGATGCCGGCACCGAGGTAACGCTTGGCGGAAAGTATAACGGTTATAGTTACAGCGAGAATAACAATCCGCTTATCACAGATGGGGAGACAAATACGGCTACGTATTCTCCCGGATTGGATTCTTCACAGTCGGATTACAGTAGTGCGATTTTGATCAACGGACTCAGCACGAAGCTTAAGACAGACGGGCTGAAGGAGTTGATCCTCGCCGGAAGGACCTATGTATCCCGCGGCTCCGACGCGAAGACGAAGGGGATGGATGCGGTTGCGGACATCATGATGGGTGAGTCGGTGGCGGTTCGAAGCAACCAGCTGGCTTATCTGGTTCCGGACAAATACATTAAGGCGCAACATAACCCGGTATCGTCGGAGGAGGCAGGCTATACCGGTCTGGTATCGTCGGAGGAGGAAGGCTCTATCGTTTCTGCCTATACCGATCCGATAAGGCTGATTGATTTTGATTTATTGAAGGAATCAAAAATTTATCCTTACTTGAATCAGACCAAGCCGGTTACCGGTAACTATTCTCAGGCAAAGACAGAAGGTGACGGTTATGTATTCCTTTATCTGAATTTTAAAGATCAGTGGTCTGCGAATAAGTATTTCAAGGAGTTCTATAAAGGGAGTTTTCTCACACCGGCAGGACAGAACACAGATCCGGACATGCCGGGAGAACTTACAACGAGCGATTTAAATGAAAAGGCAAAAAGTTATATTGTCTCAGAGGACAATCAGCTCCAGTTTGATCCGGCGTACTATCTGGTTGCCGGTCATATCATCAGTAACTATTATGCAGATGGTGGCCCGAGCCATCAGGAGCCGTCCTACTTTGGTGGGGATGATATTACGACGATCAATAAAGAGCGTGCGCGTAAGATCCTGGAGAGTGGTATTAAGATAGGACAGCAGTATGTAAATCTGCAGAAGTATCTTACCACGAAGGGAGATGCATCCGGCATGCGTCTTTTCAACAGTGATAAGAAGTTTTTACAGTCGAATGGTAAATTATCAGCTGCGGCAAATCAGACCGTACCGGGTCTGGTAGTCGGCGGCGAGATTCCGGCTGCGGACCCGTCGGGTTCAGCGACTAAGGTTTCCGGGATGATCAATTTTGATCTGGAGGATGATGAGTTTCCGGTTGTTCCGGTTGGTGATGGTAGAAAGGAACCGCAGACCGGAGCATGGATCCAGTCGAGTAAAGCAACGAATCTTGTAACGGTTAAAGATACCTGTGTCAGCCTTCCGGACGGTGTTTCCGATCTGAATAATTACAAGAGATGTCTTGTTATCAATAAAGGAGATGTATCGATTGAGACCCCTTGTGCCGGATTGATCATCGCTAAGGGCAATGTTACGGTATCGCAAAATTTCAGGGGATTGATTATCGCCGGCGGCGATGTGAATGTAACGGCTTGTGTCAGGATGGAATCCGATGCGGTTCTGGTAAATCAGCTGATGAGTTTTTGTTTGTCAGATCCGGATCTCGCAAAGATCTTTGGGAAATCGCTTCCGGAGACTCATAACACGACGATTTCCGAGGATTGTCTGAGATATCTTAACTGGGAAAAGAATTCGTACTAACATATCATTGTGGAGGTTGATATGAGAAGAGCGTATAGAAATAAAGAAGGCTTCTCATTGATGGAGCTGATCATAACCATAGCCATCATGGTCGTTTTTGTCGGCATGGTTTCTTTGAGTTTCGCTTTGATGCGAAGTGCGGACACAAAGGGACTTGCAAGCGGCATAAATGACAGCCTGACAGACCTGAAAGCGGATACCGAGTCGCATGCAGGACCGTATTACCTCCATATCTACAAGGCAGAGGATTCGTATTATTCTACCTTTACAGAGACAGAGGCATTTGATCCGGATACACTCGAAAAGCCGGTCGGAACTAAGCTTGGTGCACCGAATCTTTCTGTTAAGTATAAGGATACAACAACCGGAAGGATGGTCTGCATCGGTGAGGACGATGTAATCGCAACTGTCCAGATCCGGAAAAAAGACGGAGCGTACTTGAAGGCTCCGCCGTACTTTGATGTATATAATGGCACGACTCTCGAGTATCGTGTTGTTCTGGCTAAGGATACCGGACTTCACTATGTAGAAAAGATGTAAAAGAGAGTATCGGTTAAGGGTTAGGATAAGGCAAATGATTTGATCAACGGAAGGAGAATTATCATGACAAATGGTAAAAGAGAAATGAAAGAGGGCTTTTCTCTTATAGAGATGATCATTGCGATAGCGATCATGGCTATCGTTATGTCTGCTATTCTCCTTTTGATGACGTTTTCATCGGCGAATATGAGACGTACAACCAACATGGTTGACCTTCAGAACGAGTCCAAGGATGCGGTTATGCATATGACCACGTACATTCAGGAGGGCTCGGATGTACATTGGGATGATACCAATAAAGCGCTGGTCGTATCCCGTATCGTAAAGGATATGGAAGGAAATGCAGAGAAGATCGAGGTTGGCCAGTATTGGTTTGAAGCGGAAACAGCAGCACCGGAAGGAGCCGGTGGAGAAGGAGCCGGTGGTGAAGGCGCCGGTGGAGAAGGAGCCGGTGGAGAAGGAGCCGGTGGAGAAGGAGCTGGTGGTGAAGGTGCCGGTGGTGAAGGAGCCGGCGGAGAAGGAGCCGGTGGTGAAGGTGCCGGTGGTGAAGGTGCCGGTGGAGCGGGAGCAGCTGTTCCGGGAAGCACCGGGGGCTCTATTGAAGACGGTAAGAGAGGTGTTATCAAGTTTTATAAGAGAGAATTGACTGACTTGACGGGTGTTGTCGTAAACGGTCAGGTCGACTATACCAAGCTGTATGAATTGACCGACGGAACGAATTATTCGCATCTGACCGGAGAAGACGGTCAGAAGGAGTCGCTGTTGTTTATCCGGGATGTAATTGGTTTTGGTTGCGAGATTAAGGACAATAACGTAGCGGAGTCGCCGGATCCGGCACCCGAAGGACCAACGCCGTCGGAGCCGCAACCGACGTTTAATATTGGTGGAAAGTATGTTCTTCTGAAGCTGAAGCTTAAGAACAGTATCGGTGATGCTGAGTTTGACAATATAAAGGAGATATATTTAAGGAATCAGTGATCGGTATCCATAAGGAGGGATAAGTATGAGAAGAAATGGGAGGAAAAAGGCGATTGCCGGGTTGATGGCGCTGACGCTGCTGTTATCGACCGTCTTTTTCGCATTGTTTAAGTACGATGTATTCGGTGCGGTAAACAATTCGTCTGCCGTAAGTCCGAATCCGTATGTAAAGGATGGAGCCAGCGAGTCGACGACGGTCGGCCTCAGAGGCTCTTCGACACAGGGGACTATCACACTTACCGATGAGGGTTCGAATGTTCAGGGGAAGAATCCTGCCGGCAAGTATGAGCCATGGAAGCCGTATGACGTTCTTGTAACGTATAAGGATGGGATTATTTCCGCTTT
>JAZASH010000094.1:0-5186 GCA_036343395.1 Eubacterium sp. | reverse complement strand
GAGCTCGAGGTTACCGAGACCGAGCCGGGTGTGAAGGGTGATACCGCAACAAACGTAACCAAGCCGGCGACCGTTGAGACGGGTGCTCAGGTAGCAGTACCGCTCTTTGTTAACCAGGGTGACAGAATCCAGATCGATACCCGTACGGGCGAGTATCTGAAGCGTCTGTAATCCGACGGACGACGATGAGTTATGGGTTTTGGCCTGCGGATAGCGGGCGAGCCCGGGGATGGATGAATGATGAAGAGGACCGGCAGGATCTGGGATCCTATCGGGCCTCTTTTCGATAAAAAGGAGAGCGTATGGGGCTTTTTAGCAAGCGATATGCGGATGATGACTGGTCCGCAGGCGTACCGGAGAGCTTCAAAACCTGGTTTTGGATCCGGTTGGCGGTGAGCCTGTATGTCGGGTATATCGGAGGCGATCTGATATGGCGCTGGGCATCGGATGGGCTGTCCGCGTGGTATGTCGCGCTGGGAGCGGTGTTTATCGTCATTGCGGTCATTTTTCTGATCATGGATGTGCGGCATTATGTGTTGCTCAAGCGACATCTGAAGGAAAAAGAGGCGGCGGAGGCCGAGGCTGAGGCGAGTGGCGATCCGGAGGGCGGACGTGCCCCGGAGGGTGAGCGTGCTCAGGCGGCTCCGGCGAAGGCGCCGGTGAAGCAGGCCGCACAGGAGGATGTGCAGCCGGGGATACGGAGCTTTGCAAAGTATGTTGTGCCGGAGGAGTCGGACGAGGGTGTGACACCGGACGAGGGCGTGACACCGGACGAGGGCGTGACACCGGACGAGGGCGTGACACCGGACGAGGGCGTGACATCGGACGAGGCAGCAAAGGAGGGAGAGACGGATGATCAAGTTTAAAAACACCAAGAAACGCGGCAGATGGATGGTATCGGCGAAAAAGGGCGGACGCCTGGTGAAGCTGCGTTCGAAAAAGCCGGGCAAGTGGAAGTTTAAATACAATCACTGTCCATGTGCAAAGAAAAATAAGATGAAGAAGATGGACAAGCCACGGAAGATGAAGAAGATGAGCAAGATGGCGAAGATGCGGAAGATGAATAAGATGACTAAGTTGCCAAGGTTGAAGGTGAAGCACAAATGAAACTGATTTCCTGGAATGTAAACGGGCTGCGGGCCTGTGTCGGAAAAAACTTTATGGAGGCGTTTACGTCGCTGGATGCGGATGTGTTTTGTCTGCAGGAGACGAAGCTCCAGGAGGGGCAGATCGATCTGGATCTCCCCGGGTATCATATGTATTGGAATTACGCCGAGAAAAAGGGCTACTCCGGGACGGCGGTGTTTACCAAGGTCGAGCCGCTCAGCGTGACCTACGGGATCGGCGTGGAGGAGCACGATCATGAGGGACGCGTGATCACCTGCGAGTTTGAGGATTTTTATTTCGTGTGCGTCTACGTGCCGAATTCGCAGAATGAGCTAAAGAGGCTGGATTACCGGATGCGCTGGGAGGATGATTTCCGTGCGTATCTGTGCGGGCTGAAGGAGAAAAAGGGCGTCATCGTGACCGGTGATATGAATGTCGCACATCAGGAAATCGATCTGAAGAATCCGTCGGCGAATCACCATAATGCCGGGTTTACCGATGAGGAGCGAGGCAAGATGACGGAGCTTCTGGAGGCCGGCTTTGTGGATAGTTTTCGCGAGTTGTATCCGGATGTGACGGAGGCGTACAGCTGGTGGTCGTATCGGTTCAATGCGAGGAGTCGGAATGCCGGATGGCGGATCGATTATTTCCTCGTGTCGGAGGGGCTGAAGGAGCGGATCCGCGGTGCGGCGATTCATAGTGATATTTTGGGGTCGGATCACTGTCCGGTGGAGCTCGAGATAGGCTAGGGTGCCGGTCGTCCTGCGGGGACATACAGTAAGCAGTTTCTGACAATTTGGCACTTGCGGGAAGATACTTTTTGTGATACAATTAATGAGTTGAGTGAATTTTTTTCTTGGAATAGTATTTGACTTGGAAAGGAAAGGATAACAATCATGGATAACGAGAGAGAAGAAGGGATCGGGGAGATTCAGATTGCGAATGAGGTTGTCGCTGCGATTGCGGGGATTTCGGCGAGTGAGATCGAGGGTGTCGAGACGATCTCCGGTGGCATGAAGAACGAACTGGTCGGCAAGTTTGGTACCAAGAAGAATGCCAAGGGGGTTAAGGTTGTCGTTAACGATAACGAGGCTGAGGTGGATATTGCCATCACGATGAAGTACGGCTACAGCATCCCGGAGGCGAGTGCCAAGGTGCAGGATCGTGTCGCTCAGGCGATCAATGAGATGACCGGTCTTAACTGCAACCGCGTAAACGTAACGATTGCCGGTGTTGATCTGCCGAAGGATTGAGTGAGATATGAATAGACATGAACTGAGAACCTGCGTGTTCCTTTTGCTGTATCAGAAGGATTTTTATCCGGATGATCAGTATGAGGAACAGCAGGATATTTTTCTAAATGAGATAAAAAATGAGGAGCCGCTGACCGATGAGGATCAGGCTTTCGTTGAGGCGGAGGTCGAGCGGATCGCACCGCTGTTGCCGGAGATCGATGAGAAGATCGCGGCGGCGTCGAAGGGGTGGCAGCTGAGTCGTATCGCGAAGGCAGAGCTGGCGATCCTGCGGCTTGGTGTGTACGAGGCGCTCTATGATGACGAGACGCCGGTGGCGGTGGCGATCGATGAGGCGGTCGAGTTGGCCAAGGAGTACGGACGCGAGAAAGGCTATGCGTTTGTGAATGGTGTGCTTGATACCATATGCAAAGGGAAATGACGGCCGACCGAGGAGTGTCATGAGAGGATAGATAGATGGATTACGGTTTGATAGGGGGAAGGCTGGGGCATAGTTTTTCTAAGGAGATTCATGAGAAACTGGCCGATTATACGTACGAGCTGTGCCCGCTGACGAGCGAGGAGTTCGATCCGTTTATGCGGGAGCATGATTTTCGGGCGATCAATGTGACGATCCCGTATAAGCAGCGGGTAATCCCGTATTTGGATGCGCTCGATCCCAAGGCGGAGGCGATCGGTGCGGTGAATACGATCGTGAATCGCGAGGGGAAGCTGACCGGTTATAATACGGATTATGACGGGTTTTGGTATACGCTTGCAAAACATGCGGTCGATCTGAAGGATAAAAAGGTCCTGATCCTCGGAAACGGGGGGGCCGCGCAGGCGGTGAAGGCCTGTGTGAGAGACGGCGGGGCAAAGGAAATGCTCCTGGTGCGTCGCTCCAAGGATGATCAGTGCATCAGCTATGACGAGGTGTATGAGAAGCATACCGATGTGGATGTGATCATCAATACGTCTCCGGTGGGGATGTTCCCCGAGGTGGATGCACAGCCGATCGATCTGATCCCGTTTACACAGTGCCAGGTCGTGTTGGATCTGATCTACAACCCGATTGAGACCAAGCTGACCGCGCAGGCGAAGTCGCTCGGCATGGCCGGGATCACGGGGCTCGAGATGCTGATCGCACAGGCAAAGGTGGCTGTGGAGATTTTTCTCGACTGCCGGATCGACGACAGCCGGATCGATGAAATCTATCAGCTGAGGAGGTCCGACCATGAGTGATACGATAGACGCTTTGATCGAAAAAAAATCGGCTGAGATCGAAGAGATTCTGCGCGAGCATCTGCCGGAGGAGTCCGGCTATGCCAAAACGATCTACGAAGCGATGAATTACAGCGTGACGGCCGGTGGGAAACGCCTCCGTCCGATGCTGATGCGAGAGATGTTTTATCTGTTCGGAGGCGGTGATGAGACTGTCCTCCGGCATTTTATGACTGCCATCGAGATGATCCACAGCTATTCGCTGGTTCACGATGATCTCCCGGCACTCGATAACGATGACATGCGCCGCGGCAAGCCGTCCACCCACAAGCAGTTTGGGGAGGCGATGGGGATCCTCGCCGGTGACGCGCTCCTGAACGCGGCCTATGAGCAGATCTCCGCGTCCTTTTTGGCGATCGGCAGGAGAGAGATCATCGGTACGGTCAAGAAAAATGAACAGATGTGCCGCGCGGTGATCGCTTTTGACAAGCTGTCCGGCTGTGCCGGTGTCAACGGCATGATCGGCGGGCAGGTGGTCGATGTCGAGAACACGGGAAAGAGCATTGATGCGGATATGCTGCTGTACATCTACCGCGGCAAGACCAGTGCGCTGATCGCGGCGGCGATGATGGTCGGTGCGGCGCTCGGCGGGGCGGATGAGTATTCGCTGCAGATGGTCGAGAAGATCGGCCGTGACATCGGGATGGCTTTCCAGATCCAGGATGATATCCTCGATGTGACGGGGAGTGAAGAAAAACTCGGCAAGCCACTCCACAGTGACGAGGAACAAAACAAGTTCACCTATGTCGCGATCCACGGACTCGAGGAGAGCTACGAGGCAGTCGAACAGTACACGGAGCAGGCATTACAGCGTCTGGAGGCGCTGCCGATCGGAAGCTCCGGTATGGAGACAAAGGATTTCTTAACGAAACTGTTTTTAAAAATGGCAAAACGGGACCATTGATACCAAGTAACGGAGGAACGTATGAAGCGACGAGTCAGTCTGTTTTTCGCGTGCATACTACTGAGCCTGACGGTCAGTGTTCCGATCGTGCAGGCGGCGGAGTTCAGCACCTTTGATGAGCTCAGCGGCAAAACGATCGCGATGCTCACCGGGGCACCCTTTGAGGAACTGATCAGCAGTAAGGTTCCGGATGTAGGAGAGTTTCAGTATTTCGCATCGCTGCCGGATATGCAGCTGGCACTGCGTTCCGGAAAGATCGATGCCTTTTTTATGAACAGCGCGATCGCAGCTCTGATATCAAATAATAACGATGATCTGGCGGTGCTCCCCGAGAACCTCGGAGAGGCACCTTTTGGCTTTGCGTTTACCAAGGGCAGTCCGGAGAGGGATGAGTGGCAGGCGGCCTTCAACGAGATCGATCCGAGTGAGATCGAGGCGGCCTGGGAAAAATGGACCGGAGCGGATAACTCGATCAAGACGATCCCTGAGCAGGATTGGCCGGGCAAGAACGGCGAAGTGAAGGTGGCGGCCTGTGATACGCTCGAGCCGATGGCGTATGCCGGTGATGACGGAAAACTGCTCGGTTTTGATATCGATGTCATCCTGATGATCGCCAAAAAGCTGGATAAGCATGTAAAGTTCACCGGGATGGAGTTTGCTTC
>JAZASH010000093.1:0-5338 GCA_036343395.1 Eubacterium sp. | reverse complement strand
CTCTAGCAATAAAAATGCCCACGAGCTGCGCATCCAGAAGCTGAAGCGCATCCTCGCGGCAAGCAACACCAAGATCACGGTCAAGGACACCGCCAAGAAAAAGACCTACAAATGCAAGATCAGCGCAAAAAAGTCGATCGACCTGACCGACTTCCTCAAACGCTACATGAACGTTCTCAAAAAGTACAGAAGCAAGTAAACCCGACCACACGCCCGCGCTCCGCGCCGGCATGCACCACAGCAGCGCAGCCCGCGCACACACAGCACACAGCCCGTGCACACCAGCCCGTGCACACCACACACAGCACGTGCACACCACACGGCGGCCCGCGCGCCGCAATCGCGCGCACCTGCAGCAAGGCAATCAAATTGTTGACATTGTCACCAATTTGATATAATATTATACTAGTCTGAATTATATTATAATAGGAAACGAATAAGTCCCTTCGGAAAGGAAGGTCACGATAGCCATGAAAAATCGCCTTAATGCAGGTTTTTTTATCATATTGTTGCTCTATGTCGGCACCGCATCAGCCACCGTCATTCTGTCAAAAAGAGGCGGATTTATCGCCATTGCGGATGCTCGCATCCCCTACGGTTCCTTCACCGGTGTCTTTTCCATGCTGACCAATCTGCTACTCGTTCTTTTGGTCATCTTCTATAAAAAAATAGGCCTTATCGTCTCGATGATTCTCATGGGAATCCAGCTTCCCATGCTATCCATCCAGGTTTTCATAGAGAAAAATGTCGTCAGTATCCCCGGATTTTTCGGACTGATCCTGGCGCTCACTTCGATTGTAATAATCTATCGCAGGACCCGTGCGGTCGACCATCTCCAAAAAAGCGAGATCGACCACCTGCTCGAACAGCACCAGCTGTCACAGCGCCTGTTCGAGCAGACCGCTACCGCCCTCGTAAACGCGATCGACGCCAAGGACGCCTACTCACACGGCCACTCCCAGCGCGTCGCTGAGTACTCCGAGAAGCTCGCGCGACTGATGGGCAAAAGCGACGAAGAATGCTACCGTATCTTCTACACGGCCCTGCTCCACGACGTAGGAAAAATCGGTATTGCCGACAACATCATCAATAAAAAAGGCAAGCTGACGCCTGAGGAATACGACGTCATCAAAACCCACGCCGACATGGGTAACCAGATCCTGTCGAGCATCACCGAGTACCCTTATCTGAGCATCGGCGCGCACTACCATCACGAGCGCTACGACGGCAAGGGCTACCCGGAGGGACTCAAGGGCGACGACATCCCGGAGATCGCACGTATCATCTCCGTCGCCGACGCCTACGACGCGATGACCTCCAACCGCAGCTACCGCGAGACCCTGCCTCAGCAACTCGTCCGCGAGGAGATCGTCAAGGGTACCGGCACACAGTTTGATCCGAAGATTGCCCGCGTGATGCAGCACCTCATCGACCTCGACAGCGAGTACGAGATGAAAGAGCGCAACACCGCCCGCGGCCTGGACGGCAAAAGCGAGCTTCGCTGCGGCGAGTTCGGCGATGTTGCCTCGAGCGGTATCGGCCTCACTAACACGATTACCAAAATCCATCTGAAATACATCCCGGAGGAGGGCAAGCACAAATCCCACCGCCTGCCCGTCATGTACCTCTTTGACTCCCTCGACGGCCGTATGCACGACGACGAGGCGACCATCAAGGAGCTCCTCTACTTCGAATACTGCACGATCGGTCTGGACGGTCGCGTCGAGAACACGAACGCCAGAGAGATCAATATCGAAACCCCGAACTCCCGGGACAGCAGAGACAAAAAGCGGGAAGAGCTGACAGAAAAAGTCTTTGATATCGAAGCAGTCAAGGTCCGCGATCACGTAATGATCAAGTACGACGACGGCCAGGATAAGACGACCGTGATCGTCGCACTTCCGGACAGCACTCGCTTTGCCTATATCGGTCTGACCGGCGAGAACTGCCGCATCACCGACATCGACATCACGACCTCCGATGAGGAAGTCGGCGACCGCTACATCCCGCGCCTGTGCGACGAGATCACCTACATCGACGTACCGGAGGGTGACATCCCGAACGTCCAGATCAACGGCTACCGCACCGACTCGACAAACGGCATCGTGATCACCGATGGCATGCGCCTCACCTTCCACACGATGAGCCTGCCGACCGCGAGACTGATCTGGCACTGCCCGTACATCGTCCTCTTCTACTCACGCGACGGCAAGGTCGGCGGCGAGGACTATCGCGAGTATGCGCTGGTACGTTTTGACGGAGAAGAATGGAAAGACGCCGGTGACGCAGAAAACCGCCTCACCATCGTCCAGAACGAAGAGTTCACCAACTGGAACAGCTGGAAAGAAAACAATAAAAAAGGCTATGACAGCGAGATAGAGATCGAGAGAAAAGAAAATACCGTGATCGTAAGCACCGAGAACTTCGGCCTGTCGATCATGAACGTCACCCGGATCACCGAGGAGATCGACGACGTCTACGTCGCACTCAGCGGCGACCAGGTCGCATTGACCAACATCCGTATCAAACGGACGAACTAAAGCTTAATCCAGCCTTTCGAAAAATGCCAGGATCCGGTCCTGATACAGCTCCGGAGCGACATATGAGCTACACAGATGCCGCGCGCCCGGGACGAGCACCAGCTCTTTCTCAGACCGGCACAGCTCATAGTTTTCCCTGGTATTCTCAGGCCAAACATACGTGTCCGCCTCCCCGTGGAAAAACAACACAGGGAAGTGGGCATTTTTTAATGCCTCCGTACAATCCGTATCCTTCATGGAAAAGCCGGCGAAAAGCCGACAGAAAAGTTCCACGCGGAGCAATAACAGGTTAATCCTCTTGAGATGAAACCATTTTTCTGCGATATCACTCAGCGTGCGGCGCATCGAGCGAAACCCGCAATCCGCGATCACACCGCGCAGGTTCCCCGGCACCGGATGTCCCGCTGCCAGCAGCACCGTCGCCGCCCCCATCGACTGTCCGTACAGATACACCGGCAGCCCGTCGGGATTCTCCTCGTCGATCCGCTCGAGCCACTCGATCACGTCGTGCTGCTCGCGCGCCCCGTACGTGATGTATTTGCCCTCACTCTCGCCGCAGCACCGCTGATCGATCAAAAGGATACTGCAGTTATGCTCGTGGAGAAAAGGCGCGATACTCGCGATACTGCCGAAGCGATGCCCGCGGAAGCCATGCACCATCATCACGATGCGCTCCGGCTTCTCCGCCGGCAGCCACGACGCATGCAGCCGCAGCCCGTCCTCGTTGCGGATATACCAGTCCGTCATCGGCTGCGCCTCGCACCACTCTCCGACCTTGTCATACTCCTCACCGTACTCGTAACGGGGATGGTTGATCGTCGTATGCTTTAACTTAAACCACTTCCAACTCGGTTCCTTGCGGTCCTTATTCGGGGTTTTCTTTTGCCCGCCGTAAGTAAAGAACCGGAAAAATGACCACCCCATAGACAAAAAAACGAGTGTGCCAAAGAAACCGCCAAGAACCGAATTCCTGATCCAATGCTTCTTTTTCACACTCGGTTTACTCATGCTTCCTCCACGCAGCCCACGCCGGGCCACTCACCCTCGGTGCTCCACGCAGCCCGCCCGGGCCACTCACCCTCGGTGCCACTCCGCCGCGCCGGCAGGCACCGTCCTACCCCTGCTCCTTGAGCGTGCGCTTATCCTCATACATCATACCGTCCGCGCGCTCAAACACGTCGGACATACGCTTGTCCGTCCCCTGCTCGAAGGCGGCGACACCGATCGCGATCACCGGGCCATTTTTCTGTACCAGGTTCTCAAAAATCTTCACGCGCAGGCGTCCGAGCAGCTCCTCACGCGCCGTATAATCCTCGCCGCGCAAAAATACTACGAACTCATCGCCTCCGATGCGGAACACCGGACTGTGGGCGAAAATATCGCACAGCAGCTTTGACGCCGCACAGATGTACTCGTCTCCGGCCTTATGTCCCTCGGTGTCGTTGATCGTTTTGAGGTCATTGATATCACATACCGCGATCGCGAAGGGCAGATAATCGATGCCCTTGTCGAGGTTCTCCTGTACGGACTCCTCGAGCTCCGCGTAGGCGGTTTTATTTTTCGTCCCTGTCAACTCGTCACGACGCGCCAGCTCCTTTTCCGTATTCAGCGCCTGGAGCTGCTTTCTCTCGCGGATCACCTCTTCGTCGATGTTCTCGATCGCGACGATGAAGTGCTCCCCGCTGCTCGACTTCCGCACGACAACACGCGTGTACTGCGGCACGCCGTCGAGTAACAAACGATAATCCAGGCTGCATTGCTTACGTTTTTCCAGCGTCGTCAGCAGATAATCCCGATCGATAAAGCTCATTACACGCTCCTTATCATCCGGGAACGTCGTCTTACTCAGGTCCGCGCGCGAATCCTTATAGAAATCATCGCCCGCCCTCTTCAGCTCGAGCTTGCCGTAAGAGTCGTTCGACGCATAGCCGACATAGCTGTCATCGCGCGTGTCGACGTAGTAGATCATGTCATAGTTCAGCGCGAGGCTCTCCGCGATCCGGTTAAAGGTGATGTTCTTTTTCTTGGCCATCATCTTCTCCTGGTGCTCGATCTCGGCCTGCTTCTGGATCTCGTCAAGCTCGATCGCCTGATCAAGCTTGCGATCCTCCTCGACAAAGATATGGATCAGGCAGGTACCGATGAGCAGTCCGATCGCATAATACGGCAGAAACGCATACAGCGTCTGCAGCACAATAAATACCGACATCACGATACCGCAGGCTCCGACAGTCTTGTTGCGGATCCGCTCTTTGCCCTCCGCCTTTGCCGCATGGATGATGGTGCGCAGCGATGCCAACAAAAACAGCACCACCTGCATTATCAGCGTGATATAACGGACAAAGCCCGGGATGTATTCCTGGTTGGTGTTAAACTCAAAGATAATCGGTCGAAAAATGTTGATGATCAGGCACATCACCTCAAAAAGGAATACCGTCCAGCCCGCGTAAGTCAGGAATCCGGCGAAGCTATCCTGTGTATCCAGGTAGCTCACCACAAACCGGGCCCAGAGCAGGACCGATACGACCATCGTAAAGAAATAGAGAACTGTATCTGCGTAGGCGAGCGGGATGAGATGCTCTCCATACAGAAACCCCCATAGAATATCCGATACATAGTAGGCCATCACGCTGAACAAAAAGAAACGATAGCGTCTGGCTGCCTGTGATTTGACTCGCTCCTTGACATTGAAAATAAACTCATAGTTGATAATAAGAGTGAGTACTAATGATAATATGCCGAAACTCGCGTAATACATAACCGAGTTGCCTCCTAATGATGTATAAAATCGCGATCCT
>JAZASH010000092.1:0-5525 GCA_036343395.1 Eubacterium sp. | reverse complement strand
TCGATATCCTTTGTCTCGTTCATTTTCCATCATCTCCTTATTGATTATTAGTGATAAGGCGTAAAAAAAGCGTGGCACATAAATCATGTACCACGCATGGAATTAGCGAATCTCTTTTTTGGTTTTTCTTTGCGTTACTTCTCCAACGATTTAAGGGTCGGGAAGAGGATAACATCGCGGATGGCCGGCTGGTTGGTCAACAGCATAACCAGGCGGTCGATCCCGTAACCGATACCACCGGTCGGCGGCATACCGATATCCAGCGCGTTCAGGAAATCCTGATCGGTGTGGTTTGCCTCCTCATCACCGGCTGCAAAAGCCTCCTCCTGTGCAGCGAAACGCTCGCGCTGATCGATCGGGTCGTTCAGCTCGGAGTACGCATTACACATCTCACGTCCGTAGATAAAGAGCTCGAAGCGCTCTACCAGCGACGGATCGTCCGGTTTTTTCTTCGTCAGAGGTGAGATCTCGATCGGATGATCCATGACGAAGGTCGGCTGGATCAGATGCTCCTCCACATACTCCTCGAAGAAAAGACTGATGATATCACCACGCTTGTGATGCTTCTCAAACTCGATGTGATGCTCCTTAGCAAGTGCCTTGGCATCCTCATCGGTCGTAACACTCGTAAAGTCGATATTGGCATATTTTTTGATCGCATCGATCATCGTGATGCGCTCAAAAGGCTTACCGAGGTCGATCTCGACATCCTGATACGGGAGTAAGGTCTTCCCACACACCTTCTCCGCCACGTAGCGGAACATGTTCTCGGTCAGATCCATCATCCCATAGTAGTCGGTATACGCCTGATACAGCTCCATCAGCGTAAACTCCGGATTGTGACGACCGTCCGTGCCCTCATTTCTGAACACACGACCGATCTCATACACCTTCTCCAGACCGCCGACGATAAGTCTCTTCAGATACAGCTCCAGAGAAATACGGAGGTTGCGGTCCTCATTCAGCGCATTGTAATGCGTGGTAAACGGACGTGCCGCAGCACCACCCGCATTCTCGACGATCATCGGGGTCTCCACCTCCATGAAGCCCTCGCCGTCCAGATACTCGCGGATCGCATGGATGATCTGCGAACGCTTCACAAACGTATCCTTGACCTCTTCGTTCATGATCAGGTCGAGATAACGCTGACGATAACGCATATCCGTATCGGTGAGTCCGTGGAACTTCTCCGGCATTACCTGGATCGTCTTGCTCAGCAGGACGATCTTTGCCGCATGCACACTGATCTCACCTGTTTTTGTCTTAAACACCTCACCGGTGATCGCATAGATATCACCGATATCGGCCTTTTTAAATACCTTATAATCCTCTTCGCCGACATTGTCACGAGCGACATACGCCTGCAGGTCGCCCTTCAGATCGCGAAGCTTGCAAAAGGACGCCTTACCCATCACACGCTTGGTCATCATACGGCCCGCGATCGTGACAGTCTGTCCTTCGAGTTCGTCATAGTTCTCCAGTACATCGGTCGAGTGATGCGTCACGTCACACTTGGTGATCTGAAATGGATCTCTCCCGTCCTCCTGCAGGGCAGCGAGCTTGTCACGCATCACCTGCTGGAGCTGGTTGATATTTTCTTCCGCCATGGTTTCCTGTTTCCTCCCTAATTACTTAAATGATAACACCTTATATCGGATAATACCGGCCGGAGAAGCCACCTTCACAGTCTCCCCCTTCTTGGCTCCGATCAGAGCCTTGCCGATCGGCGAATCATTCGAGATCAGGTTCTTCAGGATATTTGCCTCGGTCGAACCGACAATCTTATACTCCATATCCTTTTTCAACTCCATATCACGAAGCTTTACCTTGCTTCCGATCTTGATCGCGGTCGCATCGCCTGCCTCATCCTCCTCGATCAACTCGTAGTTGTTCAGGATCTTTTTGATCTGCTCGATTCTGGCCTCGATATCACGCTGCTCGTCCTTGGCCGCATCGTACTCGGCGTTCTCGGAAAGGTCTCCGAGCTCACGTGCTTCCTTGATCTTTTTTGAGATCTCGGCACGCTGGTTTACCTCCAACTCATGCAACTCGTTCTGCAACTCTTTGAGACCATCCGGTGTCAGCAAATGCTTCTTTGTTTCAGCCATTACTACATCCTCCGTTCATTTTTCATATCATAACATCAGTATTCAGTATTATATAAGAAAGCACGCGCCTTGTCAAGCCTTACACCGCCCCGGCCGCCAACCGATGGACCGTGCCACGTGCCCTTATCTGATCTTGCCGATCTCGTCCAGGATCCGATCGTAGTCAAACGACTCACTGAGACGCTTTAGCTCCTTCATCCGTTCGGCATCCTCCGGTGTCAGTCGGTACTCCGCTGCCTCGGCGAAGACATCCTCCAGCATCATGATATCCATATTCTCGGCGCCGGCACGGATCCTCTCATACCAGCCGCCCACCGTCAGCGTACTCGCCTCCGGTCGGTCACCCGCGTCGGTGTCCTCCGGTACCTCCTCATAGATATCACGCAGGATATCCTTAAACGCACGATAATCTGTCATCAGCTTTTCGTGATTGGCATGGACATAGTCGAGGTTTCTCTCCTTGCCCGCCATCTCCATCGCGAAGGCTGCCTCACCCAGATCAAGCGCGCCGACGATACGCGCAGAGCTCTTCAGCGCGTGAACCAGGATCGTGTAATCCTCCCATTCTTCGGCGTTATAGAGATCATCGATCTCCTGCGAGTTCTCATCGATCGTCTCATAAAAAATATCCAGAATCGGCTTGAAGGCCTCCTCGGAGCCCATCCCCTCCATCGCGCCGACCAGGTTGATCCCCGGATGCGGCCGATACATCGGCGACAGTGCGACCGGCTCTCCCGTGCCCGGTTCCGCAGCCTCTGCGGCCTCCTCACCCGATGCGATCGTCACAGACCCGGCGGTCTCCGCGAAACTCTCCATCTCGTCGACCTCGGCCACATACTGAACCTTGTCCGCCGGCAGGTAGGACGCCAGCATCTCCTCGAGCTTCGCCGAGTCGATCGGCTTGGTCATGTAGTTGTCGAAGCCCTCTTTCATATACATCTCACGCGCTCCGGAGATCGCGTTTGCCGTCAGGCAGATCACCGGTGTTTCGTGGTTGAGTCCCGTCTCATCCGCACGCATCTCCTTCAGCGTCTGGATACCGTCCTTACGCGGCATCATATGATCAAGGAAGATCACATCGTAGTGCTTTTGCGCCATCAGCGCGAGACCGTCATCACCGCTGATCGCGGTATCGATCTGCACCTCAGTGCTCTTCAGCAGGCTCTTAAATACCATCAGGTTCATCTGGGTATCATCGACCACCAGCACCGAAGCCTCCGGCGCGGTGAAGATCTCCTTATACCCGTCCTTCTCACTGATATGCTTGTGATAGGTCTCCTCGTAGTCGCCGATCGGCGCCCAGTCTACAACCTTTTGCTTCAGATAGATGCGGAAGGTCGAGCCCTCTCCGTAGGTACTCTCTACCTCCATCCGACCATCCATCAGCTCGAGGAGCTTTTTGGTGATCGTCATACCGAGGCCCGTACCCTCGATGTTGCGGTTTCTCTGCTCCTCGATACGGTCGAACCGCGCAAAGAGCTTATCCATATCCTCCTCGCGGATACCGATACCGGTGTCCCTTACCTCGACGATCAGGCGCACACCGGACGGATCGTCCGTCAGCTTCTCCGACCACATCGAGAAGGTCACCTCGCCCCGCTCCGTGTACTTCACGGCATTGGTTAAGATGTTGGTGATAACCTGCTTGATCCGGACCTCATCGCCGTAGAGCATGCTCGGCATCGTCCGCTCAAAGCGCAGGTTCAGGATCAGTCCCTTTTCCTCGATACGGATCTGCGTCATATTGACGAGGTCATTCAGCACAGAGGACAGGTCGTACTCGACCGGGATGATCTCCATCTTTCCGGCTTCGATCTTGGAGAAATCGAGGATATCGTTGACCAGACCCAGCAGGGTGTGACCGGCCGTCTCGATACTCTCGGCATAGTTTAACACGTTCGGATCCTTGCACTCGCGGAGCACCATCTCGTTCATGCCCAGCACCGCCGTGATCGGCGTACGGATCTCGTGTGACATATTCGACAAAAATGCACTCTTCGCCTCGCTCTCGGCGATCGCGCGTGTCGTCATATCCTGCAGATCGTCACGCTTTCTCTTCTCCTCATCGACACTCTCGACCATCCAGAGGACGTGAGAAATGTGTCCCTCCGCAGTACGCTCCGATATGATAAAGCGCCCGCGCATCCAGCGTCCGTCCTTGACGTGAAACTCCATCGCGATGGTATTTTTACCATCCATACGCTCCTCGAGGGTATCCAGATCGACGAACTCGAGAGCTGCATTCTTGGTGTCGACCATCGTTGTCGCTGAGATGACATTATAGATAGCCTCTCTGGCGCTGCTCCCCTCCTGCTCGAGATAGCTGAGCATCCTCGGCGTGACGTAGAGGTTGGTATACGTGTCATGGATCAGGTCGATATCGTGTGTCAGGAGATAGATCTCCGAGGTCGCCTTGAGTTGGACATTCAGTCGCTCCACAGCGAGCGTCTTGGAGCTGATATTGATAAAAATAGCCGCCAGGATCGCTACTGTCAGGAGGATGATAATGATCGTCACGAAGACCAGGATCCGCATCGGCTCATAGCTCTCCTCGGAGTCGATCAGCGTCAGCGAATACCACTCGTTGTTCATATTCACGCAATATACGACGTAGTCGACACCGTCGTAGCTGAGCTCGAAGCACTGGTCATAGGTCGCGTACAACTGCTCTGCCACTGCGGCTCCGAGCGTCCCCTTCTCTTCGAGATAGTTTTTCCCGATCTCCTGATCATCGCTGTGTGCGATGACCGCTCCACTGGCGTCGAGCACCATTTCGATCTTGTCAGAGCTCTCGCTCGTCTCCTCGGTGACCGTCTTGATCATCGAGAAAGACACGTCGATCGCGACGACATTTTTACGGTCGTTCATGGCAACCGCTGCCGTCATCGTCAGCAATCCGGTCTGCGCATCGATATACGGCTCGATCAGGGCTATTTTTCCGTTTGACTCGACGGCCTTTTTATACCAGGGGCGCTCCGTCGCTACCCAGCCCTCATCCGGTACCCAGTTCGCACCGTCGTAGTACTTGCCGTTGATATAGCCGTAGAGTCCGGTATAGTTCTCATCCAGGGTGTGCTGGATGGAGTCGGTGTGAGACACCATATAGTCCTGGATGTCCTTCTCTGAGCAGCCACCGTCCATCATCTTGTCCAGCTCATACCGGGTCTGGCGCACGATGGCGGTACCCTGCGAGATGTAACGGTTAAGTGAGTTGGCACTCTCGACCGAGTGCAGCTCACCGCGTGCCGTGATCGTTTCCTTTGATGCACTGTACAGCATCAACATATATGTGGTGATCAGGCCGACGAAAAACAGCACCGCCGCCAGCGAGATCAGGATATTTTTCCAGCCGAACCTCTTTAATGCCTCACCGCTCGTTATCTTGCGTGCCTTAAAAATGCGCAAAGAGAAGACAAG
>JAZASH010000091.1:0-5542 GCA_036343395.1 Eubacterium sp. | reverse complement strand
ATCCAAAACTTCCTTTCGGTTTCTCTATTTTTTCTTTGATTTTTTCTTGTTTTTAACCGTAATATTACAGAATAACATCTGTCCGTCAAACGACGCCACAACGACACTTTTGCCTTTTTTCAAAGCATGCACAACACCGTTGCCGTCGACATCGATCACGTTCGGTTTTTGCACGTGATACGAGATCCCACCGATAAAACCGTTGGCATTGACCTTCTTCGGCGACGGATTGAGGTGCAGCACCTGATAACTGCCCTTCGTCATCGTGATATTCTTTTTCTTAAAGGCAAGCGTCCGTACCCCAACAAGATCTGTCCAATCGCAGATATGTACCCGGCAGCTGATCTTTGTCTTTTTATATTTCGCGGTTACCTTTACGGTCCCCAAAAACCCGGTATCGACAAAAAGCAACCCGTCTGACACGCGCGCCGCAGCGGTGTTGGTGGACCACTTGATCTTGTCCGGTGTGATCGTCGCCGGATAGCTTCCGTACGCCAGACTGTAACCGGAGCCGTCATCCGCCGGATAGTACAGGTCCGGCATCGAGAAAAAGATCTTGGACCCGCCCTTGATCGTATCTTTTTTAACGAAACGCGCATACGCGGTCAGGTTGGATCTGACCTCCTGATAGGTCAGATTATACTCGGCACCGTTGGTATCCTTGACGAACCATCCGCGGAAGTTGTAGCCCTTTTTCTTTGGCTCCTTTGGCAGCATATCACCGTAGATATAACCACCGTTTACCTTGACCTTGTCGTAAATCTTTTTTCCGATCTTGAAGGTCACCATGTAGCCCTTCGTCTTGATCTCTTTTCCGATATTGGCATCCACCCACCGGATTCTCGCACCGATCCATTCCTTAAACCGGGCGATCTCCGAGTCAAACGAAACCTGCGTCAACGTACCGGTTTCCGAGTCATACCCGTAATCCTGATCGTGCACCGTGCTTGCCACATAGTAGTTCGCCTTTTGCGACATATATAACTGCTCGGACAACTTATCGATCTCCCCACCCGGAGCGATCGACTGCTCCAGGATCGGTTTTAATACCTCCCACCGCTCCAGAAGCTTATCCTTAAATGCCTTGTCTTTCATCATGCGCTCGTTCCACTGGAAGAACGTCTGCGAGAACCCCTCGGTCTGGTTCTGGGAGAACTCCGTCGCCCCCCAGGCCACATAATCAAAATCCCAAAGCGGTCCCCAATACAGCTTGCCATCGCGCTTTTTATACAGATAGTTACTGCCTCCGCAATAGCCGTCCCCGTTCAGAGAGAACTCCTGAAACAGGTAGTAGTCAACCGCCGACTGCAGATCCAAAAAGTCCGTATACGACCTGCCCTCATCGTCCTTGAAATCATCCCCGTACAGCGCATCCTCCATCTGCTGTACGTAGTTGCGGATATAGTCGTACTGCTCCGGAACCGGCTTGTTATCACCGAAGTCCGGACGCTCGATCAGCAAAGATACGCCCTTCTTTGTCTCAAAGGTGCGATACTCTCCCTCTTCACTTCCGAGCGAAAGCAGATACCCGCCTGTCACGGCACTACCCGTAACCGCGTCGGGCTCATCCTCCAGATCATCGATATCGATCCGGGCCTTTCCGACACGGACATGCTCACATAAATAATAGCTTCCGAGATACTCCCCGTTCATCACAAAGTTGACGAAAACACACTGCGGTGTATACGCCATACCGAACTTATCTCCGAGCCAATATGTGTACTTATTTCGGATCAAAGAATAGTCATAATAATTCGCTAATAATACCCAGTTTTTATCCGCGCCCATACCGAAAAGATCGGCTTTTTTATCCAGCTTGAGTCGGTAGGGTTTTTTCGGTGTTCCCCAGGTCGAGTTCCCGCGTCCGCGGATGTATTCGAGCTCATAAGTACCGGAGCAATCGGCTCCGCCGTACTCCGATCGATACCCACTCGGCGTCTGTATCGACATGTCTCCGTAGCACTCCGTGATGTGCTCACCGTCGCTGTTCATCTCGGCGATCGTACCGTAGTTTTCGTCAATATTGACACGGACGGTCGGAATATCAAACGCGGTAAAAAGGAGTGTCCGGAGCAAGATCTCTGTCTTATCTTTTTTCTTGTCGGCAGACAGTTTTCCGTAACGGATCTTCAGTCGTACCGTGTGCTTACCGGTGATATTTTTACCACTGATATCGACACTGTTATTCTTGTTATAATTCCACTTATCCTTGCCTCGCTGAGCAGGAATTATAACACTCCCGAGCGGTGTCGTTTCACTGTCCAGATACACCGAAACGGCAGCCTCTTTTTTACGCTCGGAGAGGCCGTTTACGATAAGAAATCCGGGCTTATATTTCCCAAAATCAAACGCCTGCTCAAAGACGATCTCACCCTCCTCGATATCGGTCGCTTTTGCTTTGATCCGCAGACCGTCCTCGACATAATCCGGTGTGAGTTTATCGTCCTTAATAGAAACTGTCAGCTTGCTGTCTTCAAATACCTGAGCGAAGTTACGAACCGTATACGCATCGTAATCCGCCACCGCCGGATCGTAAGTGTCATCGTACCGGATCACGGTGGTCTTTGCCGAAGATGGTGTCGGGGCAAATCCGCCCAGACCGGATACAGCCATAGCCAGTACCAATGCTGTCGTCGTTATCTTTTTCCAAGCTGTCCTCATCCTCATCGCAAACTCCCTTCTGTCTCAGACTAACTCTGCCAACTCGTAGACCAGTTTTTCTGTCTTATCCCAGCCGAGGCACGGATCCGTGATGGACTTTCCGTAGACGCCCTCACCGATCTTCTGCGCGCCGTCCTCGAGATAACTCTCGATCATCAGACCCTTGACGATCTGATGGATCTCATCCGCATGGTTGCGCGAGTAAATTACATCCTTAGCGATACGGATCTGCTGCATATAATCCTTGTCCGAGTTGGAATGGTTGGTATCCACGATCACGGCCGGATTCTCCACCTCACGCTCCTTGTAGCTGTCGTACAGATGGATCAGATCCTCAAAATGATAGTTCGGGATATTCCGTCCGAACTTATCCACATAACCGCGCAGGATTGAGTGTACAAGAGGATTTCCCGTCGTCTGTACCTCCCAACTGCGATAAACGAAACGCTGCGGATTCTGAGCCGCTACGATAGAATTCATCATGACCGAGATATCACCGCCGGTTGGGTTTTTCATCCCGGCCGGGATCCCGAGTCCCGATGCCACCAGACGGTGTCCCTGATCCTCGACCGAGCGGGCACCGATCGCTACGTACGCCAACAGATCCGAGAGATACCGATGGTTCTC
Source organism: Eubacterium sp. (assembly GCA_036343395.1). Lineage (GTDB taxonomy): Bacteria > Bacillota > Clostridia > Lachnospirales > Lachnospiraceae > Eubacterium_F. Next base: position 2,254 of record JAZASH010000091.1, on the reverse strand, counting down.
CGGATACAGCATCTCCTCCGCGCAGGTAAAGCCCGTCTGCTCGACCACGCGGGTATGCATCTGACGGATCGCGATCAGGCCGGCCAGCAGATCCTCCTCTGCCTCCGGATTGGGCTGGTGAAGCATGCCCTTATAACCCAGTCCAACGGTACGTGGTTTATTGGTATACACACGCGGGATCATATAGAGCTTGTCCTTGACCTTCTCCTGGACCTTGGCCAGGCGGGTCATATACTCGAGGACCGCATCCTCGTTATCCGCCGAGCACGGACCGATGATCAGCAAAAAGCGATCGTCCTTGCCCTCGAAGATCGCCTTGATCTCCTCGTCACGTCTCTCCTTGATCTCCGCTACGCTTTTCTGAAGCGGGAATTTTTCCTTGATTTCCTGTGGTGTCGGCATCTGCCGCACAAATTCCATTTGCATTTCCATGATTTGATTCTCTTTCCTATTTTAATCGTTTTTAAAACTTTCTTAATCGTACCACAAATCCGTACGTTTCGCAAGAAAAACCTTTGCCTTCGCTTACAGACTCATCGCCTCGACATAGCGTTTCTGAAACGCATCATCCTCCGCCAGCGACAGAGTCTCACAACCGGCCGCGAGTGCCTCCATCCGCGCCTCGGCATCCGGCTCGGTCAGCATCCGGATCGCACCTGCCAAAGAGGTGTTTCCTACTGCCTCTGTCCGATCGGCGATCTCCTCCGGCAGCAGCCCGATCGCCACCGCGCGGTCGATCGGTAAAAATGTCCCGAACCCGCCGGCGATATATACCTTATCCAACTGCTCCACGCCTATCCCGTATCGCTCACACAGGATATCCAGTCCCGCACGGATCGCTGCCTTCGCCAGCTGTACCTCGCGGATATCATCCTGGTTAAAGGTGAGGATCGTGCCGTCCCCTCGCATCGCAAAGGGGAATCCGTCCTCAAAATATTCCTCGCTCAACAGTCCGTTTGCATCGATCAGGCCGGTCCTCTTCAGCTCAGCGACCATACCGATCACACCGGTTCCGCAGATGCCAGGAGCGACCGGCAAATCCTGCCCTCTCTCCGCACCGGAGCCCGATGACGTATACTCACCGATCCGCTCGACCTCGGCCTGCCAGAGGCCTGCCTCGTCCTTTTCCAAACGGACACCGGAGACTGCTCCGATGATGCTCGCCGTCCCGTAGCGGATGTTACCGCCCTCGAGTGCCGGGCCTGCCGCTGTCGATGTCACCAGTCTACGATTCTTATCGCCGATCACGAGTTCTCCGTTCGTTCCGAGGTCGATCAGGGCGAAGATCTTATCATTTTTATCAAAATCCAAAGCATACAGTCCGGATACGATATCCGCTCCGACAAAGGCCGATACCCCCGGTAGCAGGATCACGGGCACCGCCGCTGTGATCTCCTCGAGTGGCCAGTCCGGCACGACATCGAAGACCTCCTTCATCGTACGCTTTTCCAGTGCCGTCGTGACCGGGGTAAACGGATGTCGCCCCAGTCCGCTCACATCGTATCCCTGCAGCAGGTGAAGCATCGTCGTGTTACCGGCAACGACAACCGCCTCGATATCCGCATAACCGATCCCGTGACGGACCAGATTGGTCTCGATTTCTTCGAGCAATGCCTCACAGATCGCCACGCGCATGGCGTCAGCCTTTCCGTCCTCTGCCGCGCGGATCCTCGTGATCACATCCGCCCCGTAGGATACCTGTGGGTTAACGCGGGTCCTGGTATCGAGACTCGTCCCATCGGAGCGTCTCACCAGCGATACCGCCAGCGTCGTTGTACCGATATCGATCGCAATCCCGTAGGGCTTCCCGGTCGGTACCGGCTCGGTGTTATCTTTTGTATCTGTATGTGTCGCCACAGATGCTGTCTGCATATCCGCGAAGTCCTCACGCGGAAGCGCGACCTCAACCGTTGACGCCGCCCGTGCCCGACAGGCAAGTCGCCATCCGGCACGCAGCTCATCTTCAGAAAAAATCCTCTGATCTTCCTCACTTACCGGTACCTCACCGGCTGTCACACGGACACGGCACTTTCCACACTGTCCGTTGCCACCGCAGGTCGCCGGGATCATGACGCCCTTTTCCTGCAGCTGACTCAGTAAGGTCTGACCTGTGCCACCCTCGAGCCGCAGCGTAGTGGCGTCTCCTGCGATCTCCGCTCTCTCACCCGTAGCCGAGAAATCGGCCTGATAGATCGCTCTTGCCAGCGAAAGACTGCCGAAAACGAGAACCGTTCCGCCGTGCTTCGCGGCCTTT
>JAZASH010000090.1:0-5574 GCA_036343395.1 Eubacterium sp. | reverse complement strand
GGCAAGATCAAGTTCGTCTACAGTTGGCGCTTGGAGCCTACCGACACCACCCCGCAGGGGAAGAAGCCCGGTCCTTCTTTGCGGGAGCTTGAGAAGCAGATCGGGCGGGATCTTGACTCGCTGCTCGATCCGACGCAGAAGAATATGACCGTGCTGGAACTGGTGGAACGCTACCTCGCCACCAAAACCGGCGTCAGGCCAAACACGCTCATGAATTACAACTTCGTGGTGAACCTGCTGCAGAAAGAGGAATTTGCTCTTAAGAAGATCGGTGAGGTGAAGACCTCGGACGCGAAGCTCTTTCTGATCAAGCTCCAACAGGACGGGAAAGGTTACTCGACTGTCAAGACTGTGCGCGGGGTCCTTCGACCGGCTTTCAAGATGGCAGTCGATGATGATTTGCTCAACAAGAACCCCTTCGGCTTTGAACTTGCCGGTGTGGTGGTAAACGACAGTGTAACCAGAGAAGCCATCACCCGGGACCAGATGAAGAAGTTCCTGAAATTCGTCCATGATGACAACTGCTACTGCAAATACTATGAGGTCGTTTATATCCTGTTCCATACCGGCATGCGCATATCGGAATTCTGCGGGCTGACGATCAGCGATATCGACTTTGAGCACCACCTGATCAATATTGATCACCAACTCCAGCGGAGCGCGGATATGACGCTGGTGATTCAGGAGACCAAGACCCACGCCGGAACTCGCAAACTCCCGATGACGGCGGACGTCGAGCAATGCTTCCGCGCCATCATCGAGGACCGGCCGACCCCCAGGATCGAGCGCATGGTCGACGGGCGCAGCGGCTTTCTGTTTCTGGACAAGGACTGCCTGCCGGAAGTGGCCATGCACTGGGAGCATCGGTTCAATCATATGGTCAAGCGCTACAACGATATCTATCGGGTCCAAATGCCCAACATCACCCCTCACGTCTGCCGCCATACCTACTGCAGCAATCAGGCCAAGGCGGGCATGAATCCGAAGACGCTCCAGTACCTGATGGGCCACAGCGATATCGGCGTCACGCTCAACACTTACACCCACCTGGGGTTGGAGGACGCCGCCGAGGAGCTTCGCCGCATGGAGGAAGCCGAGGCAGCCCGCAGGGAGCAGGAAAAGCTCGCCGGGAAGGAACAGCCCACGCAGAAATTGTTCAGAGCAGTTTAATCCCGAAAACCCACAAGGCACTCTGCTGCAGCAGAGTGCCGTTTTTAGTCGGGAGTTTTCTATTTGCTCAGAACGTTTTGCAGTGCCTCGGGATCATGGATTTTAATGGTTGGAGGATCATAAGATATGATTCCATCCACTTCCAGCTTTTTTAGTTCTCGGTGCAGTGAGGAACGTGAAACGTTCATGATCATTGCCCAATTGGATACAGACTCTGGTATCCTTATTGCATTATTGCCGGACTGCCTCGCTTGAATCAACAGATAAAATGCAGCTTTCTGTGCGATCCCGCTATAAGAGAGCAGCTCCAATCGTTGCTGTAGCATGTAGGTTGCGGTAGCGAGCTCTGCCATAAAGTTTTTCATGATACGTAAATCCTTCTGCAGGAGTAAAAGGATATCTTCCCTGCGAAACATCATAATCGTAGAGGGCTCAAGTGATACAACATCACAGGGATATTTTTGGCTCCTGGAAAACACAGCAGCAGGTCCGATCATATCACCGGGATTCCGGAGAGAGACATTGACTTGGCTCCCGTTGGGGAATGGTTTTTGTGCCTGCACGCGCCCCTCCAGAATCACGCCGATCCTGTTTGCATCCTCCATTAAGTGAAACACGGTCTCGCCCTTATCATAGCACTGAATATGATGTGGAACAGCTTCCAGATCGTCGCGCAGCTCTTTTGTCGGGACGCCTGAGAACAGTGTGCTTTTTTCAAGTACAGAGTAATCCATTGCTTTTCTCCTATCTGTTGTCTTACCTCTATTATACACGAAAAAATCTTTTTTGGTGTATCTGCAGATACAGATTTTTGAAGTTGTCATTCGTATAATTGGATCAGAACAAGGGAGGAGGAAACCACAATGATTCGTAAGATCATCCACATAGATGAGGAAAAGTGCAATGGTTGCGGCCTCTGCGCGGAGGCTTGCCACGAGGGCGCAATCGACATCGTAGACGGCAAGGCAAAGCTTATGCGGGAGAATTTCTGTGATGGGTTCGGCGATTGCCTGCCAAACTGCCCAACCGGAGCTATTTCATTTGAGGAGAGAGAAGCACCGGAATATGACCACGAAGCCGTGAAAAAGGCACAGGAGGCAAAGAAAATGGAAGAGATGAAGCATATGCACCACGAGGGCGGATGCCCCGGCTCCAGAATGATGCAGTTTGAGCAGAAAGAAACAGAGAACACACCTGTTGCTGCCGGGAAGCCCGTATCAAGGCTTGCCCAGTGGCCCTGCCAGATCAAGCTGGTTCCGACGCAGGCTCCCTTCTTTGACGGAGCGAAGCTGCTGATCGCTGCTGACTGCACGGCTTACGCCTATGCCAACATGCATGAGGACTTCATGCGGGGCAAAGTCACGATCATCGGCTGCCCGAAGCTGGATGCAGTGGACTATACGGACAAGTTGACGGAGATCATCCGCAATAACGATATCAAAAACGTGACCATCGTACGCATGGAGGTCCCCTGCTGCGGAGGGCTCCAGCGGGCAGCGGAGAGCGCGCTCAGAAACAGCGGCAAATTCATCCCGTGGCAGATCGTTACGATCTCCCGCGACGGAAAAATTTTAGACTAAGAAGGATTCTTCATGGATTGGAAAGATAAGATCGGCACTTTCAAGCAGATCGACGTAACTATAGCCGAGATGAGCAAAAAATCCGGCATGGATGCGGATACGATCATCGGAAAGATCGGTGAATTGATCGAAGCGCACCGGTAAGGTGGTGATCTCGTGAAGGAAAAAGTCGGAGAGGTTTTCTCCATTGCAACAGATAATGCGCCGGTTACAGGATGTACGATATCCAAAGAAGTGCACGGTGGAAGGAATGGTGTCATCTACTTTTCTCTTGCCCGAAACACCGATATCAGCGCGGAGATCTTTCCATACCACAAGCTGCTGATTGTCGCTGACGGGAGCCTGGAGCTTTACGGACAAGATGGATACCGAAAGGCGCTCGGCATCGGCGATTGCATATCGACACCGACGGATACACCGGTTGGAATGAGAACAGATTCCGGTGCAGTATATACGGAAATAGAAATCAGGAGGAGCGATATCATGAACGAAGCAATCAAAGCAGGCGAAGTTTTCAGGCTGACAGAGCTTGTCCCCTATGCGGAGGGTAAGATTGTCAACATGGATGTGGTTCATAACGATAAGATGAAGTTCGTCGTAATGGCCTTTGATGAGGGTACCGGCCTTTCGGAGCATGCCGCCCCCGGCGAAGCGCTGATCTTCGCTCTCGACGGTGAGGGAGTCATTGGCTATGAAGGAACAAACCATCCCATCAAAGCAGGCGAAAACTTCCACTTTGCCAAAGCCGGGCTCCATTCCGTAAAGGCGACAAAACGGTTTAAAATGGCGTTGCTTTTGACGCTGGAATAAACAGAAAAAGGAGGATAATATGATGAAGTATTTCGTAAATGACGGCTGCATTGGCTGCGGTCTGTGCGCGGGAACCTGCCCTGAAGTTTTCTCCATGAGTGACGAAGGCGTTGCTGTAGCTATTGATACCGACGTGCCGGAAGAAGCTCTGGATACTGCCGCCGAGGCAAAGGACAACTGCCCTGCCAGCGCCATCGAAGAAGCATAAGGAGAATGCCAATTCTTCTCACCGCCCGTCACGCCCCCAGGTGACGGGCACTCTTTTGCTATTTTAGCAAGAGAATGTTTTTCATAAAGGCCCGCAAGGCACTCTGCGAGCTACAGAGTGCCGTTTTTTATAGTGGAAAAATCCGTGCTGATGGTGTATGATAAATCAACAAATTTTGAAGGTATGGCTAATAGCTCCTGGTGAGCTGGTATTTGTGAGGATATCGTGAAAGAAATACTTGTTAATGCTCAGTAGCAGGGCGGCGCTGATCTTGTTACTTATGATGGAGCAAACGAAATAATTGAACTGTACATGGGCGGAGTGGATTTTGTAAATCTGCCTGTTTCAACGGATATTGCAGAAATGGCAGTGAAGAAAAACGGAATCAGAGGATTTGAAGTTCTTCACAGGCAAATGCAGTCTGCGTATGATCGTTTGACAGAAGATTCCCCTGACAAGTTATTTGCTCTGGGCGGCGGATGTGACGCTGATGTGCCTTGCCTTCTGTATCTCAATGAAAAATATCGGGGAGACCTCACTGTTATATGGCTCGATGCGCATGGAGACTTGAATACGCCGGAGGAATCGGCAACTTCACTGTTTTATGGGATGCCTTTACGTTCTCTCATGGACGTTAAATGTTTTGGCCTCTTGGAGAACAGCTTACCTTTGAGCACATCTCAAATCATTCATGCTGGCGGCAGAGATTTTGACGGTGCAGAAATAGCATTTATAAAGGAATCCGGGATGTCCTCCTATACTGTTCAGGAAATCCGTTCTGACAACGGGTTGCTAAAAAGAGCTGTTGATAAAAAACACTCCGGGCATATCTACGTTCATCTTGATTTGGATGTTTTAGATCCTGCAGACTTTCCGAACACTCCTCTTCCGGTTGACGGCGGTCTATATTGCAAGGAAGTATCCAGTATTCTTAATTCTTTTGCCGACGAACTGGTAGGGTTAGGCATTTATGAATATGCCCCTTCCGGCGCCAGACAAGCTTTTGTTGAAAAACTGATCCAATTTGGATTGACACTGTAGATTCCAACTCATTTCACCATCTCCTGCCGGCAGTCAATCGCCCTGATTTATGCTTCTCGCCGGGAGCAGGAAAAGCTCGCAGGCAAGGCAAAGGATTCTCAGAAACTGTTCAAAGCCGTTTAACCACAAAACCAGCAAGGCACTCTGCCTCAGCAGAGTGCCGTTTTTTTATAGTGGAAAAATCCGTGGTGATGGTGTATAATAAACTACTTAATTTTGCGGGGTGTTTAGCACAATGATAGTCGGCTTTGTTGTTTGCATGATTGTTGGTCTTCTATGCGTTGTGCTGGGTCTGTTACTTTGGAAAAAGCAGATGATCTCTCTTGTACATGACTATCACCATAAGAATGTACAGAAATCAGATGTGCCCGCCTATACACGCCTCATGGGGATCGGGCTTCTCCTGATCGGTATTGGGACTTGTTTCACTGGGATTATCAATCTCGCATTTCAGACAGGCGCAGGATGGATCGCGTTCGGCATCGGTTTTTTTGCTGGTATTGGATTGATGATCAAAGCACAGATGAAATATAACGGGTCCTTTTTTAGCTGATTTCCCAGGGTATCCCTTCACCCGACGGTAGTAAGAACCCCTCAGTTTTACTACCATTTGACTACCATTGACGGCATTGACTTGCCGCATTTTGCCGTATTTTGCTTTTTCCGTGACAGAGTCACAGATTATTCACAACTTTTTCTGCCCGGCACACCGGAGGCGTCCTTTAGGAAATCGCGGCAAAACGGGGCAGAATACGGCTTTTCAGG
>JAZASH010000089.1:0-5596 GCA_036343395.1 Eubacterium sp. | reverse complement strand
GGTCTTTGCGATGCTGTATAAGATCATCACGCGGTTTATGGATCGGCATCTGCGGCGCAAGGGCCTGCCGACGGAGGCTTACGCGTACGCCAGCTCCGGTGTGCACTATCCCGACAAAAAGGGGCGCAGGAAGCTCGAGGGCGATTTTCACGAAAGTAAGAGTGCCGTAGTGACTGAAACAAAAGCCAGTGAGGCCAAAGATGCTGCTGAGAGCACGGATGCGGGTGATGCCGGCACCGGAGAAGACAAGTGAGATTAACGACATCTGGCTGTCAGGTTTCCGTAGTGATTTGATTAGAACAGATATATTGTAGTAACTTTTGTAGATGGGGTGATTTTTCATGAGTAAAAACTATCTGAACCGATACAACAAGCGGTCGTCGCGCCGGTCGCGACGGATCTACAACCGCTCGTCGATGGGCGGCGCGCCACGCCGCACCCACAACACGCATTGGAACATCCCGCGCGTGGTTGCGGCCATCGCGTGCCTGGTCGGAGCCGTCGTGCTGATCCTGCTCGTGCCGAAATTTTTCTCGAGCAACAACGAGACACCGGACAACGTAGCGTCCCGCATCAAGCAGGACGAGAACGCCGCCAGCGGAGCAGCCGCGCAGCCGACACCGATGCCCGTAGCGACACCGGAGCCGACGCCGGAGCACCGGAAAAAGGCCGTCGCGCTGACCTTTGACGACGGACCGAAAAGCGAGGAGCCGGATAAGGGCATCAAGGGCACCAACGCCCTGCTCGACACACTGAATAAGTACGATGCACACGCGACCTTTTTTGTCGTAGGAAACCGCTGCGAGATCGACGCGGACATCCTGAAACGCGAGATTAAGGAAGGCCACGAGATCGGCAACCACAGCTGGAATCACCCGCAGCTCGGCAAACTGTCGATGAAGGACGTCAACAAGCAGCTCGACGACACCTCCGACATCGTCGAGGAGATCACCGGCTACAAGATCAAACTCGTCCGTCCGCCGTACGGCAGCGTGAGCGACGCGATGCGCAAACACCTGGATTATCCGATGATCACGTGGGATGTCGATACGCTGGATTGGAAGATCAACACCGAGGACATCTCGCTCGAGAAGAAAAAAGAAAAGATCCTGAAAAATGTCAAGAAAGAGGTCAAGGACGGCAGCATCATCCTGATGCACGACATCCACGAGACCTCGTGTGAGGCAGTCAAGATCATCCTGCCGTGGCTGCAGGAGCATGACTACGACGTCCTGACCGTGTCGGAGCTGATGGAGCGCAACGGCATCAACCCGAAAAACGGTAAGGTCTACGCCTCCGCCGAATAAAAGGCGCGCGCCCTGCTCGGCGTCTGCATCCACATGGGCCATGCAGACTGCCAGCTCGGCGCCTGCACCCACATGGGCCATGCAGACTGCCAGCTCAGCGTCTGCACCCTTGACAACGGCGACAGAATCCATTATAATAGACAAGCATTTGACGATGCATCCACACACGGCAGCATCGATTAAATAGCGGGTATGGCGGAATTGGCAGACGCAAGGGACTTAAAATCCCTCGGGGGCAACCCCGTACCGGTTCAAGTCCGGTTACCCGCATAAAAATAGGCCGGCATAAGCCGACCTATTATTATGCAGGTAACTGTCCCAACGAGAACAAAGGAGAATTATAAAGATGAAAAAAAGAAATTTGATCGCCGCACTGATGACCGGCGTATTAGCACTGTCACTGGCAGCAGGAATAGGCGCGAAACCCACATCCGCCAAGGCAAAGATCGTACTGGATGAGGATGACGGAGAGATGGTTCTCGAAGTCGGAAAGACTGCGACTGTTTCTCTGTTGAACGTACCTGTAAAAAGTCAGAAAAAGGTAAAGTGGATCACCGCTAAAAAAACAGTAGCTACCGTCAAGGCAAAAAAAATAAATAACACTTCAGCAAAGATCAGCGCTGTCGGTGTCGGCAAGACCACCATCTCGGCAAAGCTTTCCGGCAAGAAGTACAGCTGCACCATCACCGTGGTACCGGATGGTTATCCGGGAATCGATGTCGCTTCTCCTGACTGGGTAACGAAGCTCCCGCAGGCAGCAACCGCGCAGAAGCTGTTCATCGTAGCCGCTCCGAGCAAGACGGCTACGACAGCCTGGCTGTCACTTCACGAGAAACAGACGGACGGCACCTGGCATATGCGCATGACGTCTCCCGGTTTTATCGGTCTGAACGGACTTGACAAGACAAAGGAAGGCGACGCCAAAACACCTACAGGTGAGTTCAAGTTCAACAGAGCCTTCGGCATCGCCGACGATCCGGGCTGCGCGATCCCGTATGTCAAGGTTGACGAGAACACCTACTGGTCCGGAGACCCGAACTATCAGTACAACCAGCTTGTAGACCTCAGTTCTTATCCGAATCTGGCGATGGATGATTCCGAGCATATCATCGACTATAAATACCAGTATCAGTACTGCCTTAACATCAGCTACAATGAAGCAGGTACTCCCGGACTCGGTTCGGCCATCTTCCTGCATTGTTTCGGTGGCGTGAAGCCCTGGACCGGTGGCTGCGTAGCCATGCCGGAGGATCGTATGAAGTTCATCATGCAGAACGTCGACTCCGACACGGTCGTACTGATCGATACCTATGACAACCTTTCCGGCGGTGCCGACTGGCCTTCAAGCACCTGGCCTTGATCCACACAATATCCAAAAAGCGAGATAAGCATATTAAATGCCTATCTCGCTAATCATTAAATCTTCTGTTTCATACTCAAGACCAGAGTCTCACTCTGTTTTCCGGTGCAATATACATTGCATCACCCTCTTTGATACCGAATGTCTCATAGAACTCATCCTGCATCTGGAACGGAACTACTCCACGAAGCGGTCCAGGTCCATGTTCGTCCGCAACAATACTTCCCGGATCAAAGTTCAACACAGTCCAGAAAAGACCGAACTGTTTGAAGAGCTCCTTCATCCCGGCCTGATCAAAGATCTTTTTGCCGATTCGAACTGAGATTTCAGCTGCGGAAAAATCTGCCATATTCTCTTCCAGTTCTTTCTTTCCGTCTGCGTAGTATATTGTTTTTGTTGGTTTGTCATAAGCGACGGAATAATTATAAAACAGATTGATACATTTCTGCTGAACCTGATTAAAGTGTTGTACATCCTCTTCCGTCATCCACTGGATCATATCACCGGCTTCATTGTATTTTGCACCCTCGGCATCAAAGGCATGTCCGATCTCATGTCCTGTTGTATATCCGATCCTTCCGAGATTGTAAGCATCATTGCCCGGTTTGTAGGTTTCATCGCCAATGATACCCGCATATATACAAAATACATTTGATGTTCTTCCATAGGAAGCATTCATGGTCATCGGTGTCATACTTTCTGATGCGAGCGTGTAGAAGTAGAGATCCTGACCTTTTATCTTCTTTCCTAAAATTGCCATAAAATTGGTAAGATCATTCTTAGCGACCTTGTGGGTATTGCTGAAGATACTTCCGCCCTCTCCTGCCGTTTGAAGATCTGCATGAAGACGGAACAGATCACATTTACCTGAATCACCGATGACATACTCCATAGCATCCATCTTTTTGATAGCGGCTGCCTTGCCCTGCTCCGACATCCACTTACACTCTGAAAACGCTGCCTTAAACTCATCCTTATAAAGGTTTATCAACTTACTGATATCTGCCTTCATCTGCTCTCCGCCGAGATACTTCTCTGTATACTCACCACAGATCTCGAAGCCGACATAGTCACAAAGGAATTTGATTGCTTTATTATTGTAATCCTTTTTTATCTGTTCATCTGTAGGATCCGTGGTAAATCCCTGTTTCTTTAGATCAAACAATCTTTGAGCTTTAAATCCGCTTTCCGTAAAATCTACATATCTGTATGCAACACAGAACTTCATAAGCTCACGAACCTGCTCTACCGTACCGGTTTTCAGAAAATCCAGGATGCCGCTCCAGCAGTTCTTCGTCTGGATAGACATTATTACCGCTTCATCTTTAGCACCAAGTTCCTTATAAATCTTATTTATATTCAGTCCGGGAATCATCGCATCAATACCGGGTATATAGGACTGAGGAGCATCAAGCTCATTTTCCTTCACATACTTCGCCTGCTCCTCCGGTGTCATCGACATGAGTTGAGGAAGAGCATCCGTCAGTGTCATCTTCGGTGCGATAGCCTCAAAGACTTTTACGAGCTGCGGAGCATTCTTATCAATATCCGCATCTGTTTCACCGGCAAGTCGAAGTGTTTCCTTTACCAGGTTTTCCAGTCTTTTTACTTTTTCAGGATCCTGAAAATCCGACTTGCGCTCCAGCAAGGTTGCCGGCACAAGCTCCATCTTGAGTATCGGCACTCCGATCTCCAGCTTCACCCCGCCATTGGCAGTATCATCCGCATTCATGGCAGTCTGTCCGAACTTGGATTTCCAAAAACCATACTCTCCATCCTTGATAACCTTCTCATTGAAAGCTATTATATCTGCAGTGGTTCCTGCTTTTTCCAGTGGCTCCAGATACGCCTTGATATCCTTCTCTAACTGTGTTTTTTTTGCAGTCTCTTCTACATCAAATACCGAACGGACAGATGCTACTACATCTGCCGGAGTGTTGTCCTGATATTTTTTACCATTTTTTACATCTGCAAGATAAGTATCCGAGAATTCTTTTACCATCACATCTCTGGCCACATTCTGCCCACTCAATCCGATCGGCTCATCCCCGTCATTCACGGTGACACCTTCTTTTTTCAGCTCGGCCAATCTGTCATTTACCTGCTTCTGATAAAAATCATTTGCCTCATCTGCATCATCTTTCGAAGCAAAGACTTTGACCTTGGCAGACAGCTTAGCACCCATATCCGTAGTGATCGTGATCGTTGCGGTACCTGTCTTGACACCCTCAACTGCACCCTGGTCACCTACAACCTTTGCAACAGATGTATCAGATGACTTGTAGCTGAGACGACTCATATCAACCGGATCGGCTCCAAGTGCGTAGGGACGCACACCAACCGCCGTACCGACATAGGTCGCATAAGTATCACGGATCATAGCGATACTCTGCTCTACCTTCTTTCCCGTGACTGTCACTTTGCAGCTATAGGACTTCTTTCCTATCTTTGCCTTGACGGTAGCCTTTCCGGCAGCAACAGCTTTTACGGTTGTCTTGATGGATTTTTTTGCCGGGGATACCTTGACAACCTTTTTATCCGAGGTTGTCCAACGTATCTTCTTTACACTCTTCTTGCTGACATTCTTCAGCTTGATCGCAGCTTTCTTACCAGCCTCGATCGTGAGCTTAACCTTTGAAAGCTTGACCTTCTTTGCCGCACTCGCATCCATGTATCCGGCCTGGAACATACCGAACGAGAGTGCCGCTGTCATCACTATAGCGATGACTCTCTTTCCGTTTTTTACCATAAATTATTGCCCTCCTATTATTATTTTTTCATCAGAACAATGTCTGAATTGAACACTAAACATCCAATCTTTGTTTCTTTACCAATTCCGCAAAGACACCATTTTTCTCGATCAACTCCTCGTAGGTACCCTCTTCGCATATCCTTCCTTTGTCCAAGACCAGTATCCTGTCACAATGCT
>JAZASH010000088.1:0-5854 GCA_036343395.1 Eubacterium sp. | reverse complement strand
TTTTTTTCGTGAAAGGTATAACTTGCATAATCCCTTATTTCGTGGTAAAATGTCAGAGTGACTTTTCACAAAACATCATTCCTAAAAGGAGGAGAAACGATGCAGAAAAGAAAAAATGTGACGAGGACCGTCGCAGCTGCTGTTGCTTTTACCATGGCTTTGACTATGGCTTCCGGCGTAAAGGTTGACGCAGCAAAGAAAAAGCCGGCACTCAACAAAAAGACCCTGAGTCTCCAGGTTGGTGAGACGGCTAAGCTTAAGGTAGTAAAGAACAAGAACAAGATTTCCGCAGTGACATGGAAAACCAGCAAAAAGAAGGTTGCCACTGTCAAGAAGGGAACCGTTACGGCAAAGAGCGCAGGAAGTGCCGTCGTTAAGGCCATTTTTAAGGTAAAGGGCGCAAAGAAAAAGACGACACTGAAGTGCAAGGTTACCGTTAAGAAAAATGAGCCGGCACCTATCGTAGGTGGCTGGGGTGCAGCAGAGGAAGTGGCGATCACACCGGAGCTTGCTGAGCTGGTTAACCAGTTCGTTTCTGGTGATGAAGGCGCAAAAGACCTTAAGATTACCCCGTATGCACTGCTTGCAGTCAAGGCTGTCAGCGGAATGGGATATCGTATCCTGTGCCAGGTTGATTTTGCATCGAATACATCTGCTTTCTCGATCCTGGAGCTGTACACGGATGCCAGCGGAAACTTCGTTAGGGACGCATCCAGTGTGATTGCATATGGACAGGAATTCGATCCGAATGGTGCTCCTGACGAGGGCGGTAAGTTTGTAAAGTTTGATGATCCGGAGATTCCGGAGGAGAGCAGAACCGATTTCTATAATTTCTTTACAGAAAAAGGCCTTAACTTCCCGTACACACCGATCGCCAGAGTTGCCAGCCGTACCGTCGGCAACCAGACAGAGGTTATCCTTGTTTGTGAGAATGACTATCTGCCGGAGAACTCCGGAAATGTCGGCACGAAGGAGACAATCGGATACTTCACCATCTCGATGATTCTGGATGAGAACAAGAAGCATACGGGTGTTAGTCCGATGATTTTCCCGCTTTCTTTCAAGAATACAACATACGAAGTTGCCGGGATTACCGGTGGCTTGGATGCTCACGAGGTTGAGGCGCAGGCAGCTATGATCCGCGCTAACTTCCTGAAGCTGCTGCTCGAAAAGGATGCGACGGCAGTTGAAGCGATCGCTGCAGCGACCTCGTTCCCGGTTCTTGTTGATGGCGAGAAGTATGACACGCTGGATCAGCTGAAGGCAGCTTTTGTAACGAAAACAGTTTCCGAAGACTTCATCAAGGGCGTTGCGACAGCGGTTCCGATGCAGATGTGGAGCAGTGCTGAGGGTATCCGCCTCGGCGAGAACATCTGGTTGAACCAGGATGTGGACGGAAAGATTAAGATTTCAGCGCTGAATGGGATGTTTGCAGCGTAAGAATGTGCGCGTAAGCTGACGCGGACGGCCTGCTATGGCGTGATGCGCCACGGGCGACGCGCGGACAGTGCGACGTATATGACGAGCCTCGGGGGTGACTCCGGGGCTTGTTTTTTTGCGCGGAATCCACTATAATTGTGGGGTGGGGAACGCTGGAGCGCGTGGCGGTTTCGTGGCCGGTGCATGGCGGCGCGCCGGGTGGCCTGTGGGGCATAGGTGCGGTGCAGGCTGTCTGTAGCGGAGTGTATGCCGGCGGATGTTACCTCTTGACAAACAGAACAAATGTTCGTATAATGGTATTCCAACCATGGGTGTATTTTTGATGGAACTGCGCGCCGGAGGTGAGGGATACATGGCGAAACGAGAGGCGATAGATGTGATATGCCAGCACTCCAGGGATGGCACGGTCATCCCGCTGAAGATCCGCGTCCGCGATGACGACGGGGAGTACCAGGCCTACGCCATAAAGGGGTTTCAGGAGCAGGAGCGTCGCGGCGGGATCACGACGAAGGACGGCGTGTATATTAACTCGCACGTGACGGTGTTTGAATGCCAGATTACGACGTTTGGCTATAAGCGCCGAATCCGGCTTTACTATGACGAGCAAAGCGGGATCTGGTCGATGTGCGGGTGAGGCTGTTCGTGCCATGTGCGCCGGCGGTTTGATTGAGTCCATACTTTTGGACATCTCCCTGATGTATACTGAACGCATCAAGGAGGTAGTTGCTATGAGTGAGAAGTGGACGCTTAATGTGATGAGTTTGGCTTTGGTAGTTGGGATTATCCTTACGTGGATCACGTGGGAGCCGCAGGTCGTCATCATAACGATGGTACTGTCGGTGCTGCGGCTCGGGTCGCTTTTTTACGAGTACCCGGAGCTGACGGGCCACCGGGACTAACCGGGGCCGGACAGGCTGCCGGCACCGCGCACAGGGGCGCCACCACAGAGGGCCGGAAGGCTGTGTGCAGTGTGGGACGGGGGCAGTTCATCAGAGAGAGAATATAAGAGGATTATTATGTTTGATCAGTTTTCGAGGACACAGTTACTATACGGGGAGGCAGCGATGGAGAGGCTTGCGGCCTCCCGCGTTGCAGTTTTCGGCGTGGGCGGCGTCGGCGGATATGTTGTCGAGGCGCTCGCGAGGAGCGGCATCGGAGCGCTGGATATCATCGATGATGACAAGGTGTGTCTTTCCAATATCAACCGCCAGATCATCGCCACGACAAAAACGATCGGCGAATACAAGGTGGATGTGGCGGAGGCGCGAATCCACGACATCAACCCGGACTGCGAAGTCAGGACCTACAAGACGTTCTTTTTGCCGGACACGCAGGATCAGTTCGATTTTCACGAATATGATTATGTCGTCGACGCGATCGATACGGTCACCGGAAAGCTGACAATCATAGAGAAGGCGAAAAATGCGGGCGTACCTGTTATCTCCGCGATGGGGGCAGGGAACAAGGTTCACGCCGATATGTTTGAGGTGGCGGACATCTACGACACGTCGATCTGCCCGCTCGCCAAGGTGATGCGGAAGGAGTGCAAGAAGCGGAATATCGACGCGCTCAAGGTCGTGTACTCCAAGGAAGAACCCATCCAACCCGTCGAGGATGTGGCAGACAGTCAGCGTAGGGCGACGCCGGGGTCGACGGCGTTTGCGCCGTCAGTGGTGGGACTGATCATAGCAGGGGAAGTAGTGAACGACCTGGTTAGTGGAGCGGCTGACGATCCGGCCGGCGCACCCGGGGGCGCACACGGACAGGAAGAGTGAGGTAAACGCAGATGCAATATATCATTTGGGTAGTCATCGCCTATCTGGTCATGATCAACATCATAACCTTTATTGTGTTCGGTGTGGATAAGGCGAAGGCGAAGAGTCATAGCTGGCGGATCCCGGAGAAGACGCTGTTTTTACTGGCGCTTGTCGGCGGCAGTATCGGTGCCATCATCGGGATGCACACGTTCCGGCACAAGACGAGGAAGTGGTACTTCGTGATCGGGATGCCGCTTATCCTGGTCGCGCAGCTCGCCGTCGCGTGGGCCTTTGGCGTCCTGCCGGGCCAGTCAGCCGATGCACCGAAGACAGCGGTGGAGTCAACGGCGGACGCCAACAGTGCAAACGCCGCCGACGCAAACGCGAGTGCCGGCGATACCACGAGCACACGTGGCCGCGCCACTGCCGCCGACATCCCCGCCTACAACGGCGATGACGTCCTCGTCCTCGACGACGATCAACCGGCCTTCACGGCGCAGGAGAAGCAGGAGATCCGGGGTGAGTCCTTCAGCGAACTGGACGCACTGGGCCGCTGCGGCGTGGCCGTAGCACGCCTCCACGAATCCATGATGCCGACGGAGAAGCGCGGTGCGATCGGTCACATCCGACCATCCGGCTGGCACACGGTGAAGTATCCGGACCTCATCAAGGATCGGTATCTTTTTAACCGCAGCCACCTGATCGCGCACGCCATGACAGGGCAGAATGATAATGAGAAAAATCTGATCACCGGCACGCGTCACATGAACGCTGAGCTGATGCTCCCCTACGAGCGACGCGTGATCGAGTATCTCGAGGACACGGGCAATCACGTCCTGTACCGGGTGACGCCCCGCTTTAAGGGCGATGAGCTCGTAGCGAGAGGTGTTGAAATGGAAGCCTGGTCCGTCGAAGACGAGGGAGAGGGGCTGGCCTTCCACGTATTCTTATACAACGTCCAGCCCGGCATCCAAATAGACTACAAAACAGGAGAATCCAAGAGGGCGTAACGCCACACCGGGCGCCCGCACAGCCACCGGCACCGGGCCACGCACCGCGCCGCCCGCACACCGCAGCTGCCGCGCGAACAGGCATGCACACCGCAGCAGCCACCGGAGCGCATCCTTTCCCGTAGTTGAATTTTTCTGTTAAAAGTGGTATGATGAAAAAGTCATTGCACACGAAAATTGCAGCAAAGAACGGAATACCTGTAAATAGCGAATTGGAGGAGATTATTTTTATGTACACGAACGGTATCACCTTTAAATACCTGTCACCATTATTTGTGTCGCAGCGGAGAAAGAGCAAGGGCTTCATCATCGCGGGCAGCATCATCGCGGGCTTGTACGCTTTCGCTACGATCTACAGCCTGGTTATACCGATGCCGTTGATGAAAGCGGGCATCGAGGAAAAGATGTTTGCGCCGATTTTTGCGGCGATGATCATCCCGGGTCTGGTGCTTTTGTTCATCGGTCTGGCGATGAGCCGGAAGGTCAATATGGCGGTCCGCTACGAGGCGATCCTGTCCGGGGATAAAAATGGCATCGTGGAGATCCGCGAGTTGACGGGGCAGACCGGCAAGAGCCAGGAGGCGGTGACAAAGGAACTCCGGAAGCTGTTTCAGAAGGGATTTTTTCAGGGGTGTACGCTCCGACTGGAGGGGACACCTGCGATCGTCATAAATGATGCGATGGTCGGTGAGGCCGGGACGGGCTTCGCTGAGGTCAGCTGTCCGAGGTGCGGCGGTGTGACTCGTATTCGAGCCGGCAGCCGTGGCCAGTGTGCTTACTGCCACGCGCCGATCGAGGATGTGCAGGGCGCGGTGCCGCCTGCGGAGGAGGTGGCAAAACCACCGAAGCAGGAGCCGGAGAAGCCGCGTGTGGATAAGGATGACGAAGAAGAGACCGGAGATCTGAGTATCGATGTGTATGACCAGATGCCGGATGGGGCGAGAGTGATCCGTGAGGCCGTGTTTATGGATGAGCAGGGCTTCGAGAATGAGTTTGATGAGGCCGATGAGACGGCACTTCATTTTCTGATGACCGAGGATGAACGCCCGGTAGCTACTTGTCGGCTGAACACGGGGGATGCGGAGGATGAGTATATCCTCGGGCGTCTCGCTGTCGCAAAGGATCGTCGCGGCAATCAGTTTGGCTCCGAGCTGCTCAACGAGGTGGATGACTATGTCTTTGAGAGGGGCGGCGGCACGATCCGGCTTCATTCGCAGTGTGAGGCGCAGGGCTTTTATGAGGCAAACGGTTACACCGCTTATGGTGAGGTCGATGAGGACGAGGGCTGCCCGCATGTGTGGATGCAGAAGGAAGTCGAGGGTGTGTGATAGTCAGGACGATCGAAGCGCGGCCCCTTTACCAAGGTGGATCTGGGAATAGCGAAGTATCACTTTGAGGCGGCGAGCGGGCATGCGTGCCGATGAAGAGCGGACATTTTTGTCTTGAAAAATGAGCGCGTGCCGGTGGGACAGTCGGAGGGATAAAAGGGAGAGATGAGCGTACAGACGGATACGTATCGGGTGATCAGGAGTAAACGCAAGACGATTTCTATCGAGGTTACGAACGATCTGGAGGTTATCGTGCGGGCGCCGCGGTGGGTGGCGATGCGCGAGATCCGTTATTTTGTAGATGAAAAGGAAAACTGGA
>JAZASH010000087.1:0-6043 GCA_036343395.1 Eubacterium sp. | reverse complement strand
TCCGTACGCATCAGAAGATCGTTGTGGTGGACGGAGAGTACGCGTATACCGGCGGGTTTAATATCGCGGATGAGTATGCCAACCTGATCGAGCGCTTCGGCGTGTGGAAGGATGCCGGGATCCGTGTGTCCGGTGATGCGGTCTGGGGGATGACGATTGCTTTCCTAGAGATGTGGAAAGCCAGTATGCCGCGCGAGGAGATCGATTATGAGCGGTATAAGACGGATAAGCCCTCGCCGGTCAATGATGTGTATTGTCATGTATTACGTGACGGGCCGGCGCTCGGGCCGAGAAGCTTTTTTGCGACGGCGTATAAGCAGATGATCCAGTATGCGGAGCGAAAGCTTTATGTGACGACGCCGTATCTGATCCTCGAGGATATCATGATCGAGACGCTGGTCGAGGCGCGGGAGCGTGGTGTGGATGTGCGGATCATCACGCCGAATATCCCGGATAAAAAGCGTGTGAAGATGATGACGGAGTATAATTACGGAGTTTTGCTCAGGAACGGGATTCGAGTTTATGAGTATACGCCGGGCTTTATCCATACGAAGGTGATCATGAATGAGCATTGTGCGATCGTGGGTACCGTGAATATGGATTATCGGAGTTTTTATCTGCATTATGAGAATGGAATCTGGGTGTATGATCAGCGGTTCCTCGGTACGGTCGAGAGCGATGTGACGGAGACGATCCGCGTGAGCCGTGAGATCACGTATGAGGAGTGGCGGAAGCGGCCGCGGATGCGGAAGCTGGCGCAGTTTGTTCTTAAGGTGTTTGATTCATTGGTTTAATAGAAATCGTCCGTGTGGGGAGCCATATGGTTTATCTGTTCGGGACTTCACTTGCGTCCTGTCCCTCACAGGATAAAGCCATATGGCTCACCCACACTGCGGTGGAAAGGCTATAGTTTATGATTGGATATGTAAAGGGAACGATTGAGAGCGTGCATGAAGGATTCGTGCTTCTTGAGAATAACGGGATTGGGTATGAGATCTTCGTGCCGGCGTCGGAGTTGGAGAGGATGCCGCACGCAGGCGAAGAAGTCCGTCTGTACACGTACCTGCACGTGCGTGAGGATGCGATGCAGCTGTACGGTTTTCTGACGCGGGATGCCTGCGACTTTTTCAAGCTGCTCATCACGGTCAGCGGTGTCGGGCCGAAGGCGGCTCTGTCGATCCTTTCAACCCTGGATGTCGACGCCTTGCGCTTCGCGATCCTCGCCGAGGACTCGAAGTCGATCGCCAAATCCCCCGGCATCGGCAAAAAAACCGCCGAAAAGATCGTCCTCGAGCTGCGTGACAAGTGCGATGCCGACGATTATTTATCCTCGGATGTTTCGCTTGTATCGCAATCGACCACCTCAACGGCAGACACCTCCTCTGCCGCCAAGGATGCCATCGAGGCCCTCGTCGCCCTCGGCTATTCGTCATCCGACGCCATGCGCGCGGTCAAGAGTGTCGTTGCCTTGTCCCCTGATTTAGACACAGAGAGTATACTCAAGAATGCTTTGAAAACAATATAGAACATTAGCAGGGTGAGCGGTTTGCTCATCCCGGAAAACCAGAGGATCTATTCATGGAAAAACGAGTCATATCTACCGAGCTTATCGAAGAAGACTACAAAATCGAAAACAGCCTTCGCCCCAAACTCCTCGCCGAATACATCGGCCAGAAAAAGGCGAAGGAAACCCTGAAGATTTACATCGACGCCGCCAAAGCCCGTGGCGAAGCCCTCGATCACGTGCTCCTGTACGGCCCGCCGGGCCTCGGGAAAACAACTCTGGCGCAGATCATCGCCAACGAGATGGAGGTCGGGATCAAGATCACATCGGGACCGGCGATCGAAAAGCCGGGCGATATGGCCTCCATCCTAAATAACCTGAACGAAGGCGACATTCTTTTTGTTGATGAGATCCACCGTCTGAACCGCCAGGTCGAGGAGGTCATGTACCCCGCGATGGAGGACTTCGGGATCGATATCGTGATCGGCAAGGGCCCGGCAGCCCGAAGCGTACGCCTCGACCTGCCGCACTTCACACTGATCGGAGCGACGACGAGAGCCGGCATGCTGACAGCCCCACTCCGAGACCGCTTCGGCGTGATCCATCGCCTGGAGTTTTACGATGAAAAAGAGCTGGCGGAGATCGTGACCCGATCCGCCCGCGTATTAAAGGTTCCGATCGACGCAGACGGAGCGATGGCGATCGCGCGCCGTTCCCGCGGGACCCCACGTATCGCAAACCGCCTCTTAAAGCGTGTCCGGGACTTCGCGCAGATCCGATTTGACGGTGAGATCACACTGGAGGTTGCCGATCAGGCGATGGACATCCTCGAGGTGGATAAGCTGGGACTGGATTCGGTCGACCGGGCACTCCTGATGGCCATGATCGATCATTACGGCGGCGGTCCGGTCGGACTGGAGACGATCGCGGTAAGTATCGGCGAGGATGCCGGGACGATCGAGGATGTGTATGAGCCGTTTTTGATCCAAAAGGGACTCCTGGCCAGGACGCCCCGCGGCCGTGTGGTTACGGATGAGGCTTACCGATACCTGCTTCCTTAGCGAGGATACGGTAGTTTGCCACGTGACAGAGAGACTTCCGTGCGGACATTTTTCCGTATAGGATTCTCTGAAAATGTAGTTGTAATACACCCTGATATGTGATAGAATGTTTTTATCAAAGTTTCCGTGTAGATACGGATGCAGTATTGGAGGAGAGTACGGATGCAGGATCAGACGACAGCCGATGTGCTGATAGACGGACGAACCTATACGATTGCGGGCTTCGAGAGCGATGAGTATCTCCAGCATGTAGCGACCTATATTAATCGCAAACTCGGGGCACTGAAAAAGAATAAAGGCTATATGCGATTGGACCTCGATACGAGGAATGCCTTGCTCGCCATCAATATTGCGGATGACTATTTCAAAGAAAAACGCGTGGCTGACGACATCCGAGGCGATCGGGAGCTAAAGGATAAGCTGGTGCTGGATATGAAGCACGAGATTATCGCCCGAGAGGATCAGATCGGCAAGGATGAGGCCAAGATCAAAGAGTTGCAGAAAAAGCTAAATGATGCAGAGAAAAAGATCGTCGAACTGGAGACGACATTGAAAAACAAACGGTAAGGATAATCATGATAGCCCCGACGGAGTCCGCCGGGGCTTCACTTGTATGGAGGCTTGCGATGAAAAATCCTGAAATCCTGGCACCGGCAGGATCACTGGATACGATATACGCGGCGATCGCTATGGGAGCGGACGCCGTTTATGTCGGTGCGCCGCGATTTGGCGCGAGAGCCTTTGCCGAGAATCCTACTGTAGAGCAGCTGACACAGGCGATCGCGGACTGTCACAGACATGGAAAGAGGCTGTACCTCACGACGAATACCCTGCTTACCGATCAGGAACTCGATGAGGATCTGTTGCCGATGATGGAGCCGCTCGTCGAAGCCGGACTCGATGCGGCGATCGTACAGGATCCGGGTGTCCTGATTCGTCTGCATGAGGCCTTCCCATACCTTCCGTTGCATGCCAGTACACAGATGGCACTGTTCTCCGGTGAGGAGGCGGAGTTGCTCCGTCGATACGGCGTGACGCGCTTTGTCCCGGCGAGAGAGCTGACTATCGAGGAGATCCGTACGGCTAGAGCGCAGACCGACCTCGAGATCGAGGTGTTTGTCCACGGGGCACTCTGTGTATGCTATTCCGGATGGTGTCTGATGAGCGAGCATATCGGCGGGCGAAGCGGCAACCGGGGCATGTGTGCCGGGCCGTGCAGACTGCCGTACACGAGAGGCGGCGGACAGCCTCTGTATGAGTTAAATGCCAAGGACTCCGAGACGCTTTTGCACATCCCTGAGATGATCGAGGCGGGGATTGACTCCTTCAAGATCGAGGGAAGGATGAAGAGCAAGGAGTACGCCTCGTATATTGCTTATCTGTATCGCCACTATGCGGATATTTATCTGGATGAGGGCGCGGATTACTACCGGACGCTCGTCGAGGATACGGACAGTCAGCTGTGGAAGGATCGTAAACGGGCGATGGATATCTATAACCGCGGCGGTTTCTTTCCGTCGTATCTGTTTGCTAAGGGGGATGAGCCGACGATCGAGCCGCGGGTAAAGGGCCATTTCGGTCTCCCGGTCGGACGCGTCGAGTCGGTGAACCGATCCCGTCAGGTAAAGGATTCGACAGCGACGATCGCTCTGACGGAGGAACTCCAGGCGGGCGATGTCCTGGCGATCCGCGACAATGCCGGAGAGACCGTGTATGAGTTTACCGTGGGGCAGCCCGCGGAGGTCGGCATGACCAGGACGACACCGATCGGCTTTAGTAAGGTGACAGAGGGCGATATCGTCGTCCGGACCAAGAATACCTGGTTCCTGACCGGCGTCGGTCGGATGATCGAGGGGGAAACCGAGGAGAATCGGACGCCGCTCCGGGGAAACTGGATCGGCAAGGTCGGTCAGGCGGTACAGCTTTCCGTCGAGGGGGATCTTTTTATCCCGGCACAGGTCAGGGGAGATCGTCGCCCTGAGGTGATCGATTATGTGCGAAAGACGATCGCGGTGACGGTGACCGGCGATATTGTCCAGCAGGCATCGAACCGTCCGGTCACGGCGGATGATGTCGGAGAGCGTCTGGTGCAGCTCGGCGGTACGGATTATCGCTGGGAGAATCTCCAGGCGGAGATGGAGGAGGGAGCCTTTATCCCTCTCAAGGCGATCAAGGAACTGCGCCGGGAGGCGATCCGAGCCTTTGAAGAAAAGGTGTCGGAGGCCTGGAAGATCGCAAGCGGTCTGGTAGAGATGCCGGTAGAGCTCGCGGAAACGGCTGAGCTGACGGAGGTTGTCCCCGAGCTGCAGGAGGAGACGAGCCGCAAGCCGGCAGAAGAGATCTATGATACATCGGCCTTTGAAAACGAGGAGAGCCGTCTGAAGGATTACCGGACATGGATCCGTGTTTTTACCATGGAGCAGCTCGAGTCGGTCTTGACATTTTTAAACTATGTTTCACGACGGAAAACCGTGTTACACGTGAAACTTGGTGGTTTTTCGGCATCTTCGCTCGGAAAAATCCACACGATGTGGAAGGAAAGTGAGCATAACCGGTCAGATATTGTGTGGGCCTTTTCCCTGCCTCGCGCATGGCGCGGAAAGGAGCGGAGCCTCCGGGAGAGCGAAATTCTTGACTTTTTTTCATGTTTCACGGAAAATGACGACAGAAAACCGATCTTTGTCGTTAACAGCATGGCGAGTCTTGTTTTTTGCAAGAAACACTGCCCAAGCTTCGTTAGAGTAGCTGATGAGAATATGTATATATGGAACGGATTGGCCGAGCGGTTTTACGCCGAGAAGGGGGTGCACCGCGGACCGAGTCGCACCTACGGACACATCCCGGTGATGACCAGCGCACATCCGATCCGTGAGGGCGAGATCGAAACGCCGAAGGGCGACCGTTTTGTCGTCGTCAAGCCGGAGGGGGCGCAGTACCGTGTGATCGTGACGGCGGATCCGATCGAAAACATATCATCCGGACATGAACCGTCCTCGAAAAAAGAATCAAAATCGAAAAAACAATCGGTGTGCATTGATTTTTCAATCGAGCAGTCAGAGGAAGTCAGAGAGGTTTTGGAAAAATGGTTGTAGTGGTGGCAGATATATCGCGATACTTTTTAGTCCTTTTGATCGTGATCTATGTATTTTTGAGCTTTACCTCCTTCATCGGAAGCACGGAGGAGAAAAAGCTGATGATCTATCGCGGGCAGCGTTTGGTGACGGTGCTGCTGTTTTTGCTGTGCGCCGCACTCCTGATGCTGGAGAATCCATCGGTGAAGCTTGGCTTCGTGCTCGGACTCTGCCTGGTCTTTTACACGGTTTTTATTATCCTCTACCAAAAGATCTACCAGGGGTTATCCAAACTGATCCTGAACAATATGATGCTGTGCCTGATGGTCGGCTTTATCATGCAGATCCGCCTGAATGTCGATAACGGCATCAAGCAGATCCTGATGGCGAGCGTGGCGATGTCGGTT
>JAZASH010000086.1:0-6139 GCA_036343395.1 Eubacterium sp. | reverse complement strand
TTCAGATATTTAGGGAAATAAATCATTCTATTCCAACCCCCAAAAACTTATAACTGATAAAGGAGCTTTGTGAAAATGTTACAAAGTTTCGGAAACGTTTCTTGTCAATAATTACCTGAAAAAAGTGCTTGCATTGGAAACGTTTCCGTGATATGCTTTCTGTGTCGGAAACGTTTCCGATAATTGCATGAAATCAAATGATTAAGGAGGAAGATCATGAAAAAGAAGCTACTTAGTGTATTTTTATGTGCGGCAATGACAATGTCATTACTCGTAGGCTGCGGCGGCAGCGGTAGCGCAGCTACAGGCACCGATGCAGGAAGCACTGACGCATCAGGTGATGCAGAGGCTGTTACAGAGACAGCAGCAAGCGGAGAGGGTTCCGTATACTGGCTCAACTTCAAGCCCGAGCTTGATGAGACCATCCAGGAGCTGGGCAAGAAGTACACAGAGACCACAGGCGTTCCGGTTAAGATCGTAACCGCAGCTTCAGGTACTTACAGTCAGACACTTCAGTCCGAGATGGACAAGTCTGAGGCTCCTACACTTTTCGTAGTAGGTAACGCAGCAGGCGTTAAGGATTGGGCTG
Organism: Eubacterium sp.; assembly: GCA_036343395.1. Classification (GTDB taxonomy): domain Bacteria; phylum Bacillota; class Clostridia; order Lachnospirales; family Lachnospiraceae; genus Eubacterium_F. The sequence continues at coordinate 5,550 of JAZASH010000086.1, read as the reverse complement.
ATTACGCTATCGACCTTACAGGCACAAAGATCGCTGATGAGCTTTCAACAGACGCATACAACCTCTATGATGAGACAGGAAAGCTCGTTTCTATCGGTTACTGCTATGAGTGCTATGGCATCATCGTTAACCCCGATCTGATCGAGAAGGCTGGTCACAGCATGGACGAGATCAAGAACTTTGAAGGTCTCAAGACAGTAGCTGAGGATATCCACAAGAATGCTGATACTCTTGGTTTCGATGCATTCTCATCTTCCGATATGGATGATTCTTCTTCCTGGAGATTCACAGGACACCTTGCTAACCTTGAGTACTTCTATGAGGAGAAGGAGTCAGGTGCTAAGTGGGAAGAGTGCCCCGCATCTCTTACAGGTAAGTACATGGAGAATTACAAGAACCTCTATGACCTCATCATCAACAACAGCCTTACAGACCCCAAGGATCTTGCAAACGGCGGACATGACGCTGAGGCAGAGTTCAAAGAGGGCAAGGCAGCATTCTTCGTAAACGGTTCCTGGGAGTATGCAGCAGTATCCGGCGATGTTCCGAACGCTACAATGATCCCTTACTACTGTGGTGTTGAAGGCGAGGAGAAGGCTGGTCTTAACTGCGGTACAGAGAACTGCTGGGCAGTTAATGCAAACGCTTCCGAGGCAGATCAGCAGGCTACCATCGACTTCATGGTATGGCTCGTATCTGATCCTGATGCAAGCAAGGCTATGGTTGAGCAGCTTGGTATCATGCCTTACAAGAACGCAGTTGAGTCTTCAAACGGCTTCCTTAACGATGCAGCTAAGTACACTGCTGACGGCTGCTACGTAATGGATTGGGCTACAAACTATCAGCCTAACGTAGATGACTATCGTGCAGCACTTGTTGCAGCACTTAACCAGTACAACGCTGATCAGAGCGATGCTAACTGGAATCTCGTAAAGGCAGCATTCGTTGACGGCTGGGCTACACAGTACGGACTTGCAAACGCTGACTGATAAAGCCTCACGATCTGCATATTAGACTTATCAGAGAGGCGGGTGACACAAATTGCTCGCCTCTCTTTTTAGGAGGTTTCGTATGAACAAAACACGATCCAAAACCCCGAAGGAATCAATCAAAAAACATTTTCTGTTATTTATGGGGCCGGTTTTAGCGGCATTTATCATCGGCTTTGTATGGCCGTTCATCCAGGGAATATATCTTTCATTTTGTAAATTTCGATTGATAAAGGATGCTGAGTTTATCGGCTTTTCGAACTACGGCAAAGCCTTTTCGGATGCCAGCTTCAGATATTCCTTTGTATATACAGCTGTTTTTGCGGTAGTAAGCCTTGTACTTATAAATGTTCTGGCTTTCACGGTTGCATACATCCTGACTCAGAACATAAAGGGAAGCAATCTTTTCAGAACGGTATTCTTTATGCCGAACCTTATCGGCGGTATCGTTTTGGGATACATCTGGGCGATGATCTTTGACGGTATTCTTTCCAGATACAGTACATCCATCCTTTTGGAGACAAAGTACGGCTTCTGGGGACTGATCATACTGATGATCTGGCAGCAGGTCGGATATATGATGATCATCTATATCGCAGGACTTCAGGCAGTTCCGGACGATATGATCGAGGCTGCCAGCATAGACGGAGCAAGTCGCAGCCAGATCCTTTTCAGGATCACGATCCCGAATGTCATGCCTTCGATAACGATCTGCTCATTCCTCGGACTTACCAATGGGTTCAAGCTTTTCGATCAGAACCTTGCACTGACAGGCGGACAGCCTTTCGTCATCCAGCCCGACGGATCGGCGATCAAGACAACAGAGATGATGGCATTAAATATCTTTAATACATTCTACGGTTCCAACAAGTCAGCTACAGGCGTGGCTCAGGCAAAGGCGGTATTGTTCTTCATCCTGGTTGCCGGACTTGGACTGTTACAGCTTGCTTATACCAGAAAGAGGGAGGTGCAGCAGTAATGGAGAAAGATATAATAAGAAAAACGATCTACTCAGTCGTTCTTGCTTTCGTATGTATCATATGGGTGCTCCCGGTTCTGGCAGTTGTGATCAATTCTTTTAAGGTAAATACATTTGTTAAGACAAATACTTTTGATCTGCCTACGGGTGAGATGAACGCAGGATTCTCCAACTTTGTAAAGGGTATGACCTTCGGAAACTATCCTTTTTTCAAGAGCGTTATGTACAGCGTTGTGATCACCGTCCTTTCAGTCGGACTGATCCTTCTCTTTACATCCATGGCTGCATGGTATATCGCAAGAGTTGATAATATGATCTGCAAGATCGTATATTTCCTTTGCGTATTCTCAATGGTAGTTCCTTTCCAGATGGTAATGTTCACGCTTTCAAAGACAGCGGACAAGCTCAAGCTCAACACGCCCTTTACGATTCCGATCGTATACCTGGGCTTCGGTGCAGGATTGGCGATCTTTATGTTTGTGGGATTTGTAAAGAGCATTCCTCTGGAGATAGAGGAGGCGGCAGCGATCGATGGTTACGGACCTATCCGTACATACTTTATGGTAGTTGTCCCCATGCTTAAGCCTACGCTTATCTCAGTCGGCATCCTGGAGCTTATGTGGGTATGGAACGACTATCTGCTCCCTTATCTTGTTTTGGATATCAACGAGTACAGGACCATACCGATACATATCCAGTATCTTAAGGGAAGCTACGGAACGGTTGACCTCGGTGCTACGATGGCATTGATCCTGTTATCCATCATTCCGGTAATCATATTCTATCTTACCTGCCAGAAGTACATCATCAAGGGCGTTGCGGCAGGTGCAGTTAAGGGGTAAGAATGAGCGAAAATATCACCATAAAAGACATTGCCAGGATCTGCGGAGTGGGTGTTTCCACTGTTTCGCGTGCGATAAATGATGATCCGGGCATCAATGAAAAGACAAAAGAGAGGATACTTGAGACCGTAAGGAAGTTCAGATACGTTCCCAATACGAGTGCAAGGAATCTCAAGATGACGGAGTCCAACACCATAGCATTGATAGTCTGTGGTGTTGGGAACATCTTCTTCACATCGATGTATGACGATTTTCAGAACGAGCTTGAAAAGAACGGTTATGACTTTTTGCTTCATTCCGTTGACAATGATGTGAACATCCCGGCAGAAGCGCTTCGGCTTTCAAAGGAAAAGAGGCTTAAGGGTATCGTATTCCTCGGCGGATGGATCAATCCCAACAGCAAGTCTCTGTTAAACGTTAATGTTCCTTATGTCTTTTGCACGGTCTCACATACGATCGAGGGGCCTCATGCTCCCTGTCCGACAGTAGGTATTGACGATATCGCTGCGTCAAAGCGTATGGTGGATTATCTCTGCGATATGGGTCATAAAAAGATCGCTATCATAGCCGGTGTCGAGGGTGATATGGCAGTCGCAGGAGGGCGACTTTTGGGCTACAGGAAGTCGCTGGAGGAACACGGCATAGAAGTGGACGAGGATCTGGTCTTTCATATGAAGAAGGATATCGACGAGTTCACCGTAGAAAACGGATATGTCGTTACCAAGGAACTGATCGCGTCAAAAAAAGAATTCACGGCTGTTTACTGTATATCGGATCTTACCGCGATAGGTGCGTATCGCGCCATATATGATGCGGGACTGAAGATCCCCGATGATATCTCGGTTGTCGGATTCGACGGTATAGAGCTTGGAGATTACATGAATCCCAGGATCACAACGATGGTCCAGCCGCGTCATGAGATGGCTTTGGAATCCGTCAGGATCCTCTTAAAGCTCATATCACAGGAAGAGGGTATAGCTGACACGGTATTCCCCACTGAGCTTTTGACACGCGATTCGGTCAAGAAAATAGGTTGATCAAAAGGAGAATTTGATGAGAAAAAGCGGAGTACTTTTCCCGGTGTTTTCACTGCCGGGTGCATATGGGATCGGCTGCTTTTCAAAAGAAGCATATAAATTTGTGGACTTTTTGGCAAAGTCAGGTCAGAGCTACTGGCAGATGCTGCCGATAGGACCGACCAGTTACGGAGATTCGCCGTATCAGTCGTTCTCGACTGCTGCCGGAAATCCTTATTTTATCGATCTGAAGGAGCTTATAGATGAGGGACTCCTGAAAAAGGCTGAGTGCGATCGTGCAAAGCTTAAGGCAGATGATAAATATATAAACTACGGACTATTATATGAGAATCGCTACCCGCTCCTGAAGAAAGCTTTTGGCAGGATCTCGGATGATAAGCGTTCCAAGGTGGAGCGATTTGTGAAAAAGAATAAAAAGTGGCTTCCGGATTATGCTCTGTTCATGGCATTAAAGAACGCACACGGCGGAGCTTCTTTTATGCTGTGGGAGGATGAACTCAGACTTCGTAAGCCTGTGGCGATCAAGGCTGCTTTTCAAAAGTATGCCGATGAAGTCCTCTTCTATGAGTGGATCCAGTATGAATTTTTCGGTCAGTGGGAGAAGCTGAAGAAGTATGCCAATAAGTCCGGGATCAAGATAATCGGTGACATTCCGATCTATGTTGCCGAGGATAGTGCAGATGTATGGGCGCATCCCGAGCTTTTCCAGATGGATGAGGACAGAAGTCCGGTTGCAGTTGCTGGCTGTCCTCCGGATGTTTTTTCGGCAGACGGACAACTCTGGGGTAATCCACTCTATGACTGGAAGTATCACAAAGAGACCGGATATGCTTGGTGGATAGAGCGTATGAAAAACTGCATGAAGCTCTATGATGTCATCCGTATAGATCATTTCAGAGGTTTTGACGAGTATTACAGCATCGTTGCCGGTGCAAAGAATGCCAGGAAGGGCAAATGGAAGAAGGGTCCCGGACTGGCGCTCTTTAAGGCTGTCAAAAAAGAGATAGGAGAGACTCCGATCATTGCAGAGGATCTCGGTTTTATGACGGATTCCGTCAGAAAGCTGGTCAAAGACACAGGTTTCCCGAATATGAAGGTCCTGGAGTTTGCATTTGACGGACGGGATGAGAGCTCATCCTCCGATAAGACGAATGACTTTCTGCCCTTCAATTATTGTAAAAACTGCGTGGCATATACCGGCACGCATGATAACGAGACGCTGCGCGGATGGCTGGACAGCATCAAAAAAGCTGAGCTTGCCGAGGTTCAGGATTATGTCGACTATCATGTAAAGAATAAGGCGGTTCTCACCAGAAAGCTGGTGCGTGCAGCGCTGGCGTCGTCCGCAGATATGTGTATAATACCTATGCAGGACTGGCTCGGACTTTCAAACGAGGCCAGGATCAATACTCCGTCTACGATAGGGGAGAATTGGAAATGGCGCATGGACAAGGACGCGCTGACCAAGGATCTTTCGGCAGAGATGAAAAAACTAACGAGATTGTACGGAAGGTAAAACTTTTGTGTATCATTTGAGCACATTGTGATAACGAAAGGAGAGATTAATGGAGCAAAGGATAGAGAAAGTACTGAAGGCCAACTTTGGCAGAGGGATCGCTCAGTGTACCGAGGAAGAGATCCAAAAGGGACTGCTGATCCTTACGAAGCAGGAGATGGCAAATCGTCCCAAGCTTTCAGGCAAG
>JAZASH010000085.1:0-6148 GCA_036343395.1 Eubacterium sp. | reverse complement strand
GAGGGACGGGAAGAGTAAGACAGTCTACAAAAAACAAAGCGCCAATTCACATCGGATTGGCGCTTTTTATTTCTTCTAACATCTGATCCAGTATGGTTGCTGCACAGGCGACGAGATCCGGACAGGGGCGTTTCTGATAATACGCCTCCGTACGTGCTTCGGGCTCACCGCCGGGTGTCGTCTTGACACCTGCCAGTAGCTCGCGACAGATGATCGAGCCGTTTTTCTCGCGGAACCTCGCGGCGAAATCCTGCACGAGAGCATAGTTTCTTTTTTTCGCCTCGGCATCCTGTGGGTCCTCACTTCCGCTGACGTGGCCCAGCACCATCAGCGCTCCGCTGATACAGCCACATACCTCACGCATGCGCCCCATCCCTCCGCCAAAGGAGGAGGAAAGCTTTGCCGCTGTCTCACGGTCTAAACCGGTGACATCCTCATACGCACAGAACACGGACTGTGCACAGTTAAATCCGTCCAGGAAAAGTTGACGGGCAATCTCTGCATGTTTCATAATAACTCACCTCGTTCTTTATGATACACGTTATGCAGGGAAAAGACAAGTGCTAAATTGACTTTTTGCAGGGGATATGCTATGGTTATAGCAGTCTGATGGATGAAAAGGAGGGCTGTTTTTATGAGAAAGATTTGTCATAAACACCTGGCCATCGTGCTGGTGCTGTCCCTGATTCTGTGTGCTTTTGGACAACCGGCTATCGCGAAGACAGCGAAAAAGCCAAAGGTAACCGGAGCACTTCAGATCGATGAGGGCCGGACGGATACGATCAAGATCCGGGCAAACGGACTGAAGGTAAAGGACGTTAAGGCATTTCCGATCGGTGACGGTATCGATGTTACCGCGGTGTCAAAAACGTCCGTTAAGGTTGCCGGACTCAGTGCCGGTACGGGACTCGTTCGTGTTTTCGTCACGGCGACGACCAAGGCCAATAAAAAGAAAAAGATAAAAGCGTCGACGCAGATCTATGCGTATTACACGGCAGTTACGGTTCTGGAGTCAAACACACCGGAGCCCGGTGAGCCGACGCCGCCGGTCCAGACGACGGTACCGGTACAGACACCGACACCGACGCTGGCACCGACGCCGACACCGAGCCCGGAGATCACACCCGCACCGAGCGATCCTGCAACGGTGGAGGTGATCAACAACAATGCCAACGTTACTGCGACATGCTCGAGCAGTACCGTTACACCGGGAGACAAGTTTACGGTATCGCTGACACCGACGGGAGGTCGTGAGTTTAACGAGTACGGTGCCAATGCAGTTCCGTACCCGGCTACATTCCAGGCAAATTATGAAAAGGTCGACGGAGGGATCGGTCTGATCACCTACCTGCAGGTAAAGAAACCGGACCTGTATGAAAAGACCTTTACCGTTCCCGATGATATTGTAGGTGGATCGACGATCACCGTTACCATCAAATAAGGGAGGAGACGCATGATGAAAATCAATCATACCGATAAACGGCAGATGGCGCAGCGCCATCGTAAATCGAGACTGTCGATCCTGGTCGTGCTCGCGCTGATGTTTTCGATCCTTTCTTATATGGCACCGGTACGGGCAGCTAAGCCGGCTCCGAGCGTCAAGGGCGGCACGGTAACTGCCGGGAAGCAGATCATGTTGAAGATCACAAAGAAAGCGAAATGTAAGATCAAAACCGTGGAGGCTTACTCCGATGCACGCGCAAAGGTGAAGGTTGTAAAGACGACAAAGACCGCCATCACGGTGCGGGGACTCGATGCTCCGGGCGCAAATGTTTATGTTTATATCGTATATACATACCCGGGCGCGAAGGCAAAGCAGGTACTGAAAAAGGTTGCGGTAAAGGTAACGGGAGCACCGGCTCCTACCCCGTCTCCGACGGCCAGTGAGACACCGTCGACACCGACGCCGACAGCCAGTGCCACACCGATAGCAACACCGACTACGACACCGACGGCGACGCCGACCGAAACACCTATCGCCACTCCGACGCCGGAGGAGACGACTATGCCTACGGCGAAGCCGACACTGAGCCCGCCGGATCCGGATGCTGTTGTATGTCCGGACTGTCACGGAACCGGTGAGATCAACGACACGACCTGTCCGCTCTGCGGTGGATTGGGTTGGCTGATGCCGGCAGGGTGATCCGGTGATGTGCATGCGGTTAGCGCTTGCGTTTTCACGGGGAGTATGCTATACTTTTGTTCGTTAGAGAAACCCAGGATCAAAGAGCTGTCGCCGTCTGGCGACGACGCTTAGGAAAATGTGAGGTAAACATGAAAACAATTAAGCCGAGTGTTGAAATCATCGACATGGATGACTATGAAAAGATCGTAAAAAAGATTGAGAGGATCGGCCGTGTCTGCTACAAGTCTGAGGATAATATCTCCGACGGATCGGCAGAGCGCTTCATCTCCAACATCCTTCGACGCGGACATGAGTCTGTGATCGAGCATGAGGCGATCACCGTGCGCTTTGTCTGCGATCGCGGCGTGACTCACGAGATTGTGCGTCATCGTATTGCGAGCTACTCACAGGAGAGTACGAGATACTGCAACTATACCAGTGATAAGTTCGGTAACGAGATCACCGTGATCGATCTGGCCGGTGGTTTTGACTACGATCTGAACAATCCTGACGACAAGAAGAAATATGACATCTGGACACGCTCGATGGAGGAGGCAGAAAAAGCCTATTTCGAGATGCTCGAGGCCGGTGCTACCGCGCAGGAAGCACGTTCGGTCTTGCCAAACTCGTTAAAGACCGAGATTGTCATCACGATGAATATCCGCTCCTGGCGGAACTTCTTCCGACTCCGCACCGATAAGGCAGCACACCCGCAGATGCGAGAGGTTGCCAACATCGCGCTAAAGGAGTTTAAGGAAAAACTGCCGCTCTTTTTCGAAGACATCGAGTTGGAAGAATGATTCAGACAGGCAAGTGCTCAGCGCTATCCGCGCCGGGCACTTTTTTTTGTCCCTGCAAAGGGGCGGGGCATTGACATTTTTCCTGATTTTTGCTAAAATATGGTTACTTATGTTCATTAGGGAGGAAACATCGATGTACAAGAAAGTCACGACGGATATGAACTTCGTCGAGAGAGAGAAGGAAGTCGAAGATTTCTGGCGCGAGCAGGATATCTTCCAGAAGAGCATCAAGCTCCGTGAAGGCGCACCGTCCTATATGTTTTACGACGGCCCGCCGACCGCGAACGGCCAGCCGCATATCGGCCACGTGCTGACACGCGTTATCAAGGACATGATCCCGCGTTACCGAACGATGAAGGGATTCCAGGTACCGCGTAAAGCCGGTTGGGATACCCACGGACTGCCGGTGGAGCTGGAGGTGGAGAAGGCTCTCGGTCTCGACGGAAAGGAGCAGATCGAGGAGTATGGTCTCGATCCGTTCATCAATAAGTGTAAGGAATCCGTTTGGAAATATAAAGGCATGTGGGAGGAGTTCTCCGATGTTGTCGGCTTTTGGGCTGATATGGAGAACCCGTATGTCACCTATCACGATGACTTCATCGAGTCGGAGTGGTGGGCACTGAAAGAGATCTGGGACAAGGGTCTTCTTTATAAAGGCTTCAAGATCGTGCCGTACTGCCCGCGTTGTGGTACCCCGCTCTCCTCACACGAGGTGGCTCAGGGGTATAAGGCTGTCAAGGAGCGTTCGGCGATCGTCCGCTTTAAGGTAGTCGGTGAGGATGCTTATTTCCTCGCATGGACGACGACACCGTGGACGCTGCCGAGTAACGTGGCGCTCTGCGTGAACCCGGACGAGACCTACTGCAAGGTAAAGGCAATCGACGGCTATACCTACTACATGGCCGACGCGTTGCTCGATACGGTCCTCGCCACACTCACGGAGAAGTTCGACGCAAACGCTGACGGAAAGGCTTACGAGGTACTCGAGACCTACAAGGGAACCGACCTCGAGAACCGCGAGTACGAGCCGCTCTTTGACTTTGTCAAGCCGACTTGCGAGAAGCAGAAGAAAAAGGCACACTTTATCACCTGTGATAGTTATGTTACGATGACAGACGGTACCGGAATCGTCCACATCGCACCGGCCTTCGGTGAAGACGATGCGAACGTGGGACGCAAGTACGATCTGCCGTTTGTTCAGTTCGTCGATGATAAGGGTAATCTCACCGAGGAGACACCGTACGCCGGGACATTCGTCAAGGATGCGGATCCGATGGTGCTGAAGGACTTAGATGCCGCAGGGCTTCTTTTCTCCGCACCGAAGTTTGAGCATGATTATCCGTTCTGCTGGCGCTGTGACACGCCGCTGATCTACTATGCGCGCGAGTCCTGGTACATCGAGATGACCAAGGTCAAGGATGACCTGATCAAGAATAATAAAACAATCAACTGGATTCCTGATTCCATCGGATCCGGCCGCTTCGGCGACTGGCTGGAGAACATCCAGGATTGGGCCGTATCCAGAAACCGCTACTGGGGTACTCCGCTGAACATCTGGGAGTGCGAGGAGTGCGGGGAGCAGATCGCGATCGGAAGCCGTGCAGAGTTAGCAGAGAAGTCCGGCAATCCGGATGCTGCCAACACCGAGCTTCACCGTCCGTACATCGATGCGGTGACCTGCACCTGCCCGAAGTGCGGCAAGACGATGCGCCGTGTACCGGAGGTGATCGACTGCTGGTTTGATTCCGGCGCGATGCCTTTTGCACAGCATCATTATCCGTTTGAAAACAAGGAGCTTTTTGAGCAGCAGTTCCCGGCACAGTTTATCTCTGAGGCCGTGGATCAGACCCGTGGTTGGTTCTACTCCCTTCTTGCGGAGTCGACCCTGCTCTTCAACAAGGCACCATATGAAAACGTTATCGTCCTTGGCCACGTTCAGGATGAGAACGGCCAGAAGATGAGTAAGAGTAAAGGAAATGCTGTCGATCCGATGCAGGCACTGAAAACCTACGGTGCTGACGCGATCCGCTGGTATTTCTATATCAACAGTGCACCGTGGCTGCCCAACCGTTTCCACGGCAAGGCCGTAACTGAGGGCCAGCGCAAGTTCATGGGCACTCTGTGGAACACGTATGCATTTTTCGTACTCTACGCAAACATCGATGAGTTTGATGCGACAAAGTACGAGTTAAACTATGATTCTCTCGCTGTGATGGATAAGTGGCTGCTTTCCAAACTGCAGTCCACCGTAAAGGCGGTTGATGAGAATCTCGAAAACTACCGCATCCCGGAAACGGCAAAGGCGTTGCAGCAGTTCGTCGAGGAGATGAGTAACTGGTATGTCCGTCGTTGTCGTGATCGTTTCTGGGCAAAGGGCATGGAGCAGGATAAGATCAATGCTTACATGACGCTGTACACCGCCCTTGTGACGATCTCAAAGGCAGCGGCACCGATGATTCCTTTCATGACAGAGAGCATCTATCAGAACCTCGTAAGAGGGCTGGATAGCAGTGCGCCGGAGTCCATCCATCTCTGCGATTTCCCGGAGGTGCATGAGGCTTGGATCGATACTGAGCTCGAGACAAAGATGGAGGAGCTCCTCCAGATCGTCGTGCTCGGACGTGCGGCACGTAACACTGCAAATATCAAAAACCGCCAGCCGATCGGCAAGATCTATGTCAAGGCCGATGGCGAGCTGGATGATTTCTACACCGATATCATCGCCGATGAGCTGAATGTCAAGGAAGTCGTTCTGACCGATGACGTAGCGGACTTCACCGACTACACCATCAAGCCGAACTTCAAAACCCTCGGCAAGCGCTTTGGCGGCAAGATCAATCAGGTCAAGGATCTCCTGCTGGCGCTCGACGGCAACGAAGCGATGGCCATGCTCAATGAGAGAAATGAGGTCAAGATCACACTGGAGGGTCTCGATGAGTTTATCTCGAGAGAGGATCTCGTGATCGAGTCCAAGCAGATGGATAGCTTCGTCAGCGAGACCGACCGTGGCATCACCGTCGTGATCGACACCAACCTGACCGATGAGCTGATCGAGGAAGGCTTCGTACGCGAGCTGATCTCGAAGATCCAGACGATGCGCAAGGAGATCAACTATGAGGTGATGGATCGCATCCGTGTCTATGTAGATGGCAATGACAAGATTCGGGGTATTTTTACCGCGAACGAAGAGACCATCAAACACGAGACGCTGGCTGATGAGGTG
>JAZASH010000084.1:0-6282 GCA_036343395.1 Eubacterium sp. | reverse complement strand
TGCAGGTGGTTGTTGTTAAGATCCGTTGTAAGCTTGACATTTTTATACATGCCGTAGTTTGTCTCGATGGCCATCAGGTCGTTATACTCAGCCTCGACGCCGGCTAAAGCGTTGACCTTCAACTGCCATGCGTCCTTATCGTCTCTCGCATTGAAGAGATTTAAGTAGGACCATCCGGCCAGTACAGCCGCGCAGCAGACAAGCAGTCCGCAAATCAGGATCGGGCCTACCATCGTTCCCTTTTTCGCATCCTTTTCCGCTGCATCGCGGGATACGAAGTTAACCGGTGAGAATACGGCACCCATACAGTTCAGGTACTGGAGCATCGAAATGCTGATCTCAACCTTACGGTTAAAGCGTACACCGGCGATCTCGGTCGGTGTCGTTGTCTGCAGGCCCAACTCGTTGGACAACAGGTCGTGGATACCGACGATCGAGCATCCCCAACCGATCAGCGATACACTCTGGATCGGATCGCCGCGGTGCTGAGCGTTGTAATACTCAACTACGCGGACGATGTTACCGATCAGGTAATCACCGTTGTTGGTGACTTCGATACGTTTTTGTACCGAGAAGTCATCTCCTGCGTTCTCCACTCCCAGGTGCGGCATCAGCACGCGCTGAGAGGAAATCAACTTATATGCCTTATCAAAAGTCTCGCATCGGAACGCGGGCTCCTCCTGGATCGCATCGGTGAACACGTTTACACCATACGGAACCACACGCTGTAAGAGCAACTTATCCTGGTTAACGACATTCACCAGAGTAGAGTCGCGGTTGATCTGGATGGAAAGGGATGTTCCGCTTCCAACCTGACGTTTCATGATCTGGAACACCGAGTTACCGTCAGCCTCGAGCGCTGCGATCTTAACACCGATCGCATCTGCCAGTGCGTAGTACGAGTTGATCAACTCGGTCGGTGCCGCAAATACGAGCACATCCTGTACCAGTTCGGAGTCATCTGCCTCCTCGGTAGACGCGCCCTTCTTTTTCTTTTTCTTCTTGGGCTCCTCTTCTCCCTTTTCCTTTGCTTCCTCGGCCTCTACCAGCTTATCAAAGCCCTTCTCGGTAGCGAGCTTGGTCTCCTCGCCGCCGGCGTATGGCTTACCCTGAAGTACGTGAGAAAATACGTACTGGTCAACATCCACCGGGAACAGGTCTGATACTCTAGCCTGTACAAGCGCGCCCATACGCTGCTTGCTGACAGCCGGCATCGTCGCCTCACGGCTGGCGATCTTGGAAGATGGAATTACGAAGATCGCATCTTTGCAGTTGATGTGTTTCTCCTTCATCGTCTTTACGATCATACGCGCCAGATCAGTCACATCGATGATCTGTCCGTCGGACACGCAGCCCTCCGGTGTCGTCACGCGCATGCATCCGTAGATCGATGGTTCATCGTCGACATTGTCCATGTGAACGATGTGCGTCGTCCTGGATCCTACACGGATCACTAACACTTTCTTTGCCATAACACTCCTCCACGAAGCTTTTTTATAGTGTTTCTATATGATCAACACCACAGCCTGCAAACAGCGATGTTAATACCGGTTTTATATGGGCATCTTTGCTCTGTGTGGTTTCCTCTCGCATCCGGTGCGTCCGTGCATCCGTCCGGTTTACAGTCCGGCCAGTGACAGGTACCAGTCATACATGGCCTTGCCCCACAGCAGACAGACAAAGGTGGCAACCGACAGATACGGTCCGAAGGCGAACTTGCCTTTTTTCTTCGTCACGGCTATGCGGATCCCCTCGATGATCGCGCCCAGGATACAGCCAATCACGATCGCGAAGAACACACGGCTCACGCCCAGGCACATGCCGGCGCATGCCATCAGCTCGATATCGCCGAGCCCCAGTCCGCTTTTCCCGGTGATCAACCGGAACAGCAGTGAGATGATCAGTAAAAATGCTCCCGCGCAGACAAATCCAAGTAAGTAGTCCAACCAGTTGTCCAGATCGAGGAACAGATGCGCTACCCCGATCAGCAGGATGATCACATAACTCCCGACCGGTATCAGCATCGTCCGGAAATCGATCACCGTGATGACGAGCAGGCACGAGGTAACGAAGCACCACAGTGCGCTCTCGACGGTAAATCCGTTGATGATGAATACCACCAGGTAAAGGATGCCGTTTGTCGCCTCGATGATCGGATACTGCGGGGAGATCTTCGCTCCGCAGTAGCGACATTTCCCTCTGAGGAAAAGCCAGCTGAATAGCGGGAACAAATCATACCACTTCAGGTTATGTCCGCAGCTCATACAGTGCGACTTTACGGTTACGATGCTCTCTTCCTTTGGGATGCGGAAAATGCATACGTTCAAAAAGCTTCCGATCACAATCCCGTAGATAAAGATAATCGGGTACAAAACATACCAATAATCGAGCATCTCGGCGTCTCCTTGCCTGCACTATGCCGATCGCATATCCGACAAATGGGCATAGTACACCTATTTAACCTATAATATTTTACCACTCTTTCTTATAAAATGCAAGATTTTTTCGCAAAAAATATGGAAAAATCGGTAAAAATTGATATTTTTTAATACAAAAGCCGACTTTTCGGGGGTTTTTCGGTTGAAATCCCTTCTGAACGGTACGATTTGACCTGCTTTTGAGGCAATAAAACAGCCACTGCGGGGTGCAGTGGCCGTCTTCTGTTGCTTGATGTTTTGTTAGATGGATGTATATGTAGTTCATCTCGTCTGTAGTGAGTATCAGTAGCCCAGGTCGTCGTTCACCAGGATGACCTTCATGCGATCCGGGTGGTGCTCCAATCTTGTGATGAGCAGCTGGCAGCAGATACTGTCCGGCGACTTGCAGTTGCCGCAGGCTCCGGTCAGCTTGCACGGCGTCTCGATGTCAAAGCGCTGGGCATTGATCGGTGCCGCCTCGTGACGGGTGCGCTCGATCGCGGAGTCGATATCGGATGTTACCTTGTTCATCCCGATGATCATCACGACATGCGTCGGACCGTACGCGATGCACGAAACGCGGTTCGCGTTGCCGTCGAGGTTGACCAGGATCCCATCCTCGGTGATCGCGTTTGAACTGGCGATGTAGTAATCGCAGCCGTACGCCTCGATCTCACGCTTTCTCTTCTCTTCCTTTGTCGATGCCCCGTTGCGATCGATGTAGTTGTAGTTACCGTTGGCGATTGCTTCGGTCAGACCGATTTCCTTCGCCGACATTGTCCCGCCCCAGGATACCGATGAGCCTTCCGGGATCAGATCCAAAGCGATCTTCAGCGCTTCTTCTTTTGTTTCGGCATAGAAGCCCTCCATATGCCGGGACTCGAGTCCTTTTATGATCTTTTCTGACAGTTTTTTATTTCGCGTTGTACGCATTTCGTCCATGTTACTCCCTCCGTTACACCGGTGTTAATATGAATCCGGATGCAAATACCGATACACATCTACGTCCTCCGCCGTTGGACCACAGGTATTTATCGCAGCCATCAGCGTTGACACATAGTCAAGATCTTCCATGATGTCCTCAGCGATCTCATCCGGAGAGAGGCCTTTCTGCATCTTGCGTCTAACCTGAGAGATCAGCTTAGTCTCAAGACCTCTTTTCTCTCCTATGTACTGCATCTCCATATCATGCTGTTCTATCGTCATATATTCAGCCCTCCATTTCTTGTCGGCCCTGGCTCTGGTAACGGATTTGTGCAATCCCTCGATGAACTCGTCACCCTTCACCGGCACACCGCCTTCGACATAGTCCAAAAAGTTCTTCAGACCGATATCAACACCGTCATTTGCTGTCGCCTTCGTGCTAAGGATGACATATTTTACACCATCACCCATCTCCAGACCATCTACTTGGTCACACTTGTTGCTAAACGAATACTTGTGAAGTCCAAAGCCAAAGAGATCAAAACAGCAAATGAGAACCACATACGAATCCGGCAGACTCGCAAATCGTTCACCTTTTTCAAGCAACTGACTATCCACCGTAGAGGAATAGTAACGCATCCTCCTCGGCAAATGATCCTGATTACAAACCTGCATTTCAACCGTAAAAGCACGGCCATTCTCATCCTGTGCAAAAATATCAAGTCTCACACCATGGATATCCTCGCCGGGCTGGATCGTTTTCTCGCCGACGACCGCTAAGCTTTTGATGCGTATTTCCGGAAAGACTCGATGCAGAAGCTCCTTGAGCTTGCTCTCCTCCTGCATCACTTTGAAAAACATATAGTTGTTTTTCAGGGTTAGAGACTCCCAGGCTGTTTCTTTTGAGCCAGCCCAGAGTAGCTTTTTCGTATTTGACATCTTATGCCCTCCTTTCACGGAGGGTCTTTGTTGCACCTTCTATTCTACCCGATCGGGCGGAATTGTCAAGGTCATTTTCTCTGCGTTTTCATACATTTTCTCACGACGATCCGACCGATGAGTTGCCCCCATCTCCGTCACGCCTTATAATACACTTCAAAAAAAGGAGGCGTATCATCATGATTGATACCATTCAGCAATTACAGACACTCCCCGCACCGGCAGACGGCGGCGCCCCTACCCTGAATCGATGGTTCGAGATCTGGCTCGACACCTACAAGCGCGGCCGCGTCAAGCCCACCACCATCGACACCTACACCGCCCTGTATAACCGACACATCCGCAACTCGATCGGCGATCACTACCTGGAGGAGTTCCACCCGATCCACATCCAGAAACTATACAACGACTTCCTGAACAAAGGCTACTCCGCGAAATACCTCTCCACTCTCCACGCGCTGATGAACAGCCTGTTTAAGACCGCACTAGCAAACGACCTCGTCCCCGTCAACCCGTGCTCATTCGTCGACCGCCCGTCGATCGAGACACCGGACCGCCGCATCCTTTCCCGCGACGAGCACATGCTCCTCCTGCGCCAGCTCCGCACACCCCGCTTTCGCCATATCGAACCGACCATCATCACGCTCCTCGGAACAGGCTTACGGATCGGCGAGCTGCTTGGCCTGCGCTGGGAAGACGTCCACCTCGCCTGTGACTACCCTACCCTCCGCGTCGAGGAGGGCCAGCCGGCACCCGTCAGTTATCTCACCGTCCGGCGCACACTCGTCCGCGTTAAAAATGACCAGACCGACGGCTCACAGTATCTCCTGCAGTCGCCAAAGACCAAGTGCTCTCTCCGTTCGATTCCTTTACAGAACAGCGTGGTCGAAGCACTGCTCCGTCAGCGTGGGCTCCAGCTCGAGTATCGCCATCGCTCCACCTGGTCTCCTCTCCCTGGTTTCGAAGGCCTTGTTTTCGCCGGCCGTCACGGTCAGCCGCAGTGGCGTTCCACTGTCGTGGCTAACATCAGCACCGTCGTGACAACCATCAACCAAATCGAGGAAAGGAACGCCGATCGTGAGAACCGCCTCGCCACTCACATCGATCGGATCCTCCCCCACGCTTTCCGGCATACCTTTGCTACAAGATGTCTCGAAGCGGGTATCCCTCCCAAGGTTGTCCAGCACTGGCTCGGACATGCCAGCATCAAAATGACCTTGGATCTCTACACGCATGTCAGTAAGGATCTGTCGGCTTACCATATGCACCTGCTGGAAGCATCACTGGAGGAGGCACAATCAGAGACCTGCGCTCCCACAATGAGATACTAAATAATACAGAAAAGAAAATTCAGAAGTATTTAGCAGGCGAGAGAGAGGGCTTCTCACTTGTCGAGCTGATCATCGTAATTGCCATCATGGCTATCTTGATCGGTGTCATCGCACTGGCCGTTCTTCCAAACATCCAGAGATCCAGAGAGTCTAAGGATATCCAGGCACTTGACTCTATCGCAAGTGCAGCGAATGCAGCGGTAGCAACATGCAAGGCAGTTGGTGGCGATACATTCACTTTGGGTACCACGGGGACTGGTGTTCAGAATGATACTACTACTAATACTGACGGAGATTGGTCTCAGGCAAAGGAAAATGCTAAGATTAAGAGGGCAATTTTCGCTACCGTTGCTCAGGGCGCAGGAAAAACAGAGTCAGATGCTGCTTCCAAGACTAATAATAGTTATAACAACATTGTTCTTCAGTATAATGTTACTACTAAACTTATCAAAGTTGCATATAGTGAAGATGCTGATTGTGACGGCGTTGCCTGCCAGTATCTTGATGGCAAATTCGAGGTTACTAACGGCGCATCATCATGATGCTCGACTAGCTGAAGTCGAATTATAAAACAAATACTCAGAAAGGGATGAACCAATCAGGCTTCATCCCTTTCTTACATGTTGGAAGGACATACACTGTGGAAACAGAAACTCTCTCAAAAGACCACT
>JAZASH010000083.1:0-6285 GCA_036343395.1 Eubacterium sp. | reverse complement strand
GATCCCGCGGAGTATAAAAGCTTGTTGAAGGAGAACGGTGTTCGATCTGCAAAAGTCTATACGGATTATAACAGTAGCTTCCTGAAAAAGGAAATAATGATGCTGAGTGCGGAGGATTTGGAGGATAAGCTTCTCTTCAGTCTGGGAGCGAGCAGATTATAAAAATGAAAGAAGCAGTAGGGATTCGGGCTTCTCGATGGATATATTTATGAGAGGATGATGGATGAAGACGAGGAATGGTAGGAAACCGGTCATGAATCAGAGAATCAAGGATAGAGTACTGTTTTGTGCTCTCGTTTTGATGCTTATATGTCTGGTTGCATGCGGCGACGAGTCTACGAAGCAGACAGATGAGCCTGTAGGGACCGGCGATGCTGCAGAGCACGTGGAAACGGATATCACAGGGACATACTATCTCGTTGCACAGACAATGTATGGAAAGTGTGTGGATTTGAGAGACACTACGAAATCGTCGGATCTCTCTCTGGTAATTGAGAAGGACGGAGTCGGTTATATGACAGCACTCAATGAGAAGATGCAAATTGAGTGGAAACTGGAAGGAAATAAACTGATAATTAAAGATGAACAGAGTGATCTGGTGGATCGAACATCGTTAAATCTTGGGGACATCGAGTACAAAGATGAGATGATCATTTTTAATGCTGATTCTACGGAGCAAGACAAGAAATATACCTCATATTTTGCACGAGAGGGGACGGATCTTTCGGGATTAAACATGGTGGACATAGAAGAGGTATTCGCTCAGTGGGAGAAAGATTCGGACACCGAGGAGGGCGAAGGCGTTTTGTGGTCAGATGTGGATTGGAACCAATACAAAAATGATCTATCTAAGACCGACTATCGATCGTTGAAACGATTCATTCCTGTTCTCACCGGGAAAAAGAAGGTCACATACATCAGGAGTTTTGATAAGACCAGTAAGGAATACGACACTTTTGCGGAGGGGGCCGCGGATCAGAGAGAGGAATTAGGCGCAGACGATATCCATGTTTGCGGGTTCCGACTGGTGGATTTGTGTGGTACGGGTGAAAAAGACATCCTTGTGGATCTTCATTCAATCGATTCAGTGAGAAATTGGGGCATACATATTCATGAATATGGCGGAAAAGTATATGCGGAGCCTTATGGAGACCGATGGTTTTATGATGTTTGGCAGAACGGAATATATACCAGAGGACGCTCAACAGACGACAAACAGTATTATAAAATGAGATTTAAGTATGGATTTTTTGTGGAAGACATGTTGGCAGAGGAAAGTCAGGAGTATTATTCATTAGACGGTGAAGAGGTATCAAAGGAAAAGCTTGATGAGTGGAAAAAGGAAAACTGCAAGCATCAGGTAAAGCGATATTTGGTAAGGGAGTGTGATTAATTGAAGAAGCTTTTCGGCCATTTTGTTTGTTATACTATATGAGAGGAAGATTCCATCGAGGAGGGATGAGCCATGAAGATGAACATCAAGATAGCTGTCATATGCGTTGTGATCGCAATTCCTGTTGCGTGGCTTGTTATTTTTACGCATACTCCGCTACATCTGTCGGAGCTCATGGATACAGAGGATGTGAGCCGGATCGAGATTCGGCTGTATGGAAATCCTGAAGAGGCGGTGGAAATCACAGATGATACAGTCATAGTCGATACAATAAAACGACTTGATGATATAACGCTCACCAGATATTTTTTTAATAGAGACAGGTGTGACGGTTGTTGCGCGTATGAATTGTGTTTCTACCATGAGAGTGCGGAAGAAGATAATCCGGAATCGTGTAGCAGGTTCGAGCTATATGATTTGTTTGACTATGACGGAGCCCAGTATGCGGATTCCGGACAGTATCAGGCATTAGCGAGAGAGCTCTTTAATCGATATGATAAAAAGCCCCGCCTGGAAACAAACTATGACAGGATCGACCTGACGGTGGGAGATAAAACGGTATCTGTCGGGTATGACGATCCGGATGGGAGTTATGATCAGGAGAGGATCCTGGGCGCGCTTGAGAGACAGGAGCTGCGCTTGACAGATGGAAAGGAAAAGCCGGAGAAAGCGGAAATACGGTTGTCTTTGTATGGCGCAGATGAAAATGGTAATGATAAGCAAACGGAGATCTGATAGATAAGTATGTCTGGATCGATGGTAAGGCGTATTCGGCGAAAAGCATATCCGAACTGGAGACTATGCTTAGGAATATACTGAAGACTGTCAGTTTATGAAAAATACGCTGATCCGTTTTTTTGATACTATTAACAACAGTTTTTAGGAGAAGGACTATGAGAATACATAAAAGGAAAGTAGCCATGATAGGCATAGCAGTGGTGATGATTGCTTCGCTTGGCGGGTGTGGAGCATCAGAAGGGTCAGATAAAAATAACGTGACACCGGGTGCGGAATCAGTGGCTGCGAGCGGACAGGCGGTGTCGGAGGCGGCAGCGGAGGAGGACACGAGAGTGGCAGAACTCGAGCAGGTGCCACCGCCGGAGGAGAGTTTTTGTAAGCAGGATGTAGGAGACTTTACGGTTTACATCTACTCAGGAGATGCAAAGAAGGTTGTTGAAAACATTTCTCCCCTCGATGGAATGTATGAGGGAGAGTATTACATTGATGTATATCAGGGTAATGAGCGTAGAGACAGTGCTCTCTATGAGATAATGGGAAATCGTACAAATTATTTCTACAAAGATTTTGAACTCGGCGTGACTGATTACAATAAAGACGGACTTTATGATTTCGCACTTGGAAATCGTCTAAGCAGCAACTACTATGAATACCGATTCTATTCTGTGGATAGTGAGGGGAAGCTCCGTGTGTTGTTGGATCATAAAGGAAATGAGATGATGATCACCGCCAATAACGACGGTTTTTCTCCGATATTTATGACCAATGAACGTACGGTTTACTACACTTCATATGATGGAATCGCAGGGGAATACCGCGAGAATAACGCAGTTTTCAGTGATGAAACGGCGTTTGTAAATGAAAACGTAAATCCGTTTCTGACAGAGACAGGACAGGTCATCCCGGTCACGGAAGTTAAGGTGACTGATAAAGATCCGTGGGGCGCTGATATGCCGGAGATCCTTTTTGTAAATGAGGATCGACTTATCGTGACCTGCTATAAGGGTGTTTTTGTCTATGATAAAAAAGAACACAGGATGTACAGAACTCTGGACCGAAAGGCGATAGGCTGTGAGGCAACACAGGGAGATGACTATACGGAAACATATGCGACTGCAAACGGAGATAAGGTCTACCTGGGCTGCAGAAATAAAGGGATTTTGTATGAGTTTGACGTGGAAGAAAACAAACTGACCAAGCATGAATACGTGGAGAACCTGGCAGGTAGAATCGATGAGTTCAGGCATTTTGTATACATGAAAGTAGCTGATCTGACAAGCACGGATACGGATGATGACATGTTGGATACATATCCTAAGACTGACATAGCGTGGTACCTTAATAAAGCCGGTGCGAAGTTCTATACCGTGATAAATACTGAGGACGCGTTTGAATGCGGCAATGGCAGACTGACTGATCTTTTGTTCTATGAATACGGCGGAAAGGATGTTGAAACCGATCCGGATCCTGCGTTTAATAAAAAAGAGGATACCTATGAGTATATCTTTAGGGATGAATACCGCGCGTCGGTCATGGTGACGGGTTTGTCCGGGGACAGGCTGACATTTCGTAATGCAGTGCCGAAGGAAGACATATATGTTGAAAAAGAGGGGGAGGAGCCCGATGACAGCATCATAGTGGGCATGATAGGTGTCGGTCCGGAGATGAGCGTGTCACTTACGTCGGATACAAAGTACAATATTTATAACGGGAAATACGGTTCGGATGGTCTCGAGCTTTTATCGAGGGTTACATCCAAGCAATTCCGCCGGTATGTGAAAAAGGAATTAAAAATCCGCGACCACGAGATGAAAGATGCTCCGCACTACTGTGAGCCGACCTGTTTCGGACTGCCGTTTTTGATCAAAGTTAAAGACGGGAAGTGTCAGGTGGTCACCGAATGTTACGAGGTTTAATGTGGCTACGCTTGTTGATGCCGAAACCATACTGGCGAGGCTAAAAAGTGCCGGGATTCCGTGCTACAGGATGGAGTCGGGTGCGGGAAGTGTATTTACAATCAAAGCAGGTATGTCCTTGGAAGGATACGACATTTTTGTTTCTGAAAAAGATGCTGAGCGTGCGGTGCAGATAATCAAGTAACTGATGGAGGGATTCTAAGATGATTAATGAAGAAGCTGCACAGACAATGTATGGAAAGTGTGTGGATTTGAGAGACACTACGAAATCGTCGGGTCTCTCTCTGGTAATTGAGAAGGACGGAGTCGGTACCTCGTTTTATTTTTCAAAAATCTTTGGGTAACCACTTGGGTAACTAAGCACATCGGATCCCTCCAAACCTCCTTTCCAAGCGGGTTTGCGAGGACGGGACAATGTTCAAATCCCTCCTTCTCCGTAAAAAAAGAAGGTCGTAAGACCTTCTTTTTTTACGGAGAAAAGAGGATTTCCCGAGCGAGGACGGGATTTATACTTTCTGTCAAGTGCTTACGGGTTAATTGATCGGACATGGAAAAACCAACGCTTCTCCATCCCCCGGAGAAGCGTTGGCTTTTATATGTTGTATATTCAGATTCCCTGTCCTCAGCATCCGAAGTCATACTCAGAATGGCTTGAGCAGTTGGTATTATCAACTACTGTCTTGTCATCTACCTTGATCTCGATCCAAGCGGTTCTGCAAGCGCCACCCCACTCGATATTGATCTTGGATGCCGCACCCTTGTCTGCTGTGTAGAACACTCCGCTGTACGGCCAGTCTGTGCCGCGATAGATGTCAAAGCTGAAGCCGAACTCTGCGTACTCTCCACCGATCTCAAACGACTTACTTCCTTCTCCCTCATCCATGAGTTTCTTCCAAGCGCCGAGTTTGAGGTTTCCTTCCTCATCCACTCCGACAATCGGTCTTCCGTAGAACTTCTGATGCTTTGTCACATACCAGTTTGCGCAGTCTGTTTTTACACTGATTGGCTCTCTCTTCTCAACCTTTGTCTCTACATACTCATTTGCTTTTGAAACGTATGCGTTTGTTCCGTCATCAATGAATGTTGTTGAATAGCTGACCGGTAATGCTGCCGAACCCTTCTGGAACTCCATATCCGACGCGATGATCTCATTTACTTTGTCGATGTCCTTTGTTGTTGTGATGAGCTTTGCTGCTGCCCCTGCGGTGCCGCCGTATGCGTATACGCTGAATGTCGTGTTTTCCATAACGCTCTTGATCTTGTTGTTGTTTGTGATCTCGTTTCCGCCTACAGATGCTTTCCATGAAGCTTCTACATCCGCGGTGAGCTTGTCGGTTGAGTATTTTACTACAATCTGACGACCGAAATCCATGCTTGTTACCTCTGCTGCCGCCGGATTATTTTCATTAATTCCGTTCTTTGCGAGATCTTCCGGTGTCACGCTTTCATCGAAGAGATGGGATGCCGTCTGCGGTGTCACATTTGCGGTATAGTAAATCTGGTTGAAGCATACCAGCATCTCTTTTTTCTGACCTTCCACATTTGCCTGTACGTCTACGCCGTAGGTCTTTGCTGCGTCATTGACTCCCAACTCTGTCGAGATCTGCTTCTCATCATATGCCATTACCGTCTTATGGGTGCAGTCCGCTGCTACCTTTTTACCGGTATCAAGCCAGTTGTCGATCTGCTCGTTAATCGCAGACATTACGTTTGGCTTGTCCGGAACTTCTACTATGGTACCCTTCTGCGTGTTTCCGTTGATGTCAACACTTACCTTGACCGGCATTCTTTTCAGGTTATCAAACGGTATCGCGTCCGGTCTTCCGTCTACCAGTTTTGAGTCAGCATGTACGATCGCTCCGGGATAGATCTTTGCCATGTTCGCGCTGACACTTGAGATATCTGCCGTGTTGTCTTTTGCTGTCTTTTTCGTTCTCCTGATTATGAGAAAATCGGATCCTCTACGCTTGACCACTGACTCAGGGTCGATCTTTGCTCCCTCTCCGTTGTCTACGAGAAGCGTTGACTTGTCAGGTGCGAGTTTCTTGAGGTAATCCTCTAAGTCCCCGTTCTGAACGGTTGCCGCGCTTGCTGTGTAGGTCCGCTGCATGCTCGGTGCGATTGCTCCGAATGCGGTGATTACCGCGAGTGAAAGTGCTACTGCTTTGATTCTCATATTCTTTGTTTTCATAGTGGTGTCCCCCTTATTCTTTATTATTTTTGTTTTTTGTTTTGATT
>JAZASH010000082.1:0-6309 GCA_036343395.1 Eubacterium sp. | reverse complement strand
TTTGACGCAGCCAAAGACAGCGACTGAGGCGCAACCAAAGACAACACCAGTGCAAAAAGCAGCACAATAGCAAGATTCTTATTTCTCGTTTTCTCCATAGGCATCACTCCAAATACATATTCCGGAAGGCGGTCAACTCATCCTTGCTGATCCCCACTCCCTCGGTAAAAAACTTATCGATACTGCCGAATACTTCCTTCAACATTTTGATCACATAAGCCAGGTCCTTTTCATTGACCATTTTGTTTTCCGAGCCGGTCATCTTTGCAACGACATTGGAAAATGCGTAATCATCGATCACCGCCTGCTCCTCGACTCCGAGCGCCAAAAGCATCATCGCGGACATCATCCCGCAACGATCCTTGCCGTAGACACAGTGAAGCAGGGTCGACGCTCCCTCCGGGGCCCGGATCAGTGTCCGGATGCACTCCCCGATCGCCTTACGCGCCATATCTCCAAGCGCGATCAGAACCGTATAAGAGCGCTTCTGATACGTCGAACGATCCGCCATCGCACGCTTAAACTTACGGCTTCCCTGCGTCAACGTCTGCGTCATCAGCTCCAGCCGCTTGATCGCATTCGTAGCCACCGTCGACTTCTCCTCACGCATCTGCAGATTCACGTTAGTCACACCATCCATCACCCGATCCGGACAGTTAACCACATCCCCGGGATACCGCAGATCAACGACCTGTTTCAGCCCGTATGTACCGGTGAGCAACTTGACATCCGCATCCGTCATATAAGCCAGCTCGCCGCTCCTCAGGATCCTCTTCTTTTTGACCTTGCGGCCATCCTTTGTCTTATACCCGCCGAGATCCCTGGCATTAAAAACACCCTGTAGCGGGATCGTATCCGGATCGCCGTACCATGGAACATCCGGCGTGCCGATCGAGTACAGCTTATACTTTTTTAACAAACGATACACGATCTTGTTACTCGTCTTTCCGACCGGGACATACGCCGAGCATTTTACCCCGTTCTTTTTACAATAATCAACCAGCTTTTTATCGATCAGTTTATAATGCGCCACCACCGTCGTAAAGCCCTTTTTCTTACATGTTTTCGCGTGACCCAGTGCGTCCTTGAGCGTACCGTGAGCCACATAATTGGTCTGTAGTTTTATCCCGTTATTCGCCGCCAGCTTTTTAACCAGCGTCAAGGTCTCCTCGCGCATCGCCTCGATGATCGTCCGCCCGGAGTACCCGTACTCCTTGAGTCGCTGCATCAAAAATTCACACTGCTCTGCGTCCCACTTGCCCTTCATCTCGACCTGGATATCCGCGTCGTATTTGTTAGCCAGTACGAGCATCTGATCCAGCAGCATGATGTACTGATTGGTATACTTGGCGGCATTATTCCCTTTCGTGATCCGCAGCTTTCGCACCTGGTCCGGCGTCAGCGAGGTAACCGGTGCATCCGTATCCGTCATGGATTTCACATTCTCATCATGCGTCACCGCCAAATCAAACACACCATTCGCATCCTTCGCCGTCGGCCACAGATCGAAGTTCGCCCCGCGAAAGCCTTTTTTCAGGGCCTCCTCCTCTGCCTTTTTCGAGTTCTCCGGATACGAGTTCGCCAGACCGCGATGACTGAAAAATATAGTCGCCCCCTGTGACACCTTATACTTTTTCGCCGCCGCATCCGGCCCCGCACAAATAAAAAGAAGAGTTATCACAAAAAGACAAAGTCCCGAAAAAACTCTGATCCAACCACGGTTTTTCTCTGTTGTCTGTGATAACTCCCTCATACAGTTGCACTCACCTTTTCTTTACTCAAGATACATCTTGCGCAGCAGCTTCAGCTTTTGCTTGCTGAAGCCGACGCCACGGATAAAATACTTTTCATAGCTTCCGTATCGTTTCTTGATCTGGCGAAGCACGTACTGCATATATTTTTTCTTTACGATTTTCTTTTTCTTTCCCATCTGCTTGGCCGCACGATTGGAATACGCATAATCCTTGCAGATCGTCGTATCCTTTACTCCGAGCGCCAGGAGAACCATCGCGGACATCATTCCACATCGATCCTTGCCATAGACACAGTGGATCAGCGTAGCCTGATCCTTATCCGCACGTAAAAGAATATTCAGACACTTTTTCATCGCGCCTCTGGCCATCCTGCTAAACGCGATCCCAACAGCATAGCTCTTCTTCTGGCAGGACGTCCGCTTCGTAACAGCCTTTTTAAACCGAAAACTGCTTTTTTTGATCGCCTTCGTCAGAGCCTTCCTGCGGCGTTTCGCCTTATGCGCGATATTACTTTTGCCCTTACGCATTCTCAGATTGATCGACTTAACGCCGGCCATCTTTCGATCCGGACAGTTTTTCACATCCTTGGGATAGCGCAGGTCGATCACGCGTGTCAATCCGTAAAACTCGGTAAGAATCTCGACATCATGATCCGTCATATACGCCAGCTCACCACTGCGTAGCAGCTTTCTTTTTTTCACATGACGACCGTTTTTCGTCTCGTAACCGCCGAGGTCACGTGCATTAAAAACGCCCTCGAGCGGGATTACCTCCGGCGTCGCCGGCCGGCTGGTCACGACAGGATCCGCCTCCGGTACGATGGCAGGCACAACAGTCGGTGCCGCAGTCGGAGTAGCCTCCGGCGTGCTCACAGGTCGCAGAACCCGTAAGCCTACATTAGGATTATAATTCGCATTTTGTGAAATCGTCTTGTTATGATGAAGTGATATTTTAGCCGGTGCGGTATGATTTCCTCCTGCATATATGATCGATACGACCACCAGACAGATAAACACAACGACCGGAATCACATACCGGTACCAGTTGGCAGCCCATGACGACTTACGCATTTCATTTTCCTCACATTCATTTAGTATCAGTGAAGTGCCTTCTCCAGCGCCTCCACGACGATCTCCAGAACCTTGATCCTGGCAAACCGTTTATCATTAGCCTCGATGACATGCCACGGTGCCCCCTTCGTTGAGGTCTTTACGATCATCTCATCGACAGCCTTTTCATACTCATCCCATTTTTCCCGATTACGCCAGTCCTCGTCGGTGATCTTCCACTGTTTTTCCGGCGTCTCCTGACGGGATTTAAATCGGGTGGCCTGCTCGTCCTTATCAATATGCATCCAGAACTTCAGCACGACCGTACCGTTTTTCACGAGCTGCGCCTCCATATTGTTGATCTCGGCGTAGGCTCTCTTCCACTCATCCTCGGTTGCGAAGCCCTCGATCCGCTCCACCATCACACGTCCGTACCAGGTACGATCAAAAATGGCCATGTGTCCGTCCTTCGGGAACTTCTCCCAGAAACGCCACAGATAGTGATGGGCTTTTTCAATGTCGTTCGGCGATGCGGTCGGCACCACCTCATACCCGCGCGGGTCGATCGCCTGCGTGATACGTTTGATCGCTCCACCTTTGCCGCCGGCATCCCAGCCCTCAAAGGCAAGCACCACCGGTACACGTTTCAGGTACATCTTATTATGCAGGATCGCAAGTCTTTTTTGCAACTCTTTTTTCTTTTTCCGATACTCTTCATCAGTGATCTTTTTGCTTAGATCGATCCCCGCCAGCACACCGTTTTTGAACTCCTCATGCTCCATCGCCGTCATGCTGCCGGATGTCTTCTCGTCCTCCGACGCAGGCGCTGACGTTTTCTTCTCAGCCGCCTTCACGGCAGCCTCCATCGACTTCGCCAGCGTGGTGAGGATTTTCATCGTGGCATACTTCCGATCCATCGCCTCGACCACCGTCCACGGTGCCTCATGCGTGTCGGTCTTGATCAGCAGGGTGTCATAACGGAGCACCTGCTCATCGTAGTTTTTATTCTCGGACCAGTCAGACTTGTTTACACGCCACTTGGTCGACTTGTTTTTTTCGAGCGCCTTGAGACGCTTTTTCTGCTCCTTGCCGGTGATCGCGAGGAAAAACTTCACGATCAGGTTGCCGTCATCGACAAACTGCTTCTCAAACTGACGGATCTCCTCCGGTGTCAGCTTGTCGGCAAAGTAACCCTGATACCAGCTTTTATCAAAAATGTGGATACGTCCCTTAGCCGGTGTTTTGGTGAAAAATCGCCAGAGATACGGATGCATCTTATCTTCTTCGGTTTCTTTTTCCATCGGGAACACCTGGAAACCACGCGGATCCAACGCACGGATCATCCGTCCGATCATCGTCCCCTTACCGGAGGCCTCATAGCCCTCAAACAGTACCATGATCGGGATACCGAGCTCCTTGCAACGGCGCTGAAGCTCCCCGATGCGGATCTCGAGCTTACCGATACGCTCATCCGTATCGGACCAGTTTGCCTTCTTTTTCAGATCGATTTTCTCTAACATATCCCTTCCCTCCTTGCAGCTACGGCCCATACCAACTACTCTGTTGTCCTCATCCGATAACGTTACCCGGTTCGGTACGATCGCTACTGCTCAT
The DNA here is from genome assembly GCA_036343395.1 of Eubacterium sp. Lineage (GTDB taxonomy): Bacteria > Bacillota > Clostridia > Lachnospirales > Lachnospiraceae > Eubacterium_F. The sequence goes on along the minus strand of JAZASH010000082.1, from coordinate 1,892 downwards.
ATCATATCACACTCTGAAGGAATGAGCAACAAAATTCGACACGATTTTATAACTGGCTTGCCCAGGTATCAAAGACCCTCTTAGCGATCGGTACGGCGACCGCTCCGCCGGTCCCACCGCCCTCGACGAGGACGCTGATCGCGAGCTTTTTATTCTTGTAGTTCACGTAGCCGACGAACCAGGCATGGGAGTCGGTGGAGCCGGCCTTGTACTCGGCCGACCCGGTCTTTCCGGCTGCCTTATAGGGGGTGCCGTAGTACAGCGAGGTCGCTGTTCCTCTCTGCACGGTGGCGCGCATCAGCTTTTGCATCTCCTTGGCTTCGGTTTTCGCCACCGGTGTACCGAGGCTCTTCGGTGAGGTCTCCGAGAGCACCTTGCCGTCAAAATCCGCGATCTTGTCGACGACGTACGGCTTCATCAGTTTTCCGTTATTGGCTACCACCGCCGCCAGAAGCAGGTTTTGCAGTGGAGTCACGAGCACATCACCCTGTCCGATCGAGGCCTGCATGATATCTCCCTTGGAGGTCGACGAGGTCAGCTGGAACTTCGCGATATTTTTCGGGAGTTTGTCAATCGGGATAGCCTTGTTAAAGTACATACTTTCGCAGAGGTTTCGCCATCCGGCGATGTTAAGTTTCTGTCCTATCTTGCAAAAGGCCGTGTTACAGGACTTCGCAAAGGCGGTCTCCAGGTCGAGTTTACCGTGAACGGCACCTCCGTAACAGCGGATCTTGCCGCCGTCACCGGTTTTGATACTGCCCTTGCAGTTGTGACGGAACTCCTCATAGTCCGCATTCTGGCGGATATAAGCGAGCGCCGTGTACATTTTGAAGGTCGATCCCGGCGGATAGAGTCCCTGTGTCGCACGGTTCAGCAGCGGCGAATCCTCGCCGGAGCCGGAGCTGATCTCCTTCCATCTCTCATCGGTTAACCCGTTCGGATCATAGCTCGGCTTGGACACCATCGTAACGATCTTTCCGGTCTTCGGATCCATCGCCACCACGGAGCCGCGTCGGCTCCCCAGTGCCTCCGAGGCTGCCTGGGACAGCTTCAGATTCAGCGTGGTCACGACATTATTCCCCGGACTCTTCTCTCCGTTAAACTCGTTGATGATTCGGTTAAAAGGATCCAGGTTCGAGTTGAGAAGCTCATAGTTCTCCGAGGACTCGAGTCCTGTCGCCCCGTGACTCATCTGCCCGACAACGTGCGCAAACAGACTCCCGTACGGATATACGCGGGTCTCCTTACCCTTTTTACCAACCTCGGTCTTTGCCAGCTCAGCTCCGTCCGAGGACAGGATGCTCCCCCGGGTCACATGCTTGGCCCAGATCTCAGACCGCTTGTTCGCAGGGTTATTCAGAACCTGATCTGAATCCCGGATCACAAACACCATGATGTAAATGCTCAACAACATAAAAATTGCAATAAAAATGTAAGTCACCACGGCCATTTCTTTGTTGGCTCTTCGCCCGGGCGACGACTTTTTCGGTTTTTCTGATTGACTATCGCCTCGAACAGGCTGTACACTCCTCATATCCATCTGAAATCTCCTAAATACTAATCTTGGGATTATCCTCGTCGTACTGCTTTTCTATCGTTGAGAACATACATCCCCTGGATGACAGCAAAAATCATAATCGTCGCGATAATCGAGCTACCACCGTAGCTGATCAGCGGCAACGTCACACCCGTCGACGGGATAAACTTCGTCGCACCGCCGATACAGATAAACACCTGGAACACCAGCACGACACCAAGCCCAAACGCACACAGCTTATAAAACGGCTTTTTCATCTTCATCGCCACATTGACAAACATGATAAAACTGCTGATATACACGAGGATCAGGCAGATCGCAAACGCTACCCCCAGCTCCTCGGCGATCGCAGAAA
>JAZASH010000081.1:0-6337 GCA_036343395.1 Eubacterium sp. | reverse complement strand
TTTTCTTAGAGTTCCCATTCGAGTTACTATTCAGACACACAACTTTACGACCGAAACTCCCACACTCGTCACACTCAGTTTTTATATACTATTACACATTACATATTGTATATCATTTCATAATATCAGTCAAGAGTTAATCCATACCATTTTTTTCATTTCGGTATCAAACCAAAATCAGAGTTATCCCCGATCCACAAGGATTTATCATCCCTATCTTCTGGCTTTTCCGATGCCTCTGCCTTTTTCTCAGCTCGCTTTTCTTCGGCTTTAACCTTTGACGCCTCTTGCAGATTCTTCTGTATATCGGAAAGGGAATTCATCTGCTTGGTCTCAAGGCTCTGGATCTTATCCTCCATGGCTGCAAGTGCTTCTTCTTTCTTTTGGGTATCTCCTCCGAGATTGCCATCCTGCTCGGATGATTCTTGTCTATCATCTCCAATAAATAGCGAGTTTCCGTTATTTTGATTCTTTATTTTCCACATATTCCAGTGATATTCTGTTTTTTTTAGACTTTTTAGTAGCATAATAGTATCACACTCTCGTCTATCCGCGATGCTGCTATGACTATCGCCGATGGTTTTTCTCAAAATATTTTTCTACTCATCATCAAAAAGAAGGCTCAATATGGAAAAATCTGAACATTTCACACAGAATAGAATACGAATAGTATCAAATTAGTATCAGAGGCGTGTTTTTCACCCTCAGAGCACAAGAAAAAGGGCTTTCGTTAAAATAACGAAAGCCCTTAAATTACGTTGTTTATCGATGATTACTCCATGATCTTAGCCACACGACCTGATCCTACGGTACGACCACCCTCGCGGATAGCGAATGTAAGACCCTGATCCATAGCGATCGGGTGGATGAGCTCGATAGTCATCTCTACGTTATCACCAGGCATGCACATCTCTGCTGCGTTACCATCGTTGTCCTTAAGGTCACTTACGACACCTGTTACGTCAGTTGTACGGAAGTAGAACTGCGGACGATAGTTTGCGAAGAACGGTGTATGACGACCACCCTCCTCTGCAGTCAGGACGTAAACCTGAGCAGTAAACTTTGTATGGCATGTCAGAGTACCCGGAGCTGCGAGTACCTGTCCACGCTCGATCTCGTTCTTCTGGATACCACGAAGAAGGACACCGGCGTTATCACCAGCCTGAGCCTCATCCAGCTCTTTGTGGAACATCTCGATACCGGTTACAACGGTCTTCTTTGTCTCTTCCTTGATACCTACGATCTCTACCTCATCGTTCAGATGAAGTGTACCAGCCTCTACACGGCCCGTAGCAACGGTACCACGACCGGTGATGGAGAATACGTCCTCGACCGGCATAACGAACGGCTTATCGGTATCACGCTGCGGATCCGGAATATAGTCGTCGATAGTGCTCATGAGCTCCATAATCTTGTCGCCCCACTCGCCTGTCGGATCCTCGAGAGCCTTCAGAGCGGAACCCTTGATGATCGGGCAATCCTCGAAACCATACTCCTCGAGCTGCTCGGTAACCTCCATCTCGACAAGCTCGATGAGCTCCTCGTCGTCTACCATATCACACTTGTTCAGGAATACCACGATCTTCGGCACACCTACCTGACGAGACAGAAGGATGTGCTCCTTTGTCTGAGCCATAACACCGTCAGTAGCTGCTACTACGAGTACCGCACCATCCATCTGAGCGGCACCGGTGATCATGTTCTTTACGTAATCGGCATGTCCCGGGCAGTCTACGTGAGCATAGTGACGCTTGTCAGTCTCATACTCTACGTGAGCGGTAGAAATCGTGATACCACGCTCTCTCTCCTCCGGTGCCTTATCGATGTTCTCGAAATCTGTTGCCTCGTTACCTGCTACGCGCTCAGCCAGTACCTTGGTGATTGCTGCGGTAAGAGTGGTTTTACCATGGTCTACGTGACCGATGGTACCGATGTTTACATGCGGCTTACTTCTGACATACTTCTCTTTAGCCATTTTTTCATTCCTCCTAAAATTGCTTTTATTATAGTTTTTTGTTTCCAAAAATAACTGCTAACACCCATTATATGAGATTTTCCCATAAATTGCAAGTGTTTTTTTATTAACCATTCTTCTGTGACAGAACCTTTTCCTGTACGTTCTTCGGGCACTGCTCATACTTCTCAAAGAACATCGAGTAGTTACCACGGCCCTGTGTCGAAGAACGAAGCTCTGTGGCATAACCGAACATCTCTGCAAGCGGTACAAATGCGCGTACGATCTTGCCGCCGCCGACATCATCCATACCCTCGATCTGTCCGCGCTTTGCGTTCAGAGAACCGATAACGTCACCCATGTACTCTTCCGGCATGGTTACCTCGACCTTCATGATCGGCTCGAGCAGTACGGCATTACCCTTCTGCATAGCCTCTTTGAACGCCATGGAACCTGCGATATGGAAAGCCATCTCCGAAGAGTCGACCTCGTGGTAAGAACCATGGTAGCAGTTAGCATGTACACCGAGTACCGGGAATCCGGCAAGGATACCTGCCTGCATAGCCTCCTGGATACCACCATCGACTGCCGGGATGTACTCCTTCGGAATCGCACCACCGACGACCGTAGACTCGAACTCGTAAGTTGTCTCGCCGTTCGGATCGATCGGAGTGAACTTCACGCAGCAGTGACCGTACTGACCACGACCACCGGACTGCTTTGCATACTTCTCGTCGACATCCACTTCCTTGGTGAAGGTCTCCTTGTAAGCAACCTGCGGAGCACCGACGTTAGCCTCTACCTTGAACTCTCTGAGCAGACGGTCTACCAGGACCTCCAGATGCAGCTCGCCCATACCGGCGATGATCGTCTGACCGGTCTCCGGGTTGGTGTGTGCACGGAAGGTCGGATCCTCCTCAGCCAGCTTAGCCAAGGCCTCACCCATCTTACCCTGATCGTTCTTTGTCTTCGGCTCGATCGCAAGCTCGATAACCGGCTCCGGGAACTCCATAGACTCGAGGATAACCGGATGCTGCTCATCACAGATCGTATCACCGGTCGATGTTGTCTTAAAGCCGACAGCTGCTGCGATATCACCGGAATATACCTTGTCAAGCTCGGAACGGTTGTTGGCGTGCATCTGCAGGATACGGCCGACACGCTCCTTCTTGCCCTTGGTTGCGTTCAGGACATAGGAACCGGAGTTGAGTGTACCGGAGTACACACGGAAGAACGCAAGCTTTCCGACGAACGGATCCGCCATGATCTTGAAAGCGAGCGCTGAGAACGGCTCCTCATCCGATGAATGACGTACACAATCGTTACCGTCCATATCCACACCCGTGATATCCGGGATGTCGGTCGGAGCCGGCATATACTCGATGACACCGTCAAGGAGCTTCTGTACGCCCTTATTTTTATATGCGGAACCACAGTAAACCGGAACGGCTGTACATGCGATGGTTCCCTTGCGGAGTGCTGCCTTCATCTCAGTGATTGTCGGCTCCTCGCCACCGTCCAGGAACTCCAGATACTTCATCTCGAGATCCTCGTCCAGCTCGCAAACCTTCTCGACGAGATTGTCATGCCACTCCTGAGCCAGGTCCTTCAGATCATCCGGAATCGGAACGATCTCGATGTCCTTGCCCTCATCATCTTTGTAGTAATATGCTTCCATCTCGAACAGATCGATCAGACCGATGAAGTCATCTTCCTTACCGATCGGAATCTGTACCGGGATTGCATTTTTGCCCAGACGGTCGATGATCGTCTGTACTGAGTAGAAAAAGTCCGCTCCCAGCTTATCCATCTTGTTGATGAAAGCCATACGGGGAACGTTGTAGGTGTCTGCCTGACGCCATACATTCTCGGACTGCGGCTCTACACCGGCCTTCGCATCAAAGACACCAACCGCACCGTCCAGTACACGCAGGGAACGCTCTACCTCGACGGTAAAGTCCACGTGTCCCGGAGTATCGATGATGTTGATACGATGCTCCTGAGCGCCGGCTGCCGGCTTGTGATGATCCTCCAGTGTCCAGTGACAGGTGGTAGCGGCGGATGTGATCGTGATACCACGCTCCTTCTCCTGCTCCATCCAGTCCATCGTGGATGCACCGTCGTGAGTCTCACCGATTTTGTAGTTGACACCGGTATAATAGAGGATACGCTCGGTAAGCGTCGTCTTGCCGGCATCGATATGAGCCATGATACCAATATTTCTGGTACGCTCAAGTGGATACTCTCTTCCAGCCATAACTTAATCCTCCTAATTACCAGCGATAGTGAGCAAATGCCTTGTTGGCCTCTGCCATCTTGTGCATATCTTCTTTTCTCTTCACGGCTGCGCCTGTGTTGTTGGCTGCATCCATGATTTCACCTGCCAGTCTCTCCTTCATCGTTTTCTCGCCTCTGGCTCTGGAAAACGTGGTCAACCAGCGCAGTGCCAGCGCCTGTCTACGGTCCGGACGAACCTCGATCGGTACCTGATAAGTAGAACCACCGATACGTCTCGCCTTAACCTCAAGCTCCGGCATAACATTTTTCAACGCCTCGTCAAAAACCTCAAGGGCATCCTTACCGGTCTTCTCAGCAACTTCCTCGAATGCACCGTAAACGATCTTCTGGGCTACACCCTTCTTACCGTCGAGCATGATGTTGTTGATGAGCTTGGTAACGACTTTGTCCTTGTAAACGGGATCTGCCAAGACGTCTCTTTTCTGAATATGTCCTTTACGTGGCACGTTACTTCCCTCCTTAATAATAGTATTAGATCATAGGTACTCGCACCAGATTTTTCTTTCAACTCTCTTTATTCTATAAAAATGTGAAAACTAATCCGGTACTTTTAAATCTCTGTGTTACTTCGCTGCCTTCGGCCGCTTCGCTCCGTACTTGGAACGTGCCTGCTTACGGTCAGCCACACCGGCTGTGTCGAGTGTTCCGCGGATGATGTGATAACGGGTACCCGGAAGGTCCTTAACACGTCCGCCACGAATCATAACCACACTATGCTCCTGAAGGTTGTGTCCTTCGCCCGGAATATAGCTGGTCACCTCGATGCCGTTGGAAAGACGCACTCTGGCGATCTTACGGAGTGCTGAATTCGGTTTCTTCGGTGTTGCGGTACGTACAACAGTACATACGCCACGCTTCTGCGGTGAGCTGGCCTTGACCGGCTTTTTCTTCAACGAGTTGAAGGTCGACTGCAGAGCCGGAGAATTCGATTTTTTCGCAACCGATTTTCTTCCCTGCTTTACGAGCTGATTAAAAGTTGGCATTAATTTTCACCTCCTGTTCTTGTATTTGTCGCTGTTTTCGGCGTGCACCAAAAAAGAACGCCTAAAAACAGACGCTCAATCATTTTAACGTAGTTTTTAGACGTTGTCAATAGTTTTTTGAGCGATAAGGCGTGAAATATACAAAAGGACTGTGTTTTGGGTGCTCGCATCCATAAACACAGTCTTTTTGTGAATTGAGCCCAACGGACAATGAGGATTTCGAAGAAATCCGAATCGGCCGTTGCACGCCTTATCGCCTACTTAAGATATTTCATCGGATTGAAGTGGAGCAGCCAGGTCAGAACCGGACTTTCCTTTACATAATGGGTGACATTCCGGCACCACTGCACATCGGTAAAGGAGCTGATCAGGACCAGCGCCACCCAGACCGCCAGTACACCGAAAATCATACCCACCAGGGCACCGGCCAGGCGGTTGATTGTTTTGAGCACCGGGATGCGATCCACGATGTGGAGCACCTTGGCGATCACAGACAACAGGACCAGCGAGAGGATGAGTGCCACCAGCAGGGAGACCCCTTCCTTGACGCCGGGCTCGAGCGGCATGACCTGATACAGGATCGGTGTCAACAGGATCGTCAGGACGATCGCTGCGATAAAACGTACCAGACCGAAGAGCTTGAGCAGCAGCCCGCGCCGCCAGCCGTCCACGGCCGATATGATGATGATCAACAAAACAATGATTTCTATTATAATAGTAGACATCGGTTTACTCCTCTTGGGTTTTTCTCTGTCACGTATGACATACAGCAGTCGCACAGGCGGGATTGCCAGCCGTCATCGTGTCTTCATCCGGATCCGTTGGATGCTGTTGTGATCGACCAGGATGTACTCGATCGATTTATTCCCCGGGAAAACGCCCGTGATCTCCGTGTCAAAGTCACAGGAGAACTTCGGATCCCCGTTGATCCGCACGATATCGATATGATGGCCGCTGTAGAAATACAGCTCCTCTCCGTAGATCCGAAACTCCGAGTAATCATAGCTGATCGGACACTCCAGCACCGGCTCTCCGGTCGGTAAGAATACCTCTAACTCTTTTTTCTTCAGCGAGTCATCCGCCGTCACGACCGCGATGTATT
>JAZASH010000080.1:0-6407 GCA_036343395.1 Eubacterium sp. | reverse complement strand
GTGCCGGACAGCGTCTTGCGGAAGATCTCCAGATACTTAAACATCTCCTCCTCGGGGAAGTTGTAAAAGTTGTCATTAAACGTCTCCAGCTTTTTCTTCTCGCCGTCGACATAGCACCCGGCGAGCCGCGTAATCCCGCAATCCTGCACGCTGTCATACAGCGCCTTGATCTCATTTATCTCTTTTCTTGTCATGCCAGCTCCTCACTTACGGCGAAGCCGACGCGCTGCCCGCGCCGACTCCGATGATTGTTACCCTATTATACACCATAAGCATCGATCTGTACACCATTAAAATTGATCAACACACCATAACCACCGATCCCACATTTTTTCAGCTTTGTTGGACACCCAATGATAAAGTATCCAACTGAATAAAGAAAAACCGTGGCACACGCAGAAAAAAACTTGTGACATCGTCAAATGTGTGATAAAATAGTAAAGCAATTGTGGGCTTTTTAAAAGGAGGAGGGCTGTAAAAATGGTAAGAAACGGGAGACGTGTTCTCGCTGTCACCATGGCCGGGATGCTGACGATCGGATCGATCGCGACCGGCACGGCAGACGCGAGTGCCGCCGCAAAGGTAAAGTTGTCGGCAACGAGCCTGACACTGAAGGTCGGACAGAAGACGACCCTGAAGCTGAAAAATGCAACCGGCAAGGTGACCTGGAAGTCATCCAAAAAAGCCGTAGCAACCGTATCGACAAAAGGTGTTGTCACCGGTAAAAAAGCCGGAAGCGCCAAGATCACAGCAAAAAATAACAGTAAAAGCTATACCTGCAAGGTTACGGTAAAAAAGATCGACACTGTCAAAAAGGTTGTGACGGATGCCTATGTTATGGCACCGGCCTATAAGTTCAGGGAAAACCTGTACTTTTTGAACGGCGGTGACATCCCGTACGTCTGCGTCGAGGAGGCGGCAAAGGATATCGTCCAGACATTTTTAGGCGACGAGCAGACCAACGGCCTGACGATGAAAGCCGTTGTCAACGGAAATAAAGTACGATGTGTCCGCGATACCGGCGGCTATGCCGAGTTCGATTTTGATGAGAACACGCTGTATATCCCGGACATGACGATTTATTGCGGGCGAAACGACACGGACTTTTTCCCGACGGTCAGCTTTATGGCTTCATTTAAGGGGCTTTTTGAGCAGTCGACCTCGTCGTATTATCGTTTTGGCTCATCGGTAAAGATCGATTTTGATGATTACCATATCTCACTCGGTATGGACGGCAAGAAGCATTACGTCCCGCTGCAGACCTTCAACGACTGCATTTTTACACCGCTGTCTACCACGGTGCAGCTCCTCTACAACGGAAAGGATCTTTTCTGTGTACAGGGAAATGCTCCGGGTCTCGGTCAGCTGAGCGAGATGTATTATTCCGCGCCGAAGAGAAGTCTGAGTAAGGCTTTCGTAGACTTTAACTACAACGAGCTTTGCCTCGGACTCGATCTCCGCTATGGTCTGAAGGAAGCCCATAGCATCAAGGATTTTAACTCGTTCTTTGAGGCAACCAAGCTGAAGCCGATCCTGCTCGACTACAGCGCCAACGCGGCGACTAACATCGACGCAGCGATCTACTACATGATCAATTATTATCTGGATGATCTGCATTCCGGATTTACGAACTACTCCTATAACTCTAAGTTCAACGGCGATCCGAATGCTTTTGAGCTCGTGAAGGCGGCGTTCCCGGACGGAGCGACCAAGGCGCTGTATAAAAAGATCGGCATCGCGGTGGCTCGGGCGTACTACAATGCATATCCGGAGGGTCAGCAGAAGGTCTATGAAGAGGTCGGCGATACCGCTTACATCAAGTTTGACAGCTTCCAGTCGGTCATGGGCATCGACTACTCGACCGTACCGACCGACGAGGAAATGGCGAAGGAAACACCGGCCACGGTCGACACGATGCGTCTGATGCAGTATGCGTGCAAAAAGATCCACGAGAATACCAAGATCAAAAAGGTCGTTCTGGATCTCTCCATGAACGGCGGCGGTGCGATCACCACAGCGCTGTATGTTGTCGGTACTTTCCTCGGCGAGGGTGTCAGCACATCGAAGGACACGATCACCGGTGCGATGAGCTATGCGAAGTATAAGATCGACACCAACTGCGACGGCAAGTTTGATGACAAGGATACACTGGTCAGCACCGAGTTGACGGAGAGAGGACTGCAGAAGTACTGCTTTATCTCGAACTGCAGCTTCTCCTGCGGAAACATGGTTCCGTGTATTTTTAAGGACTCCAAGGAGGTAACCCTGATCGGACAGAGCTCCGGCGGCGGTTCCTGTGCCGTGGGTGCGCTGTCGACAGCATCCGGAACGCTGTTCCAGCTGTCCAGCCCGTATATGTTCAGTTTTACGAAAAATGGTTCTTTCTACGACGTAGACCGAGGTGCGGATCCGGATTACTATATCAAGGATCTGTCCAAACTCTATGATCGTGCGTATATGAACAAGTTGATTGATAAGATTGATTAATAAAGATTTGAGAATAATTAGGAGAATGGAGGGGGCGAAAAATGAGATCAAATCTGGAGAATGACAAGTTAACCATCTGGCTGGAGGGCCGGATCGACACCGGAAATGCCGGCGAGATCGACGCGGAGATCGCTCAGATCCGCGAGGGGGCGCCGGAGGCAGCGGTATGCCTGGATATCGAGAAGCTCGAGTACATCTCGAGTGCGGGCCTGCGCGTCCTGATGAAGCTGCGCAAGGCGACCGGGAAGACGGTGCAGGTAGTCAATGCGTCGTCGGAGGTATATGAGATTTTCGAGACGACGGGCTTTACCGATCTGCTGGATGTGCATAAAAAGCTGCGCGAGCTCGATGTCGAGGGGTGTGAGAAGCTCGGCGAGGGCGGTAACGGCGCGGTTTACCGTGTGGACGACGACACGATCGTCAAGGTGTACAAGCCGTGGATGAGCTATGAGGAGATTTCTCGGGAGAGAGAGTTTGCGAGGACGGCGTTTATCAATGGCATCCCGTCGGTCATCGCGTATGATGTCGTGAAGGTCGGGGATTGCTTTGGGGTTGTTTTTGAGTTGCTGCGGTCGGATACGCTCGGGCATGCGATCCGGAATAACCCGGAGAAACTCGAGTCCTATGTGGATCAGTATGTGGAGCTGGCGAAGACGCTGCACAGCACGAAGGTGCCGACGGACAGCTTTGCGCGGATCCAGGATGTGTATCATGAGCGGATCGATAATCTCGGTCAGTGGTGCACGCCGGAGGAGATCGCGCTGCTACATGATATCACGAATTGTATTCCGGATTCGGATACGGTGACGCATAATGATCTGCATCCGGGGAATATCATGATCCAGGACGGCGAGCTCGTGTTGATCGATATGCCGGAGGTGACGATGGGACCGCCGATCTGTGATCTGGTGTCGATTTACCGTGATATGATCGTGGCGCCGACCTCCGAGCATGGGAATATCGAGGAGAGTGTCGGCATGCCGAAGGAGATGATCCAGAAGGTCGGGAATCTTTTCTTTATGAAGTATCTGGGGATGTCGGATCCGTCGGGGCTCGAGGAGTATTATAAGAAGGTCGGGCTACTGTTCGCGTTTAACGCGACGGTGATCATCGGATCGAAGGCGGGCACGGCGATGCAGATCGCCGATGTGTTGCTGAATAAGCTGTTCCGCCCGATCGTCGTACCGAATGAGCAAGCCGTGAAGCAGTTGTTTCAGGTACTATAGCCGCCAAAGGAAGCCGGAGGCTACACCGCTGCTTGACAATAATCATATGCGATAAGAAAGGAGTATCATCATGAAAAATACCATCAAGCGACTCAGCGTCGCAGTGCTGTCATTGACGATCCTGGCGTTGGCGCTCGTCGCAGCGCCAAAGGCAGAGGCGGCGGCCCAGACCACGGCAGCGGGCCAGACCACGGCGTCAGCAAACGCCGCTAAGATCTCCATCCCGAAAAAGGTCTCAATGAAGCTTGGCGCGACGAAAACCATCAAAATCACCAACAAGGGCTACAAGCTCGCGCGGGTTTACGTGGGGAGTCTGGGCTCCGATAACTGCTTCAAAGTGAAGTCCTCGACCAACAAGGCCATCAAACTAAAGGCCCTCGTCACCGGGACGTACAAGATGGAAATCGTCGCCGATGTTATAAAAGGAAAAAAAGAGGTCTCGCTCCGCCTTAAAACCACCGTCAGCGTCACGAGCACGTCGAAAAAGTCCAACAAATATGGCATCTTTAACGCGTCGAGCGGAAAGCTGTTGTACTCCTGGTACCAGGCGATCGCCAAGGGCTACGTCAAAGAGTTCAAGGAAAACGGCCTGATCACGTGCACGCGCAACATGAACGACAGCGAATTTCTCATGAAGATGCCTGACTACGAGCTGCGCATCCCGCCGACCATCCAGAAAATCAGTTGGATCGGCTATTATAAAAATGTCGTGATCCCGAAAAGCGTCACGACCATCGGACCGCGCGCCTTTGTGAACGCCAACTTCACCGCGATCACGATCCCTGACTCGGTAAAGGAAATCGGCGACGAGGCCTTCAGCAATTGTCGTTATCTGGAAAGCATCAAGATCCCGAACAGCGTGAAGAAGCTCGGAAAAGGCCTTTTCCATTTATGCCAGAGTCTGAAAACCGCTGAGTTCCCTAAAAATGTGAAGACCATTAAAGAGAATACGTTTTACCAATGCGGGGCATTGGAAAGCTTCAAGATTCCGGCCGGGGTCACCAGCATCGGCGATTCCGCGTTCCGCGAATGCGGGGCGCTGACCGGGGTTACCATCCCTGACAGCGTGACGAGCCTCGGCAGGTACGCATTTGCGTGCTGTTTTGGGTTGGACGGCTTGCGCGTCCCGAGCAGTGTCACCTCGATCGGCTATGGTGCCTTCGACAGTATCGATACGATCTACTACAACGGCTCCGCAACGGGCGCTGACTGGGGTGCTTACAACGTCGTTCCCGGGTGATCCGCCCCACAAAAACTGAACAAAATTGAATTAAAACCTGATAGGAGGAACTGACCATGAAACATATTAAAAAGATAACAGCGATAGCCCTTGCCCTGGCGATGTCGCTCACCGTAGCAGGCGCCCCGGCGGACGCCCGGATCAGCAGCAGCGCCGCTCAGGCCACTGCGACAGCCGGCACCGCGGCCGCCGCAAAATCCAATATCCGCCTTTCCAAAACCAGCGTCACCTTAAAAACCGGCGCGAGCATCACGCTCAAGGTCAAAGGCACCACGAAAAAAGCAACATGGAGCACGTCCAATAAAAAAATCGCGACCGTAACGCAAAAAGGCAAAGTCACAGCGAAAAAAACAGGATCCGCCGTGATCCGCGCCAAGGTCGCCAAAAAAACACTGAAATGCTCCGTAAAGGTAACGGCTGCCGACACCAAAAAAACGCCGCTCAGCCAATACTGGTCGGCCACCTCGTCAACAGCCGAGAGCCTCAGAAACTACGTAAAAAAGGTCACCAACCCCGCAGACAAAGACAACTTCATCCCGGTCAAAGACCGCATCGCCGTCTTTGACATGGACGGAACACTCACCTGCGAGACCTACTTTACCTACTTCGACACCATGATGTTTATCGATTTTTGCCTCAAGGACCACCCGGACACCGTCAGCGAGGAGGTCAAAGAGGTCGCCAGAGGACTCGCACCGGGATTCTCGGCCGATGCGTCCCTCGCCATGGCATTTGCGAAGGCATACCAAGGCATGACGGTCGACGAGCTCTACGCCTACGCTGAGGAGTTCGGAAACCGGTACCCGATCAGCTATAAAAATATGCGCTACTTCGACGGTTTCTACCTGCCGATGGTCGAGCTTGTAAAGTACCTCTATGAAAACGACTTCACGATCTACGTGGTCAGCGGCACCGAGAGAACGACGACACGCGCGATCATCGCAAACTCGCCGATCGCAGACTACGTATCGCCGAGCCACATCATCGGAACGGAGTTCGAGGTCAAAATCAAGGGATACGAGGACAAGGCATTAAACATCGACTCGAAATACGTCCCAGGCGATCAGCTCGTATTTACCGGCGGATTTATCCAGAAAAACCTCAACGGAAACAAATCCATTTGGATCCAGCGTGAAATCGGACAGCGTCCGGTGCTGGCATTCGGAAACAGCGGGACCGACTCCTCCATGCTCGCCTATGCGCTGGACGACAACCCGCACCCGGCGGAGGCGTACATGATCGTCGCCGACGACCCGGAGCGCAACTGGGTTAACCAGAGCTGGGAGGAAAAATCAAAGGGATACCTGGAGCAGGGCTTCACGCCGGTTTCCATGAAAAATGAATTCGTGCAGATCTACAAGGACGGAATCGAGCTGGGCGAGTCTATCGTTTAACATCTAAATACGAGTGTGGAATATATAATGAGTCTTCGGGAAAGCCTTTAACGATCACAG
>JAZASH010000079.1:0-6794 GCA_036343395.1 Eubacterium sp. | reverse complement strand
CGCTCCTGAAGAGTCAAAAAATCAAACAGGGACAGGCGGGATCAGAAAAAAGGCGAAGCATCTGGCGAGGAAGACCGCAGAGGACTGGACCGCGCGGGATGTAGGAACCTACGCGTCGAGTATTGCGTTCTTCTTTTTCATGTCCATGATCCCGCTGCTGATCATCATTTTTCAGCTGCTCCCTATATTTGGTCTGTCCCAGGTTGACCTGATCAAATTTTTGGACAGACTGATGCCCGAGGCAATGCAGGGATTTGCAGCCATAGTAGTATCGCAAGCGTACAGGTATTCCATGGGAACGCTTTCGCTGTCTGTCGTGACTCTTGTATGGTCCGCGTCGAAGGGGACCATGGCGCTGCGGCAGGGACTCAACCGGGTCTATGGTGTGGAAGAGACCCGCCCCTATCCGGTGCAGGTGCTGCTTGCGATCGGGTATACGGCAGCGCTTCTGGTGATGTTTGCCCTGATGCTCTTTCTGTTGATTGTCCCTTTCCTTTTTTGAATCATGCAATTCCTCTGTTCCGGTTGTGCATTTCGCTGCCATTCTCAGAAGAGCGATGGAGCGAACCCATCAACGGCTTCCGCATCTGATAATGAGCTAATAAAAGCGACCAACCTTTTCGGTTGATCGCCCTTTGTTTTCATATCAATTAAGCAATGGATTTTATCCTACATTAAACAAACCAGTCGTAAGAGAAGCAACTGTTATCGGTATGTATTCGTTTTGACTATATATTTCGTACCCGAGAATATCAAAGAGAAACTTCTCTTGTTCTGAATTCAGCAATGCAGGATTATGTTGCAGGATTTCATTTATACTTTCAATCATTCCCTTGTTTGCCATAGCTTCTAACAGTTCTTTTCCACCTGTAATTCTACCATCAGAATCTATTACATTTGCATTTGTAACCCTCTGGACCTTTCTCATACTTTCCAGATAGAGAATAAACGCTTCGATCAGCTCTCGCTGAGCGTCTTCGCTGGTCATATTCTCACGATACTCATTAAATGCCACATCTACACTTAACGCCGTACCGTCAGCAGATTCTTCAACAAACTCTTTCTCCGATGTCTTTAAAGATATTGAGGTCCCTTTTCCTCTAACCTTATTCCATAAACTCTTCGCTGAAGGGACCGCTGTTTCCTTGACCCATTTCTTTGCATGTGGATATGCATTTGCAACTAATATTCCTAAACCAAACATTGCCGTAGCTATTGCCACATAACCATTGACATCAGATGAAGCTTTCGTATCCTGAACAGCATTCGTATCATTATTACCCTGTTCGGCATCTATAGTGTTGTTTTTCTGAACCGTTTCTTCATTACTATTAGCCTGAACTGCAGCTTCATTATTCAGTTCCTCTGGATTTACTTTGACAAACTCGCCGGCCCCACTCGGCTTATTCGTTTCATCATCTAAATAAACCCCACGATAGGCCCCTTTCGTATTACGAGATTCTGCTAAGTGTTTGCCTTCTTCTGGGATAAGTTTATAAAGATCATCGCCCATTATTACGTTCTCCATCTATAAGTTGTTTTCTAATCTCTCCTTAGGTTCTGTCTCCGCATCTGTTCAGCAGTGACATCCCTAATGTCAGAATAAATTACATGATCTTCTGGATGATTGACAAAAATAGTTTCTGTACAACTTTGAATATACTCTATAGCGACTTTGTGTCAAATTCGGCAGCGTGCATACCGGTACATATTTTACCCGGACTGGAAAAGCAACCGATATGAGTAGGTGGCATTATTTTTTTCCCTTCCATAAGTCAATGCAAGATTCAATTTCCAGATTACGCCTTAAGCAAAAAGTTTCAATACTTTTTATGGCTTTATTTGTTGGAAGTATTTTTCCTGTTTTCTAACAATTTACCGTCGAATAGGATACACCTAACTCTCGTGCAAAGTCTATTTGACTCGTAGACTATGTTCTTGATTTTCTCAGGAAAACCCATGATTTTTCTCCTTTTAATGAAGTACGAAATTGCGGCATTATAGCATCTTTGTTGCATTGCTTCAACAGACATTAGCACTTAGGTGGTGCGGTTATCCCGATGTAGATGCCCTATAAACATTCAGGGATAAGTGAAATAAAAAAGTTAGTGAAAAAATGGCAAATACTTAAGCCGCCCTTTTGTAACTAAAGGACGGCTTATCGCATCTTTTAAAAGCAATGAAAAACATAAATAATCTGACAACATCCCACTTCAATAAACAATTCCGGACAATCATCGGACATTTACCGGACTCCATCGGACGAACACCGGACGTCACGCATTTCTATTTCGTCTACAATTATTCCTGTAACAAAGAGCCGGGCACTGCCCGGACTGAAAATTCAACACCGGCCCTGGTGCGCAACAGAGCAAGGATGCTGACCATATCTTCCCTGATATTCCTCAGGGAAATGTGGTTCGGGATTCCTTCCCTGCTGCGCATTTTTATGCTGGGCACGTCCCCGCACTTTATTGAAGGCAGCGCTTAGTCCCCAGCATCCCTGTCTCCCGGAAGAGGGCAGAAAGGAATGAATGGGACGCAGGAGGTTTTTTATCAGGAAAGATACCAAGAAAACAGGCAGGACAAAAGAATGGATCGAGATGGAGGGGGATGATTTTTACAGGTTTCTTCGCACAGAAGAAGCAAAAGGGCGGTATTTTATTCAGCTCGCAAATGACGGGGACCCGGATTGTGATGTGATTCATATGGAGGTCTCCAAGCCTGAATATCTGGCATGGAGAGCCGATTTTGATAGGAAGCAGTATTACAGGAAGCGGAACCATCGCCATGGATTTATTCTTGTATCATTGAGCGATCCGTCCGGCGATATGAAAGAAAAGGGACTTACGATTGAGGATGTAACAGGATCCGGCACACCGGGAACATGGGAACGTGCAGTGGAAGAGATGGAAGTCGAAGAACTGCAGCAGGCGATTTCAAAGCTTTCCCAGGGGGACAGGGAACTTCTCAAAATGCGCTTCTGGGATTCCATGACACAACAGGAAATTGCAGAGGCCTATAATACCACCCAGCCGAATATACGGCAGCGCCTCAGGCGGATATATAAAAAGCTTGCAGGACTAATGAAATGATTTTTTTGGATTTTTTTAAAATTGTGAGTTATAAAATCGCAAAAAATTCCACAATGCCTAAGTAGAGGGACATATTGTTCGGAGCCTGTTCTGGGATGATCCTCCTGCAGGTGCAGAGGGCATCTGTCAATTAATGATCATGAACGAACGTCCCGAACGGGACCTTGAAAACTGAATACACATTTACCAGATACCTTCCTTCTTTTTCCAAATGGATCAGCGCGGAGCTTCCTGGGCACGCGACGACGGTGCATTTGCACCAGAGCGATACGGGCGAAACGGAGACGCGGGGCGGAACCCCGCATGTGGCGATGATGCGGAGAAGGGATGATGATACTTCCGCCGAAGGGCGGCTCGGCGAGAACCGCGGAGGGGTAACGGCCCATGGAGCAGGAATCCACCTGCCGTCTGGTAATTTCCCGGAGGCACGCAAGGCGTGCCCGTTTCCAGGGGCGTCGTGGACAAATATGGAAAGATCATAGATTGAATAAAGATTTGATAGATATATATTCAAAGATCCGGGCTGCCGACGCCGAACGGCACCGACAGTCCGGATGAACATAGCTTACCATGCAGATGATTTTTACTTATCCAGATGAAAGAAAGAGACAGCAACAGATGAAAAATGGGAGGAGCTGGAATGCTAATGATGATGAAGACAAAGGAGAGCGAAGGCCTGCGCCCCGACTGGATCTATAAGCGGGGCGATGTCTACTGGGCGGACCTGAACCCGTTCTTCGGATCGGAGCAGGGAGGGACCCGTCCGGTACTGGTGCTGCAGAACGACGCGGGGAACTTTTTCAGCCCCACGCTCATCGTAGCGCCGATGTCGTCCCAGGTGGACAAGAGGACGGACCTGCCGACGCACATCGTGCTGGAGCAGGTACGGGGGCTCGATGGACCGTCGCTCATCATGCTCGAGCAGCTGAAGACGATCGACAAGAGGCGCGTGCGGAGCTATGCCGGGAAGCTCACGAAGGAGCAGATGGCGGAGGTGGAAGCGGCGCTAACCGGGACGCTTGGGATTTATATCACGGAGGCGGTGGAAGCACCGTGAATATCCCCGGCAGTATGGACAGGGTCATACATGGACCTGATGGACTGCCGGAACTGCGGTGGGAAGGAATTGGAAGAACATGATACAGGGACCTGGGATATGGGTCCACGGACAGAAAAGGAGGAACAGACAGTGACATGTGAACAGATGACAGGGATCAATGACAGGCCGGAGACGGCAGTAAATGGGAGCCTTTCCGATGGGAAACGTTCCTATACAGTAGAGGAGATACAGACTATCCTCGACATCGGCAGGGCGACAGCGTACCGCCTGATCAAGAGGGACTGCTTCAGGTCGGTGAGGATCGGAGGTCATATCCGAATTTCGAAGAAGAGCTTTGACGCGTGGCTGGACGGCCAGCCCTGAGGCCTGTCAAGGATGCCGGCAGCCGGACGACAAACTACCGGAAAGCAGGAAGCCGACGTACAATGACGATAGCAGCCAGACCCCGGCCGGGACAGGGACTGCAGTCTTGTATTGGAGGTGAATGGTATGAGGAAAAAGAGCATGTCCGTGATGGAAATGGGAAGGCTGATCGGCCTTAAGAAAACGACAGCATACTGGCTGGTGAACAAAGGGCTGTTCGAGGTCCGCATCGTCCGCGGCAAGCAGAGGGTCATGGTGGACAGTTTCAACGAATGGCTCGAAGGGCAGACCCATTACAGGATCGTCAGGCAGCCGGCGGTGAACGACATGGACGGAGGAAAAGAAGATGGCATCGATAGTTAAGAGGAAGAAGAAGTACTCGGTGGTCTATTCGTACACCGACGAAAATGGAAAGGAACATAAGAAATGGGAGACGTTCGAATCGAACGCCGAAGCGAA
Source organism: Eubacterium sp. (assembly GCA_036343395.1). Taxonomy (GTDB): domain Bacteria; phylum Bacillota; class Clostridia; order Lachnospirales; family Lachnospiraceae; genus Eubacterium_F. The sequence continues at coordinate 1,817 of JAZASH010000079.1, read as the reverse complement.
GCACCGGAAGGCGGAGATCGAATTCGCAAAGGCCAACGGGACGCTCAAAGGCCCGTCCGCGAAGACGGTCCGCGAGCTGCTCGAGGACTATATGTCCATTTACGGCGTGAATACCTGGGCGATGTCCACATATGAATCGAGAAGGGCGCTCACCAGCAATTACATCAACCCGATCATCGGGGACAGGAAGCTTGCGGACCTGAACCCGCACATGATGGACAAGTATTACAGGGACCTGCTCAAGGTGAAGTCCGTGACGGCTAACAACGTCCATCCGAGGAATGAATACCTGACCCCACACACGGTGCGCGAGATCCACAAGCTCCTGCGGAACGCGTTCAACCAGGGCGTACGTTGGGAGCTCATGACGAAGAACCCGGTGGAACACGCGTCACTTCCGAAGGAGGAGCATATCCCGAGGGAGATCTGGACGGCGGACATCCTGTTCAGGGCGATCGAGGCCTGCGAGGATGACATCCTCGCCCTCGCGCTGAACCTGGCGTTCTCCTGCTCCCTCCGGATGGGGGAGATGCTGGGGCTAACATGGGACTGCGTGAACATAGAGCCGGGAGCGATCAGCTGCGGGAACGCGAACATCTTCGTGAACAAGGAACTGCAGCGGGTCAACCGTGAGGCATATGAAAAGCTCGACGGAAAGGGGGTCCTGTTCACGTTTCCCGCCGTCCTGCCGAGCACGAGCACCCGGCTGGTCCTCAAGGAGCCGAAGACGAAGACGAGTACCCGGAAGGTATTCCTGCCGCGGACGGTGGCAGAGATGCTCGTCAGGAGGAGGCAGGAGATAGAGGGATACAAGGAGCTCTTCGGGGAGGAGTTCGATGATTACGGTCTCGTGTTCTGCTCATCGAACGGGCACCCGATCGAGGGGCAGGTCATCAACCGCATGTTCAGCAAACTCATCCGGGACAACGGTTTCCCGAAGGTGGTGTTCCACTCGATCCGGCACACGAGCATCACGTACAAGCTCAAGATCAACGGCGGGGACATGAAGTCGGTCCAGGGGGATTCGGGTCATGCGCAGGTCAAGATGGTGGCCGATGTGTACTCGCACATCATCGATGATGACAGGCAGAGGAACGCGCAGCGGTTCGAGGAGGCCTTCTATTCGAAGCCGGAGGAGCAGGATGCTGCCCCGGCGGGAAAAGAGGAGAAGAAGGAAGAGACAGACATGGAGGTGCTGATGCGGCTGCTCCAGAAGCCGGAGACGGCACAGCTGCTGAAGCAGCTGGCGGCGGGCTTATCGTGATCTGAGAGCTTTATAACGGCGGACAGGTGTGGGATACCCGTTAGCACGGGATGTTCCACACCTTCTGTCTGGAGATAAGATTGGCGGTCATTTCCGATAACGGACAGATACTCAGATGGTACTTATTGAGACACTTGACGTTCTGCTGAATTTTCGGGCTTTGCAACAGGGCTGCAACAACGAGGGCATGAGACTGGTAGGGATTAGATGATAACAGTGATAACTGCAGGCTATCCGGACCATCCAAAAAGCTTGAAAACATGCAATATTTGATAACCTGTGATAACGTGCGAGGCAAAATTCGGGCGAACTCCTAAGCGGTAGGTCGGAGGTTCGAATCCTCTCGTGGACGTTGGAGGAAAAAAAGCGGATAAGGCATTTCATGCCCCATCCGCTTTTTTTATTCGAAGCCCGTCGGGCTTCGAAAGGTTCGGTCTCCGCTTCGCTCCGGTCGGCGCGAAACGTGCGTCCACAGGACGCACCGCGCCCTCTCGTGGACGTTGGAGGAAAAAAAGCGGATAAGGCATTTCATGCCCCATCCGCTTTTTTTGTT
>JAZASH010000078.1:0-6851 GCA_036343395.1 Eubacterium sp. | reverse complement strand
CAAAAGAATGTGCGGATGCTGCCATTCCGGACTATTTTTTGTCTATAAAACCCTGACCTGAGAAACACTCGGGTCGGGGTTTATTATTGCCAGCCAATTCCTGTCGAAGATACGAAACATCAAAATGCATAATAACCGAATCAGATTGACGAGGGGGTGTTACTGTGAATCGAACCTTAGTTTTTGATTATTTTTATGGAATGCAGGCGGATGCCTACACTTTTTACCGGATTCCGAAAGTGTTGTTTTCCGATCCGTACTTCAAAAAACTTTCCTGCGAGGCGAAGGTCCTTTACGGTCTTCTGCTGGATCGGATGTCGTTGTCTGTTAAGAATAAATGGTTCGACGAACAGGGGCGAGTGTATATCCTTTTCAAGGTCGAAGATGTCTGTGAACACATGGGATGCTGCAAGCAGACCGCCATCAAGCTTTTTGCAGAACTGGATTCACAGAAGGGAATCGGGCTGATCGAGAAGAAAAGGCTGGGCCTCGGAAAAGCGAATGTTATCTATGTGAAGAACTTTATGCTGCGGGAAGAAATGGCAGAAGCACCGGAAACCCCCGTAAATACGCAGAAGTCTAAAAATCATACTTCTGGAAATCCAAATAATAGACTTCAGGAAGTACAGGTTTTAGACTTCAAGAATTCTAAAACATCGACTTCAGGAAGTTCAGAAATCATCCCTCAGGAAGTCCAGATTTCAGACTGTAATAATACTGATAAGAATAATACTGATTCTAACGAGACTGAAAATAGCAATATCTCATCTGATCGATCGATCCGGGATGGAAGCAAGGAATCTGATGCGGATGGAGCGGTGAATTACTATGCTTATCAGGATCTGATCAAGGAGAATATCGATTACAGTGCTTTGTGCATGGCACATTCGGCAGAAGATGTCGACGGAATCGTCGCACTGATGACAGATACAGTATGCTCGTCACGGCGCAAGATCGTCATTGGCGGTGAATTTATGCCCGCAGCGGTTGTAAGGAGCAGGCTGCTCAGCTTGGACTATTCGCATATCGAATACGTCCTGGGGTGCATGAGCAGGACTACTACGAAGATCAACAATATCAAGCATTACCTGCTGACCACCCTGTATAATGCGCCGGTCACCATCGGCCATTATTATACTGCGGAGGCAAACTATGATATGTATGGCTGTGCGCAAGAAGCTTATGCTGCGGATTGAAGATAATATGTCCTTGAAAGTCGCGTCAAAATACTAAGGGAGGTAAACATGGCAAGCACATTAATACAGTTTAGGATTGAAAAGGACGAGAAACAGCGATCTTCACAGATCCTTGAAACGATGGGGCTTTCGCTGCCTGCATATCTCAGAATCTGTATGATCAGGCTTAATAAAGAAAAAGGTATTCCCTTTAGCATGAAACTTGATGACAGGATACCAGAGGAAGGAACAGGCATTGAGCTCCCATCTTAATATATACTTCGCCGTTGCTTTTTCGTTAGAAAATATGTATACTTTTTCTAACGAAAGGCGTAAAAAAATGAAGCGTGAAAAGTATCAGACATTTATAAACAAAAGAATCATGGAAATGCCGCCCGGCAGTGTTTTTGTGACATCCGATTTTGCAGATATAGCACCTTCTTCTGCAATCAATATGTCTCTTTCGCGTCTGGAAGCTTCCGGAAGTATTCGGCGGATATTACGCGGAATTTATGATAAACCTCGTTTCAGCAAATTATTGAATGAACCTGTTGCGCCTGATCCTTCTAAGGTAGCATATGCCATTGCAAGAAAAAACCGATGGTCTATCATACCCATGGGAGACACAGCTTTGAATATCCTGCGTTTATCTACACAAGTGCCAGCAGTATGGCAGTACGTAAGTGATGGCCCATATAAAGAATACAGCTATGATAATGTTCATATTTTATTCCGCAGGACATCGAATAAAGAAGCAACTGGTTACTCTTACATTACCGGATTAGTAATACAAGGCCTCAGGGCGCTGGGAAGAGAACATGTCAGCGAGACTGTAATCAAATCATTACGTGAACGGCTGTCTCCCGAAGAAAAGAAAGTATTGCTGAATGAGGCTCAAGGAACCACTGCGTGGATTTTTGATTATATAAAAGAAATTTGTAAGGAGCACGAAGTATGATTAGGATTGCATCCCTTTCAAAAGGGGAACGGGAAGAGTTGTTTTTAAATACTGCCCAGAAAATCGGTATGCCTCCGGCAATTGTAGAAAAGGATTTTTGGGTATGTTATATGTTGGATTATCTTTTCCACCGCTGCGAATGGAGAGACAGGATTGTTTTCAAAGGTGGAACCAGCCTGTCTAAAGCATATCATCAGAAAAGAAGACGATCGCGTTACTGGATGAATCCTTTGTTCCGATGCTGCAAACGGAAGTCTCTGCTGAAATAGGGGAACCGGCATTGATATTTCTTGAAAACGACGGCGAGCCCACTGTGAATTTCGCCTATCCGCAGATTTTTTCTCATCCAGACACCGTGATCCGCACTGCAGTTCCTGAAAGAACGTTTTGGGAAAAAATCACCATTCTTCACAGAGAAGCGAACCGCGTACGTGGAGAGTTTCCCCAGAGATATTCAAGACACTATTATGACTTGTTCCAGATGTCCAGGAGTGTGGTAGAATCCAATGCTTTTCAAGAGTTGGATTTATTGAAAGATGTGGTGGCTTTCAAAATGAAGTTTTACAGATGTCCGTGGGCAAAATACGAAGAAGCCGTTCCCGGGACAATCAAGCTGATTCCTCCGGAGAAATCTTTCTCAGAATTGCAAGATGACTATGGTAGGATGAAAAATATGATTTATGGTTCGGTTCCGTCGTTTGAACAGATAATGACGGGAATAAGAGAGCTCGAGCAAGAAATAAATCAGTTGTAGGATGAAAGAATACTTAGCGAAAAAGGGCTTGTGATTTGAAAACAAGCCCTTCTGAATATGTTCTTCCTCATAGTTTTCCCTAATGATCATATATCTATACCTATGCTCCAAGGATAATGACGCCCATCAGCACGACAAGCGCTGTCACGCCCTTCACCGCTCGTACGCGCGTACTGCCTCGAGGAGAAACTCGGGACTCCCGCGCATATCTACTACAAGTTCGAGGGCAACAACACAAGCGGCAGTCACAAGCTCAATTCCGCCGTTCCGCAGGCCTATTATGTCAAAAAACAGGGCCTCAAAGGCGTGACCACCGAGACCGGAGCAGGCCAGTGGGGTACGGCGCTTTCTATGGCGTGTTCCTATTTTGACCTCGACTGCAAGGTGTTCATGGTCAAGGTCAGCTATGAGCAGAAGCCGTTCCGCCGCGAAGTGATGCGCACATACGGCGCGTCCGTCACCCCTTCGCCATCCATGACGACCGAGGTCGGCCGCAAGATCCTCGCTGATCACCCCGGCACGACCGGTTCCCTCGGCTGTGCGATCTCCGAAGCCGTGGAAGTCGCGGTCACCAACCCCGGTTATCGCTATGTTCTGGGATCCGTCCTCAATCAGGTCCTGCTGCACCAGTCCGTCATCGGTCTCGAGACCAAAGCAGCGCTCGACAAGTACGGCGTCAAGGCCGACATGATCATTGGCTGCGCAGGCGGCGGCTCCAACCTCGGCGGCCTGATCGCTCCGTTCATGGGCGAGAAGCTCCGCGGCGAGGCGGACTACCGCATCATCGCTGTCGAGCCGGCCTCCTGCCCGAGCTTCACACGCGGTGTCTACGCATACGATTTCTGCGACACCGGTATGGTATGCCCGCTCGCCAAGATGTACACACTCGGCAGCGACTTCATCCCCGCACCGAACCATGCTGGCGGCCTTCGCTACCACGGCATGAGCCCCGTGCTCTCACAGCTGTACGACGACGGCCTGATGGAAGCGGTCTCCGTGAAACAGACCGACGTCTTCGAAGCGGCGGAGATGTTCGCGCGCGTCGAGGGCATCCTTCCCGCACCCGAGAGTTCCCACGCGATCCGCGTCGCGATCGACGAGGCCCTCAAATGCAAAGAGACCGGCGAAGCGAAGAACATTGTCTTCGGCCTCACCGGTACCGGATACTTCGATATGGTCGCTTACGAGAAATATCACGATGGCCAGATGACCGACTACATCCCTACGGACGAAGAGCTCGCCGTTTTCCGCGCGAAGCTGCCGCAGATGTAAAGGCTTTATGTGGTGTTAGCCATAGGTGTGCCAAAGAGGTAGCCCCCCTGACACGGTCCTATAAAGGAATTCTTAGTAGACAACACACAACGATACCCCCTTTTAATTCATACCCTTAAAAAAAAGCGCTCCTTCCCCCGGAGCGCTTTTTTTCCTCTGTTTTTCATTTCAATGTGCCATCAAGAACAGCGGAATCTGCAGGAGCAGTATAAAACCGATCAGGATGATAAAATAGTATTTTTGTCCACAATGAATCCTCCCTGTGCCGAATTTCTTATTCATCATTATAGCGAAAAAAGGCTGTCAGAGGCAAGATATCGTCCTTGGCCAATCTCAGTTACTCCGATTTTTTCGGATGTATTTCTCAGTCCATCGTAAACACTGCGATGCTGTAACCGGGTAATGTCAGCACACCGTCATCGTAAGTGATGTTCTCTTCGCCGGTGTTCAGCACCGCTGCCAACGTAAGGTTATTGTCAGCGCTGCCATCAGCCCCGCCGGCTGCTGAGGCTTCCCCCGAAATCTCTTTCACCGCCGTATCCGCGCGCAGGTTCATCACGATCAGCAGATCGCCGTCCGATGCGCTGTTCGCGGTGCCGCTCTCTCTGCTTCTCCTTATGAACGCCGCCACATTGCTGTCACTGAGGGAATCAACGCTCTCCGTCAGCCCCCTGGCGATCGCGGGAAACGCATTCCGCACGCGGATTACCTCTCTGAACCACGTCCATATCGACAGGTCGTCCTTCATCTGTTCCGCGGCTGAAGGGAACTTCATCGGAATTTCATCCTTGTCCGGCGGTCCGGCGCATATATCCGGGTCATCCGCATCGTCGCTCCAGTACATCGGAAGGCGCTTGTTCTCGTCTTTGCCGGCGCCTTTCATGCCAATCTCCTCGCCATAATAGACAAACGAGTTGCCGGTCATGAACAGGCTCATCGCGTAGGCCATTTTCGTGACAGGGCCTTCATCCGCGCTATAAAACCCCGCGCTTCTGGCCGTATCGTGATTCGTATAGAACGGCGCATCTACATAGTCCGGATTCGCGCTGCTATATGCTTCCTGCGCCAACAGCATTCCTTTGACGTAATCGGAAGCTGCATACGTGCCGTTCACGATGTTGACGATGAATCCGTTGTTGTTCGAGAACGGAAAATCGAACAGCGAATCGATCCCGCTCCCGTAGAGCAGCGCGATCTCGTTCCGGTCTGTCCACGCTTCCCCGACCAAATAGCAATCGGCCTTAATACTCCGCCCCGTCTCCGTAAGGAATCTCAGGAACTCTGTGTTGGCATCCGGATTTCCTGTATAGTAGTATGTCACCGCATCCAGCCGGAATCCGTCAACGCCTTTGCCAAGCCAGAAAGCCATGATATCCCGGATCTCTCCTCTTACGGCCTCGCTCGAAAGGTTCAGATCAGGCATCTCCGACCAGAATCTTGCCTCATAGTACCACTCGGTGCCTTCTAAATGTGCATACCCGTCCGACGGCTGCCTGGTGAAATTATAATAGTCGTAATACTTGCAATAGGACGTATCGGGTTCCCATCCGGAAGGGAGTTCGTGCAGATAATCCGATGCTGCCTTGAACCAGGCATTGTCATCCGAAGTGTGGTTCAGCACAAGATCCATGTACACGCGGATGCCCCGGTCGTGGCACTCTTGGAGCAGGGCTTCATAGTCCTCTAATGTGCCGTACACCGGATCGATCGCATAGTAGTCGTCCACATCATATTTGTGATATGTCGACGATGGATGCACAGGGGTCAGCCAAATCGCGTCAAATCCGAGGTCCTGAATGTAGTCCAGTTTGGAACGGATGCCATTCAGGTCGCCGATCCCGTCTCCGTTCGAATCGCAGAACGAATAGACAAAGATCTCATACGTCGTGCGGTATTTATCATCTCTGTCCACCCGCGTCAGGTCCTTGTTGAAATCCAGCATCTGGACAGCAGAAACAGCGGGCTGTCCGCCCGCTGTCTGATCTGTATTTGGATCTTTGCCGCATCCTGTAATACACAGCATTGCGCAAAGGATCATGCATATTGCTCTCTGTAATTTTCTCATCCCTTGACTGCTCCTGACATGCCTTCGACATAGAACCTCTGCAGGTAGAGGAACAGGATGGCGATCGGCAGTGAGATCAGTACCGCGCCTGCTGCGAAGCAGGTGTACCACTGATAGATGTACTCCTTCTGCAGCATGTTCCACAGGCCGATAGCGACCGTGAACTGGTCGGCATTCGCCCTGCACAGCACCTTCGCGAAGATGAAGTCCACCCACGGCGCGATAAACGAGGTCATGATGGTATAGATGACGATCGGCTTGGACAGCGGCATTGTGATCTTGGTAAAGATCTGCCACTGTGTTGCGCCGTCGATGACCGCCGCTTCATCGATCGCTTTGGGTATCGTGTCAAAAAAGCCCTTCGATATCTGGAATCCCAGACCGGTGCAAGCGCTGTAGACGATGATCAGACCAATCCTTATGGAAGAGCCTTCCGTAAGTCCCATGGCCTTCAAAATGAAGTACTGCGCGATCATTGTCATGAATCCCGGGAACAGGCCCAGGATCATCGCGATGTTCATATACGGTTTACGGAATTTGAAACGCATCCGGCTGAGCGAATACGACACAGACAGCACGAACGATGTGCTGATGCAGCAGCTGCAGATGGCGATGATCAGCGTGTTT
>JAZASH010000077.1:0-6904 GCA_036343395.1 Eubacterium sp. | reverse complement strand
TACCAGTGAGCCAGCCAGGATCTCATCGATCTTCTCTTCGTAATCGCCCTCTTTGCTTACCTGCTCACGGATCTCTGCCATCTGCTCCGGCTCGAGTCCCAGCTTGGCAAAACGGCTGACGTTCAGGCCCAGCTCGATACCGATCGCAATCTCATGCATCTGATCCGGAGTAAAGGCCGGATTCATCACCGGCTTCATATCCAGTTCTTTTTCGAGGCCCTCGCGGATCACCTTCATCTGCATCCAGTTAAATCCGCCCTTGACGTACGACGATACATCAACGCCGTTCTCGATAGCGGTGATCAGCTCACGCAGCTGCACACCATAAAGATTCAGCGGCAGATAGGGAGCCAGGTTGACTTCCTTTTCATGCGCCTCGATCAGAGCGGCCAGCTGATCCGCATCATACCCGTGGTCCAGCGGCCCCATCAAATCGATACCGGCAATACGGCCTCGTACATACTCATATACTTTTTTACCCTGATGCCCCTTACCGACGGCAACCATGGCGTCGATATTGTTTTCCTTGCCATAGGCGAGCGCACGGATTGTCAGAGGCTGCAGACGCACGTTGGCATAAGGTGTCATGTTGATCCCGCGCTCCATACCGGAACGCACCTCGCGCATCTGATGGGAGCTTAACTCTTTTTTGGCGTACACGGAAACATCGAGTCCGTTGCTTTGCCCGGTCCGAATCTCCTTCATCTGAAGAGAAGAAAACTCTTTCTTGGCAAAAACAGACACGTCGACACCGTCTTCATGACCCTTGCGGATTTCCTCGCACTGCAATGCATCGAAACCCTGCTCCAGGTAAGACGTAATATCGAATTTAGTCTCCTGTGCATCTGCCATGGGGATCCTCCTGATTACTCAATAATCTTGGCTGCATTCCCGACAATTTCAGTTACTTTCTGGTAAATATAGGAACTGCGGATGTAGTGCTCAAACGGCATCGCTGTTCCGTAGTAGGACGCATATGCGCTCTTGATACTCTCTGTCGTACCGTCCTGGCTGTTCTTGCCCATCTCCTCGAGGTACTTGTCGATCGCCGCCTGAGAAAGGTCTACGTTCTCCTTCAGCGCGATCGCCTCCATGATCAGCTCGGTCTCGCACATCGTGCGGGCACGCTCTGCCAGGTACTCCTCAAACTGAGCCTCGTCCTGTCCGGTCTGAGCGAGCGCATCGGCGATCGTCATACCATACTGAGCCATCTGGTTCTCCATCTCGGAACGCATCATTCCTTTTTCAGCGAGGAGCAGGGTATCCGGCACACTCTTAACCTTGGAGTCAGCGGCTACCTTCTCCATAGCGGTTGTCGCTGCGCCTGCCTTTTTGCTGTCCTTCAGAGCCTGCTTGAGGCTGTTTTTATACTCCTCTACTGTCTTATACTCAGTATTTTTCTTGACATACTCATCGGTCAGTGTACGGTCCTCGATGTAGTTTAACTTCATCGTGAAGACGGCCTTTTTACCGGCGAGATCCGGATTGTTTTCATACTGCTCCGGGAAGGTCAACTCGACATCCTTTTTCTCGCCAACCTTCATGCCGATGATGCCGTCGTCAAAGCCCGGGATCATACCGCTCTCACCGAGCTTGATGGTCGTACCCTTGGCAGTACCTCCGTCAAACTTTTTACCGTTCAACTTACCGCTGTAATCGATATTAACACGCATGCCGTTCTCCGCGGTACCCTTTTTGATCTTCTGCGGGTGCTCATCGAACAGTGCGTCGATATCACTCTGGATCTCATCGTCGCTGGCTGTACAATCAACGAGGACACCCTTATACTCTCCGAGCTCTACGAGCTGGCTGGCATCATACTCCTCGATCTCTACCGCCTGTCCGGACACAAGCTCTGAGCTGGCGCCGGTCCCTGATGCAGCTACGGCTGAGCCGCTGGCTACGCCGACAAACTTCTCTGTGAAGTCCTCCATCGAACATCCCACCATACACATTACAGATAATACGCATACGGCAGCAATCGTCATTACTGCTCCAAAACTCTTTTTCACTTTCTGTTCCTCCTTAAACATAATACCTAACTGATATATTATACCACATTACACAGATTTCCGCAAGTTTTTTCAACGATCCCACTTGAGACTCTTATACTCGACAACCTTATCGCGCTCGAGGAGATCATGCATCGCCTGTTTGGTCGACTTATCCTCAAAAAGAATCGCATTGATCTGCTCTACGATCGGCATCGTAACGTGATATTTATTCGCCAGATTCATCGCTGCCTGAGCCGTGTTGACACCCTCGATAACCTGGTTAATTTCCCTCTTTGCTTCGTCTAATGTTTTTCCCTGTCCGAGCAGGTATCCGCAGTTATGATTGCGCGAATGCTTCGAGGTACAGGTAACGATCAGATCCCCGATACCGGACAGTCCGCTGAAGGTCTCGATCTGTCCGCCAAGCTCAATCCCGAGTCTCGCGATCTCGGCAATACCGCGCGTCATCAGGGCGGCCTTGGTATTGTCCCCCATATTCATCCCGTCGAGGATACCGGCGGCTAAGGCGATGACATTTTTCAGACTGCCTCCGAGCTCGATCCCGATCATATCCGGGCTGGTGTAGACGCGGAAGTTCGGCGCCATAAATACATCCTGAACAAAGGTCGCTGTTTTCTCACTATGCGCTCCGACAACCACCGTGGTCGGTACGCCCTTGGAAACCTCCTCGGCGTGACTCGGTCCGGAGAGCACGGCTACATCTGCCTCCGGCAGCACGTCCTCGATCACCTCACAGAGTGTCATCAGAGTACCGTCCTCGATTCCCTTTGCCACATCGACGATCATCTGTCCTTTTTTGATAAATGGTTTGATCCGCTCTGCCGTCGCGCGTACATACGGAGACGCTACGGAGAATACCAGGATGTCTCTGTTATCGCAGGCCTTCTCCAGGTCGCTCTCGATCTCGATCGAGTCCGGCAGGATCACACCCGGCAGACGGTCCTTATGCTCGTGGTTGACGCGGAGCATCTCGAGCTCTGCCTCCACGGCTGACCAGATCGTCACTTTATGACCGTTGTTAGCACACAGGATGGCCAGTGCGGTTCCCCAGCTACCGGCGCCCAAAAAGGTTACATTTCTCATAATTATGCGTCCTCCTACTTGCTTAACTTTGATGTATTATATCGGGTAAACATGTATTTTCTGTGAAGTCGGATCAACTTTTTTCTTCCTGCTCTTCTTTTTCTTTGTCTTTCTTTTTTTCAAATAACTTACGCTCGGTTCCGTTCAGCAGGCGTTTGATGTTGCCGGCGTGCTTAATATAACTGAGAGTGAGGAAGGTAAGCCCCAGCGCCATCGCCAGCCAAAAGTAAGGGCTCTCGCGGAACTTCAGGATAATATAGATCGGGAAATACCATAAAACAACAAGAGATCCGAGCGATACATATCGCGTCAGAGCAACGATAATAATAAACAGAGCCAGCCCGATAAAGATCATCCAGACACCGATCCCCGCATCCGCCGAAGTGGCGACGATAACAGCGGCTGAAACAGCGATTCCTTTACCGCCCTTGAAGTGCAGATAAAACGGAAAAATATGTCCGATAAATACACCCAACCCCGTGATCAGCGTCACAATATAGGTCAGGTCTTCACCGTAGCCCACATAAGAACAATACAGAAAACGAACCAAAAGCGTCGGGATAAATGCCTTTGCCAGATCACCGAGGAAGGTCAGCGCGCCGGCTGCCTTTCCCATCGTGCGGAGTGCGTTTGTCGTACCGATGTTTCCGCTCCCCTCCGCCTGGATGTTATGTCCTTTTTTATTGCCTAAAAAATAGCCGGTCGAAAAGCTCCCGAAGAAATATCCTGCGATCAAAAATAACCCGGCCATCAACCATTCATGCCACATATCCGAAACATCCTTCCTTGATCATTCTTTATCACCCTTACGCTCCCGGATCAGGATCCGTATCGGCGTCCCGGCGAAACCGAATGTCTGACGGATCTGATTCTCGATATATCTTTGATAAGAGAAATGCATCAGCTCTTTTTTATTGACAAAGATAACAAATGTCGGAGGCTTGACTGCAACCTGCGTCATGTAAAACAGCTTGAGTCGTTTGCCCTTATCCGACGGCGGTTGCTGCATCGCGACAGCCTCCGTCATGATTTCGTTTAGCACACCGGTCTGTACGCGGAGTGCGTGGTTCTCGATCACCGTTTCGATGAGCTCAAACACCTTTCCGGTACGCTGTCCGGTCTTGGCCGAGATAAAAATGATCTCAGCGTATGGAACAAAGGATAAGACCTTGCGCACCTCTTCGGTGTACTCCTTGACGCTCTTGTCATTTTTCTCGATGGCATCCCACTTGTTGACCGCGATGATCAGGCCTCGTCCGCGGTCATGCGCGAGTCCGGCGATCTTGGCGTCCTGCTCGGTTACGCCCTCCACCGCGTCGATCATCATCACGACGACATCTGCGCGCTCGATCGCCGCTACGGTGCGGATGATCGAGTATCGCTCGATGTTTTCTTTGATTTTGCTTTTACGCCGGAGTCCCGCTGTGTCGATCAGGATGTACTCCGTGCCGTTTACTTTTAGCTCGGTGTCGATCGCGTCTCTCGTCGTACCGGCGATGTCCGAGACGATCACGCGCTCTTCTCCGAGGAGTTTGTTAACCAATGAGGATTTGCCGACGTTTGGCTTGCCGACGATAGCGATCTTCGGTCGCTCGTCTTCTTCCGCTTCATCGACCTTGTCGCCGAGCACCTCGAGTACGGCATCGAGCATGTCGCCGAGTCCCAGCTTTGAACTCGCGGAGATCGGATGGGGATCGCCGATACCGAGGTTGAAAAACTCGTAGACGTCCGGCATGTATTTATCGAAATTGTCGACTTTATTGACGGCCAGGACGACCGGCTTAGCGGTACGTCTCAGCATGTCTGCCACCTGGTAATCGGCATCGACCAGTCCCTGTCTGACGTCGGTCAGGAAAAGGATACAGTCTGCCGTTTCCATCGCCAGCTCTGCCTGCGCACGCATGTGCGTCAGCATCTGGTCCGATGAGGTCGGCTCGATACCGCCGGTGTCGATCAGGGTGAACGCGTGGTTCAGCCAGGTTACGTCCGCATAGATACGGTCGCGGGTGACGCCGGGGGTGTCCTCGACGATGGAGATCTTTTCTCCGGCCAGGGTATTGAAAAGGGTCGACTTGCCCACGTTTGGGCGGCCGACAACCGCTATGATCGGTTTACTCATAAGTTCGTCCCGCTTTCTACGTCTTGGGGGTGTTCACGCACACACCCACAATATATTATACGCCTTTTGGTGATACTTTTCAAGTAGGAATTATTAAAAAAGAGCCGATAGATATTTTCATATCATCGACTCTTATGGAGTGTAATCAAAAGCATTTTTTATAAGTCGTATCGAATTTCCAAGAATAAACACGACGTCAAAACGGATGGGTGTATCGAGGCTTAGGTGTTTGTTCGCTAAATAATATGAGGCGCATTTGCTGATGTTGCGAATTTTACGGGAATCGATCGAACCTACGTACCCTCCGTGGGTATCGTCGTGGCGGTATTTGACTTCAACGAAACAGAGGTAGCCATCGGCGTCGCGGGCGACGATGTCAAGCTCGGAAAAGCGGCCGCCATGGAAGTTTCGGTCGAGAATGGTGTAGCCATTTTCTTCCAGGTGTTTACATGCAAGGTCTTCTTTTTCGGCACCTACTGTTCTGGTTGATTTTCTTTCCATTCTGTCACCCTCTTCTTTTGATTATGAGGTGTTTTCAGGTTTTCTTTATTGATTGTTTGTTTTGTGTTAATCAGACATAGTTGCCGATAAACGACCGGCGGTGGATCGCGCACGGGCCGTGCTCCTTGAGAGCGGCGATGTGCTCGGCGGTGCCGTAGCCGACATTCTTCTCAAAGTGGTACTCCGGATAGAGCTCGGCGTACTCCACCATCATACGGTCACGCGTTTCCTTCGCCACGATACTGGCAGCTGCGATCGACAGGCTTCTGGCGTCGCCTTTAACGATGCTGACCTGGCGGATCGGGATCGTCGGGAGCTTCACCGCGTCGATCATCAGCATATCCGGTACGATACCGAGATCCTCGATAGCGAGCTTCATCGCTTCCTTGGTCGCTTCGAGGATGTTGATCTCGTCGATCCTCGCGGGTGGGATCACGCCGATCCCATAAGCAACTGCCTTTGAGGTGATCTCGTGGTACAACGCCTCACGACGCTTTTCACTTACTTTTTTGGAGTCGTTAAGACCCGTGATGTCCATCCAGGCACTAGCTCCCTCTGCTTCATTCCGTGACTCGATCGAGTCGGCGGTAGTCTTGCCGTTTTTCAAGTCCCATTCAGCAAAGGATGCACGCATCGTCCCTTCTGACCACTCTTCGACAACATCCGCCGGCAGGATCACGGCACCGGCTACAACCGGGCCGGCAAAGGGGCCACGCCCCACCTCGTCGATCCCGCAGATCACAGGACACTCGGCGCGATATTTTTTCTCAAAATAAAACAAAGAGTCCAGACGCTCTCCCTCAGCCTGTCTGGCCTCTATTTTTTTCCGATACTTTTCGATGATCTTTTTGACCCCGCCACGCTCATCCGACTCGTATTCACGCGCACGAGCCTCGATTTCGTCCAGCGGTGTTAACTTAAAAATCTCCTCAATTTCTTTAATACCTTGGCTCATTACTATTCTCCGTTTTTTTTAGTCACATACCCCGTCGTCGTGTCTTCCATTCAATGTCAGGCACACGCATCGGGGATCTTCTTCATCAGCTTGCCCACACACAGTTTATCTTTTCTCCATCTTGCTCTGGATACGGTCCATGCTGTCGACAAATACGAGTACCTCGGCCACGATCGAGTACAGCTCCGGCGGGATGTACTCACCGATATCCAGGATCGACAGTGACTCGGC
>JAZASH010000076.1:0-6951 GCA_036343395.1 Eubacterium sp. | reverse complement strand
CATAGCAGGCGATGCTGACATCGTCGTAGCAGGTGGTATGGAGAACATGTCTATGGCACCGTATGCGATCCCGCAGGGACGTTACGGATATCGTATGACCTGGCCGAGCGCAAGCCAGGGTGCTATCGTAGATACGATGGTAAAGGATGCTCTTTGGGATGCATTCAACGACTATCACATGATCCAGACAGCAGACAACATCTGCAATGAGTGGGGACTGACCCGTGAGGAGCTCGATGAGTTCGCATTCAACTCACAGCAGAAGTGCAAGGCTGCTATCGAGAGCGGCGCATTTAAGGATGAGATCGTACCGGTAGAGGTTAAGAAGAGAAAAGAGACCGTGATCTTTGATACAGACGAGGGTCCGCGTCCGGATGTTACTCTTGAGAAGCTCGCCGGCATGCGTCCGATCAACAAGGACGGTTTTGTAACAGCAGGAAACGCTTCCGGTATCAACGACGGTGCAGCAGCTGTCATCGTACTGAGCGAGGAGAAGGCTAAGGAGCTCGGTGTTAAGCCGATGGCTACCTTCGTAGCAGGAGCACTCGCCGGTGTACGTCCGGAGGTTATGGGTATCGGACCGGTTGCCGCAACCAAGAAGGTTATGGAGAAGACCGGCATGAGCATCGGTGATTTTGATATCATCGAGGCAAACGAGGCATTCGCTGCACAGTCTGTTGCAGTAGGTAAGGACCTCGGCATCGACGTTGCTAAGCAGCTGAACCCGAACGGTGGTGCGATCGCACTCGGCCACCCGGTAGGAGCGTCGGGCTGCCGTATCCTTGTAACACTGCTTCACGAGATGCAGAAGAAGGACGCTAAGAAGGGTCTGGCTACACTGTGTATCGGTGGTGGTATGGGATGCGCAACCATCGTTGAGCGCGACTGATAAAAATGATCCGGCCGGTCAGATTTGACCGGCTGGTTTCAATTAAACAAAACGGATTGTCTGCATGGAACGACTCGTGCAGACAATTGTTATCAAAAAAACAGGAGGTATGAAACACATGGAATTCATCAAGTATGAGGTGGAAGACAAGATCGCTGTGATCACGATCAGCCGTGAGAAGGCCCTGAACGCTCTGAATTCTCAGGTGCTCGACGAGCTGGATCAGACACTCGACAACATCGATCTGAATCAGATCCGTTGCGTGATCCTGACCGGTGCCGGTGAGAAGTCATTCGTAGCCGGTGCGGACATCGGTGAGATGAGCACACTGACAAAGGCTGAGGGTGAGGCGTTTGGAAAGAAAGGAAACGACGTATTCCTGAAGCTCGAGAAGCTCCCGATCCCGACGATCGCTGCCGTTAACGGATTTGCACTCGGCGGTGGCTGCGAGATCTCGATGTCCTGTGACATCCGTATCTGCTCGGACAACGCAATGTTCGGTCAGCCGGAGGTTGGACTTGGTATCACACCGGGATTCGGTGGTACACAGAGACTGGCTCGTCTGGTTCCGACCGGTATGGCAAAGCAGCTGATCTTCTCAGCACGCAACATCAAAGCGGATGAAGCTTTCCGCATCGGCCTGGTAAACGCTGTTTATCCGCAGGCTGAGCTGATGGAGCAGGCAAAGAAGATGGCAAACGGTATCGCTGCTCAGGCTCCGATCGCTGTACGCAACTGCAAGAAGGCGATCAACGAGGGTATCCAGATGAACATCGACGATGCTGTCGCTCTCGAGGAGAAGCTTTTCGGTGACTGCTTCGAGACCGAGGATCAGAAGGCAGGCATGGGCAACTTCCTCGCTCCGAAAGAGGAGAAGGTAAAGGTTGTTGATTTCAAGAACTGCTGATCGGAACATTTTTAATCGAATCAAAATTAAGGAGGAAATAAATTATGGTAGTAGGAGTTATTGGTGCAGGAACCATGGGATCCGGTATTGCACAGGCTTTCGCTCAGGTGGATGGCTTTGAGGTTCGTCTTTGCGACATCAAGGAGGAGTTTGCTGCAGGCGGTAAGGAGAAGATCAAGAAGGGTCTTGACAAGATGGTAGCAAAGGGAAAGATGGAGCAGGCAGCTGCTGACGCTATCCTTGGCCGTATCAAGACCGGTCTGAAGGACATCTGCTCAGACTGTGACCTCATCGTAGAGGCTGCTTTCGAGGATATGCAGGTTAAGAAGGACACCTTCAAAGAGCTGCAGAGCATCGTTCCGAAGGATTGTATCTTCACATCCAACACTTCTTCTCTGAACATCTCAGAGATCGGTGAGGGACTCGACAGACCGCTTTCCGGTATGCACTTCTTTAACCCGGCAGCTCGCATGAAGCTGGTTGAGGTTATCAAGAGCAAGTCTACAACAGACGAAGTATTCGACAAGATCATCAAGATCTCCGAGGACATCGGCAAGACTCCGGTACGTATCAACGAGGCTCCGGGCTTCGCTGTAAACCGTATCCTGATCCCGATGATCAACGAGGCGATCAACGTACTTGACGCTGATGTAGCATCTGCAGAGGATATCGACGTAGCTATGCAGCTCGGATGTAACCATCCGATGGGACCGCTTCACCTCGGTGATTACATCGGTCTTGATATCTGCCTCGCTATCATGAACGTCATCTACGCAGGCACAAACAACGATCCGAAGTACAAGCCGGCTCCGCTTCTTGAGAAGATGGTCGCTGACGGCAAGCTCGGATGCAAGAGCGGTGAGGGATTCTTTAAATATTGATTCTTATAAAAATTCTTTGAAAGGAGCGAAAAGCTAAATGGATTTTACACTTGACAAGAAGCACGAAATGGCGCGCCAGCTGTTTCAGGACTTCGCAGAAAATGAAGTAAAGCCACTGGCACAGGAAACCGACGAAACAGAAGCGTTTCCGATGGAGACCGTAAAGAAAATGGGTAAGTACGGCTTCCTTGGCATCCCGGTACCGAAAGAGTACGGCGGACAGGGTGCAGACATTCTTACCTACATCATGTGTGTGGAGGAGTTGTCCAAGGTTTGCGGTACCACAGGCGTTATCGTATCGGCTCACACCTCTCTGTGTGTAGACCCGATCCTGACCTATGGAACCGAGGAGCAGAAGAAAAAGTATCTGCCGCCGCTGTGTAACGGCGAGAAGCTCGGCGCTTTCGGTCTGACCGAGCCGATGGCAGGAACAGACGCTCAGGGAGCACAGACAAAGGCTGTTCTCGATGAGTCCACTCACGAGTGGGTACTGAACGGCTCCAAGTGCTTCATCACCAATGGTAAGGTTGCTGATGTGTATATCATCATCGCCGTAACCGACATCACAGAGGACAAGAGAGGACGCAAAAAGAAGAACTTCTCAGCGTTCATCGTAGACAAAGATACACCGGGCTTCTCATTCGGAACCAAGGAGAAGAAGATGGGTATCCGCGGATCCTCTACCTATGAGCTTATTTTTGAAGATGCCAGAATCCCGGAGGAGAACCTCCTCGGCGCTCGTGGAAAGGGCTTCCCGATCGCGATGCATACACTGGATGGTGGTCGTATCGGTATCGCTGCTCAGGCACTCGGTCTGGCAGAGGGCGCGATCGATCGCACGATCGAGTACACCAAGGAGAGAAAGCAGTTTGGTCGTACCATCGCTCAGCAGCAGAACACACAGTTCCAGCTGGCTGACATGGCTGCAAAGACCGAGGCTGCAAAGCTTCTCGTATATCAGGCTGCTATGAAGAAGCAGCAGTTCGCAGACGGAGCAAAGGTTAGCTACTCAGTTGAGGCAGCTATGGCTAAGCTCTTCGCTGCAGAGACCGCTATGGAGGTAACGACAAAGGCGGTTCAGTTGTTCGGTGGTTATGGTTATATCCGTGAGTATGACGTAGAGCGTATGATGCGCGATGCTAAGATCACAGAGATCTATGAGGGAACCTCTGAGGTACAGCGTATGGTCATCTCGGGTAGTCTTTTGAGATAAGAAAGGAGGGTTCGCAGTGAAAATCGTAGTATGTATCAAACAGGTACCGGATACAGCGGGCGGTGTCGTATTCAACCCGGACGGTACACTTAACAGAGCAGCGATGCTCACTATCATGAATCCGGATGACAAGGCGGGCCTCGAGGCTGCGCTTCGCATCAAGGATGAAAGAGACGACGTAGAAGTTACGGTTCTGACAATGGGCCTTCCGAAGGCAGAGGATGTACTTCGCGAGGCTATGGCAATGGGCGCTGACAAGGGAATCCTTGTTACCGATCGTGTTCTCGGTGGTGCCGATACATGGGCAACCTCCACGACGATCGCCGGCGCACTTCGCAATATCGATTATGATCTCATCATCACCGGCCGTCAGGCTATCGATGGTGATACCGCTCAGGTTGGACCGCAGATCGCTGAGCACCTTGGACTTCCGGTGATTTCTTATGCACAGAACATCAAGGTTGAGGGTGATTCGGTCATCGTTGAGCGTCAGTATCAGGATCGTTATCACGTGTTAAAGGCAAAAATGCCGTGCCTGATCACAGCACTTTCCGAGCTGAACGAGCCGCGTTACATGAGCCCGGGCGGTATCTGGGATGCGTTTGAGAAGGAGATCACGACATGGGGTCGTGCTGATCTCAAGGATGTGGATGATTCCAACCTTGGTCTGAACGGTTCACCGACTAAGATCGCCAAAGCTTCCGATAAGGTTCGTAAGGGTGCCGGCGAGAAGTTCGTACCGGCTGATCCGACTGAGGGCGCTACGATCATCGTTGACAAATTGAAAGAAAAGCATGTGATTTAAGGAGGGACATATAATGGCTAATACACCGAATATTGAAGAGTATAAGGGCGTTTATGTCTTTGCTGAGCAGGTCGACGGAGTGATCGGAGGTATCGCCTTCGAGTTGTTGGGCAAAGCAAAGGATCTGGCTGCAGACCTCGGTGCTGAGGTAACCGCAGTACTTATCGGATCCGGAATTAAAGACAAGGCAGATTCGCTGGCTGAGTATGGCGCAGATAAGGTTATCGTGATCGATGATCCGGAGCTGAAGGAGTATCGTACCGAGCCGTATGCACATGCACTGGCATCTGCAATCAAAGAGTATAAACCGGAGATCATGCTGGTTGGTGCAACACCGATCGGTCGTGATCTGGGACCGACCGTATCAGCACGTGTGGCTACGGGTCTTACCGCAGACTGTACCGTGCTTGAGATCGGTACCTTCCATGACAATGGCGCTGACGCTGACATCGAGAAGCAGCTTCTCATGACACGTCCGGCCTTTGGTGGTAACACGATCGCTACGATCGCCTGCCCGTACAACCGTCCGCAGATGGCTACCGTACGTCCGGGCGTTATGCAGAAGATCGAGCCGAATAAGGGCGCTAAGGCTAACGTCATCGACTTTAACCCGGGCTTTACACCGGATAACCGTTATGTAGAGATCCAGGATGTGGTTAAGAAGGTCGCTTCTACCGTTGATATTATGGATGCAAAGATCCTCGTATCCGGCGGTCGTGGTGTCGGAAGTGCAGAGAACTTCAAGCTTCTTGAGAACTTCGCTGAGGTGATCGGAGGAACAGTTAGCTGCTCACGTGCGGTTGTCGAGAACGGCTGGCTTCCGCAGGAGCGTCAGGTAGGTCAGACCGGTAAGACGGTTCGTCCGAACGTGTACTTCGCAATCGGTATTTCCGGAGCGATCCAGCACGTTGCCGGTATGGAGGAGAGTGACCTCATCATCGCGATCAACAAGGATGAGGATGCTCCGATCTTCGACGTAGCTGACTATGGTATCGTAGGCGATCTGAACAAGATCCTTCCGCAGATGACCGATATGGTTAAGGCTGAGATCGAGAAGAAGTAAGATCGTAGAGTAAAAATAGGACGGGATGCTTTATATCACCTATAGGGCATCCCGTTTTCATACATTTTGAGGATGACAGAAGGATTGTACATAAGAGAGAGGAAGAGAAAAATGGGGAAGCCAAGTAAAGTATTGATTTTTGTTGCGGCATTAGCTGCACTCGTAGCGGCAGGAGCGGTTATTTTTAATATCTTTATGACGCAGCGTCAGGGGAAAACACTGGACGGTTATATCGACAAAACCGAGGAGCGCTACGCGGAACAGCTCAAGAAAGAGGATGAGTTTATCGAGGACGGTGCGGTGATCGGTGAGCAGTATACGATCCGCAGCACCAAAGCCATCTCCGATGCGTATATCGCAGGGGATCCTTCGAAGCTGAGCGAGGAGGACAAAAAGACCTACGATCTGGCGGTCAAGGTGATCGACAGTGAGACCAAGGGCTGTACAACGATTTATGAAAAAGAGAAAAAGATTTTTGACTGGATTTGTAAGAATGTAAAGCACGATGAGGGAAGCTCGACGCGCGTTTTGCGCAACGCAGAGAACTATCCTTTGGATACGCCTTATGGTGTTTTGAGTGGAAAATATGCCGTTTGTGTCGGCTATGCGACGACATTCCGACTTCTCATGAACATGCTGGGTTGTGATTGCCATATCCCGCACAGTGAGAGTCATTCGTGGGATGAGGTGCAGCTGGATGACGGCGAATGGTACTTTGTCGATATTTATTCGGCATGCAACGATTCGGATATCAACTATCAGTATTTCAACATGGATGATGCGGCGGCTGCGGATGTTACCGATACCACCTGTTATTCCCACCTGCCTTCTGCAAAGGGGAAGAAGTATCTGTATCCGGTACAGATCGGGAAGAGCGTTCCGGACATCTATGCGATCCCGAAGAGGATAAAAGAGGGTATCGACAAGAAGGAAGCCTGTGTCAGCATGATTTTTGAAAAGTCACTGACCGAAAAAGAGTCGGACCTGGCCGGAAGTATTGTCTCGGCGATCAGTTCACATCTGGATATGTCAGCCACGGAAACCAGTCGCGTGAATCTGGCACAGTGCTGGTATCGAAATGAAAAAGATGACCTGATCCTGGCTGTGTATATTACAAACTCAGTTTACGGTGAGAGTATCGACACCAGTACACCGGAAGCGAAAAAGATCAAGAAGCTTTTGGATAAGCTTTT
>JAZASH010000075.1:0-7433 GCA_036343395.1 Eubacterium sp. | reverse complement strand
GCAGCATCCCCCAGGTCAAGGGCGCCGACCAGTCGTGAGCTGCTTTTTAAAGCATGGATCTTCACAGTATAGTTCTCCCAGTCACCTGTATTATAATAATTCTTTAGCTCATCGGACTTAGCCTGATAAGAATCATAATAAATCTTTAATACAGTAAGGAACGCCTCTTTAGAACCGCTGTTTTTTACCGCCGCCTCCGCATCAAGCTGCGGGATCTGTTCGTACCACTCCGGCTCTGCTTTTTCTGCATCTGCCTCTGTATCCGCGTCGACTTCATCTACGGATATTTCCTCCGGCTCTTCTTCCGTTTCAAAAAGCTCCTCCTCTGTATCCGATCCGTCTGTTTGTGCGTCTTCGTGCATCAGATCGGAAAGCCTAACCCTTCGCTCTGCTTTTTCAAAAAAAATAAGTCCAAATGTCCCCGGACCGGTGTTTGAGACCAATCCGGCGGATGCTTTTTGAAAAATAATGCGCTTGAAATTCACAACGGATTTGATCTGTGTCTCGATAAACTCCAGATCTTTTTCATCAATACCGGCATAGGTAACAAATACAAATTCCTCATCCGGATGATTTTTTGCAGACAGCGAATCCCTGATAAATTTTGTATGACACTTTTTATCATTACCGAATAAAAATTTGTGAACACCGAATCTATCCTCCTTAATCCGCAGAACCGGCCGCAGCCAAAGTGTGTTTAGCAGACTGTTAACCGTGGGACTGATAAGCCCCCGCCTTCCCAGAAAGTCTGTATTTTTAATAACGAAACTGCAATGCATTTGCTCTGCCGATCTGTTTACCTCAGAAACGATATCCTCCACCCTCGCATTTTGCTGCGCGAGTCTGGCGGCGATCATGGCGAGCAGACCGACAGCGGTGGAGGTATTATGGGTATTGATAACCGTAACATTTCCGAAGGATTTTGCGGCCTCCAAAGCGTTGGCATATTCCTCACTTACAGATGAATGAGATATGAAGATCAGATTGTGCGCCCTCTGCAATTCGGCAGCAAAATACTTTATCAGATTTTCCCTGGATGGCGGAACCGATTGAACGGTTCTGGTGCCATCCTCCATATAGTGGAGCAGCTCGTCTGAATCAATATCGTAGGTATCACTGAACAGTCCCTCATCAGTCCGAATTTTAACCGGAATAATGCTGATCTGCAGATCGCGGATAATGTGCTGAGGTATGTCACTCATAGTATCTGTGGCGATGACCACCTGACGCTTTTTAACATATCCTCTGGCGGTACTCATGGAGTGACCGATTTCATTTTTCTTGGCCATGTCAAGCTTTTCCTGAGGAATGAAGCTGATCAGCATATCCTCAAGCTGTTTGCCGGAAACGGGCTTTACCAGATACCCGTCAAAACCTGTATTGTTATAAAGCTCGATATTTTCTCCGCCTGCATTTGCGGTAAGGACAATGACCGGCGTATTACGGTTCATTCCGCCCTGCTGTACCCGGATCTGCCTAAAGCATTCGATGCCGTCCATACCGGGCATCAGGTGATCCATAAATATCGCATCATACTGCTCCTTCAGTGTCTTTGACAGCGCATCGGCACCGCTTTCGGACAGATCGACAGTCAGCTCTGTACCCTCCAGGAGCTTTGACTCAACCATCAGATTCATCTCGTTATCATCTACGATCAAAATCCTGCCTTCGGGAGAATGAAAACTGTGTTCAAACTTTTCATCACCGGACAGGCTGCCGGAGGAGAATACATTGATGTCGCCGACCGTTTCGGTTGAGGATACACCTTGTCGGAGTTCAACCAAAAAGGTTGTGCCCTGTGTGTAAACACTGTCAACTCTGATCTCGCCATCCATGAGTTCTACCAGCTGTTTTACGATGGAAAGCCCCAGTCCGGTTCCCTCAATATAACGGTTTTTCTCCTCGTCCTGACGCTGAAAGGTATCAAACAGATGAGGCAGCGCATCGGCTTTAATTCCCATTCCGGAATCCGTTACATTGATTTTTAAAAGAACTTTTTCACCATCCACCGGTTCACATTCCATGTAGAGACTTACAAAGCCCTCCTGGGTATATTTTACCGCATTGTTCAACAGATTGATCAGTATCTGTTTGATACGGACCTCGTCCCCGTACAGCTTCTGCGGAACGCTGGGATCTATGCCTACCTTGAACTCCAGACCCTTGTCCTGCGCCTTGAGCCAGATCATGTTTACTATCTCTGACAACAGCGCGCTGATATCGTAATCCACCGGCACTACATCCATTTTTCCGGCCTCGATTTTGCTGATATCAAGTATGTCATTGATGAGTGCGAGAAGCATCTTGCCGGCGCCCTGGATGTTTCTGGCATCCCTTTTGATCTCCTCAGAGGCAGCGGGCTGTCTCAGGATGATCTCATTTAATCCAAGCACTGTATTGATCGGAGTCCTGATCTCATGGCTCATGCTTGAGAAAAAGCGGTTCTGAGACTTGTTCAGTTCGTCAAGTTCCTTTGATTTTTCCTCGGCTCTCGCCGTTTCCTTTTTCATGATCTTCGTCCAGAAGGTGAACAATACGGCAAGCATAAGAAACGCTATGATATACTGTGTATAAGTTAAAACATAATCCTGTTCTACGGTAACCTTGGGTAAAATATCGGGGTTATAGAAAGAAACGACTCCGAGAGTAATATAGATTCCAATATCCAAAAGGCACATCAACACCCTGAACTTTCCTTCCAAAACAAGGACGAGGTAAAACGCACCCATAAGGAACATCAACGGTGTACCGTTATGGATCCCACCGCTTGCAAAAAGGGCTGCAGGCCTTAAACCCAATACAAGGACCAATGCCATAATAATCTTTGCAGCGTGGAACGTCCTTTTTTTTGCGAGAATATAGACCACGCCCAAGGAGATCAGAAAAGCAACCGCCGAAAAGCATAGCATCGATATATTATGGTCAAAGAAAACGCGGGTGAATGAGTAGGCAACAAGCGCACTGAGCATGCAGACCGTAAAGAGCACAAAGGTTCGGTCCTTGATATAGATCGATGAATCAAAAAAATAATCCTTGATCCTGTTTTTAATCTGTTTGTTTTTTTTCATGCGTCTGCCCTCCCTTCTCGCCGGATCATTTCTTCGGGCAAAACACTTTTCATCACTCTCTCAAATTCCGTTATGTCAATAGGCTTGGCCAGAAATCCGTCAAAGCCCTCCTGTTCAAACATCTCTCTCGCACCGCTGAGAACATTGGCGGTAAGGGCAAGGATCACGGGGGTTCGCCCGCTCTTTGACGCAGCTTCCCGGATCTTCTTCATCGCCTCTACACCGTCCATTTCCGGCATCATATGATCCATGAAAACAACATCAAAGTCGCCGTCCGCGTATTTCTGAATAGCTTCCGCACCGCTTGTTGCTGTATCCAAGTCCAGTCCGTATTCCTTGAAAATGCCTGCGGCAACAACAAGATTCATAGGTTCATCATCGACGATCAGAGCCCGGACACCGTCAAATGAGAGCTTCCCGCTGTTGATGTAACCCCTCGAGCTGTCCTCATATTCGCCGTTAATGATCCGTACAATAACAGCGCCGTAAACCGGCATTGGCACAAACAACACCCCATTTTCAGAAACCCTGGAGTGATCATCATTCGTTGTAACAGCCACATGACAGTTTTCCTTTGCCAGCTTATCAAAAACTTCCCTTTCGGCATTATATGCCGCTTCACTGGTGAACACATGGGAGACATTCAATTCATTAAAAAGGCGTAAAAACTCCTTGATATCTCCGGTGGCATACATTTTAAGCCCCAGTCCGGATGCCAGCGTCGCCGTCAAGTTGCGGTTATACTCCCGAAGTAGTGGCGCCTCTATTTTCTCTCTTCTGATATAGTACAGGATGTCACCCACCTTATCGGAAGTTATGGACATACAAGGACTGCTGTCCACCACCTGCTGTGGTATGGACAGGTGCACGGTGGTACCCTGACCCTTTTGACTATCAATCCGTACAAATCCACCCATCTTGCGGACAAAGCCATAGATGATGGAAAATCCCAAACCTATGCCGCCTGTACTTCGAGTCCTTTTTCTGTTGGCCTGATACATGCCGGTGGAAAGCTTGGCCACCTGACCACGGGTCATGCCGATGCCGGTATCCGCCACATCTATGATCAGGTTTACCCCGTATTCCTGTGGTTCGGAGAAAACCTTAACGCAGACACCGCCCTTTTTAGTAAACTTTATGGCGTTATCCAAAAGATGTCTTAAAATCCTATGTAGCTTTTCTACATCGCCATGTAATACGGCAGGCGTCGAGGGAGCTAAGTCCACGACCATCATCAACTTGTCTTTTTTCTGTACGGATCTGTAATAGGTGACAGCGTCGTTCACGAGCGAATCACACATGTAATCACTCTCAGTGATGATCAGCTCATTTCGTCCGACCTCCGTATAATCCTGGATGTCATCGATCTGATGTGTCAGTCGTATGCATGCTTCTCTGATGGACTTGAGCTCCTCACTGTCCCCATTTTTTAGTATAAGGGCGGTCATACCGTTGATCACATTGACCGGAGTCCGCAGTTCGTGGGACACATTAGACATAAAGTCCCCCACATCAGCATGCTCTTTGTCAATTGAGGCCCTGTAAAAATCAATTTCTTTCTGCTTCTGCTTTTTATCCGAAACCGAGATGCGGCACAGAACATATATGGAAAGAATCACAGCAGTGTTTGCTGTGATTTCTACTGCGGTATGCTCGTTTAAACCAGCTCCCCAAATGAAAAGCATGCTGATACGATACGCCATGATCAGCACATATTCGATCAGTAAAATATTCAGATATAACACGTTGGCGAAAAGAGTAAATGAGATCATAAGAAGTGCTATCAGAATAGCCGGATTTAAAAATCCACCTTCGTGGGATCCGACGTAGAAAACCGACACGGCACTCAATGTGAAATAAACAGCTATCCGGTAGCTGCGTTTGAGCTTCTGGGAAAAATGTACCCAAAGCATAGCAAATATCCCCAAAGCGATAAGGGGTAAAACCCACAGTTCCCAGCCGGAAAGCAGAGTTTCCGAAATAAATCCGGTCTGAGCCATTATGATGAGCACTATGACAATTCTCTCGTTTCTCAGTTCATGCATGCTTCGCGCCCCGACTTTTTCTACAAATGCAACCGCTTTATCTATGCAATGCGATCGTCATTTGTCACCTCCACAAGAATTCCCTATTCATAGATTATACCCGATTTTATCAAAAATATCAATTTTTTTTTCAATATATTTAGGATTGACAAACAGTTCTGTATCTGCTATTACCCGAGTTCGCCACTTAAAAAGGTAGAATCGGAGCCTTAACGGACTCCGATTCCTCGAAATCAAGGCGAAAATCGCCTATATATGCGTGTTTGAGGTTTTTGACAAAACGTACCTACATTTTGGTACCTACTTGAAAATGTCGATTCCGGTTTTCAGCTGCTTAAGATCGCCGGCACGATACAATTTTAGTGGAATATTTATTCCGAATGCTTTGAGTATGCGCTTGATAATCCGCTCCCGGTTTTCAGCGATAAAATCAAGAGTATCATAGACATTTCGGTTTCCTTGCAGTATGGTTTTAACTCAGGGATCAGAGGCGCTCCTTTTATTTTTGACATTTCTTATCATATG
The DNA here is from genome assembly GCA_036343395.1 of Eubacterium sp. Taxonomy (GTDB): domain Bacteria; phylum Bacillota; class Clostridia; order Lachnospirales; family Lachnospiraceae; genus Eubacterium_F. The sequence goes on along the minus strand of JAZASH010000075.1, from coordinate 1,795 downwards.
TGATACTATAACAAAGTACCTCGAGTTGTCAATAAGGAGGAACGATCCGATATGAAGTACGATTACGATAGTTATTTTTACTATGAATACTCTAAAAATGTCCCGTTCACCGTGCGAATCCGCGTAACGATGACCGAAACGGTAGACGCAAAAACTCTGGAGTCGTCTGCAAACAAGGCATTTGCAAGATTCCCGTATTTCAGCAGAAAAACGCGCGTGGACGAAGAGGGCGGTTATGTGCTGGAACCGAACGAGAAACCGCTCGCGGTCCTGCCGGAGGCGGAGAAGACGCCTGCGCTGGGTTCTGCGGAAGTGAACGAGCACCTTTTTCTCATCTCGTATGAGGATCGCGATATCTATTTCAATTTCAGCCATAGTATCTGTGATGGCACCGGCGCGATGTTCTGGATCAAGGCAACCCTCTGGCAGTATCTGACGGACACGACCGGAGAGACGCTGGATGCTACGGGTATCCGAATCCCGGGATCTCCGATGGAAGATGGCGAAACCGCAATTCCGAATCTGTCCGCACTTTCGGAGGACGAGCCGATCGGTACCTATAACGGGGGCAATTCCTATATGCCGCTCGGCGACTATCTGAAACACTACCTGAATCCTTTTGCGAAAGATGCCGTGTATTTCCCGATGGAGATGGATTTGCAGAAGGTGTTAAGATTCGCCAAATCAAACGACGGAAGTCCGAATTCGATAATGGCTGCATTTATGTTCAAGGCCGTGTGCAGGCTGTGGGAGTCCAATAAAAAGGTGACACAGATATCAGCCGCTATCGCGAAGAATTACAGAGAAGATGTCGACTGCCCGAACACCTACAGAAATCTGGTACGCCTACTGCATGCCAAGTACACCAAGGATATGAAGGACTGGCCGATCGAAAAGCTGAGCACGCTTACCAGAGGAAGCATGTATATGCAGATGGAGCCGGAGGTCGGCTGTCTTGAGTACCGGAATAATCTGGCCCGGATGGAAGAGATCGATGCCAAAACCACGCATAAGGAAAAATGCAAATATGCGACGAAGACCTCCGTTTTTCGAAGTGGTATTCGCGATTCCTTCACTATCAGCTATGTCGGAAAAGTGGATTGGGGTGATATGGAAAAATACATCGATGCCGTTCAAACAATCTCCGATGGCCATCTGATGCTGGAGCTGAACGTGGTCGGCGACAGACTTTTTGTAAACTTCCAGCAGGTAAATCGCAAGAGAGAGTATCTCGATGCCTTCCTCGCCGTGCTGAAGGAAGAGAACATTGAGGTAAAACTCGGAGAGATGAAGGAAAAACGGTTGCCGAAAATTGAATTGTAGGCTTTCCTTCAAAAAGCACGATTTTTCGCGCCTTTCTTGACTGCGTGGCATTTTTATACTATGAGTCTCCGGGCTTACCATCCTGATCGGGGACTGTCTTATACGTGACATAGCGTTTTCTTCTCCGTCCTTCGCTGCTTTGATAAGGCGTTGGGCATCATCGATATAATTCTTTAAATAATAAGTGGCGTTTTCTCCGCTTAAACGTCTGATCGAAGCGTTCACAAGACGTATATATTCTGTATGAGTACGGTAAGCGCATACCCCTGCGATGAGACCGACGCCGAGGACAGTTTATCACGCGGTGTCCAACAAATGTCCAACAAAGTGTATATTTTTCGACTATGCTGTACTTGCGTGCTATTGCATTTTACCTTCAAAAAGCATATAATAGCCACATAGACGTGATTTGGAGGGCTTGTATATGAGGAAAGGGAAACAGATCTGTTTTATTGTTCTTCTCGCCGTGTTG
>JAZASH010000074.1:0-7785 GCA_036343395.1 Eubacterium sp. | reverse complement strand
TTGATATTGTCATACCCGAGATTCGTCGTAACGATCATAACGGAGTCGCCGACGTGGATCCGGTCACGACCGGATGGGATGATCACTTTTCCCTTACGATTGATGGTCGCGATCAGGACATTTTTCTTGATTTTGAGGTCGCGCAGATGCACCTCCGTGATGGCGGACTCCTCAGTGACCGTAAACTCGACAGCCTCGACGCGGTCATTGAACATATGGTAGAGCGTCTCGACGTTGCTCCCCTTGGAGTTCATCATGCCGCGCACGTAGGAGATGATCGCCTCGGCGATGATGTAGCGCGGATAGATCACGGAGCCGAGGTCCATGCCGCGGATAACATCGCGGTAGTTGACGCGGTTGATCTTGGTGACGACCTTGACGTCGCTGTTGACCTTAGCTGCGTGGAGAGCGAGTAGGACGTTCTCCTCGTCGATACCGGTCAGCGGGATAAAGCTCTCGATATGGCGGATGTTCTCCTCGTGGAGGAGCTCCTCACTGGTGCCGTCGCCGTTGATGACGATCGCCTTTGGCAGGAGGACGGAGAGCTCTTCGCAGCGGTCGCGGTCCTGCTCGATGATCTTTACCTCGATACCCATATGGATCAGCTCGGACGCCAGGAAAAAGGCCGACGTGCCACCGCCGATGATCATACAATCCGCCACCTGGCGGGAATCAAATCCGATATAGTCAAAGAACTTGCGGACATTTTCCTTTGACGAGACAAAGGAAATGCGATCGCCATTCTCGATATGGTCATAGCCCTTGGGGATGATGATATCGTCATCGCGCTCGATGACGCAGATCAGCAGGTCGTGGGGCAGCTCGGCACCGATCTCGGCGATCGTTTTGCCGACGAGCGGGTTATCCTCGTAGACCTCAAACTTGACCATCTCCACACGGCCGTGTGAAAAGGCGTTGACCTCCAGCGCGTTTGGCTGGTAGAGGAGACGTGCGATCTCCTTGGCGGTCGAGAGCTCCGGGTTGATTACCATCGTGAGGCCGAGCTTCTCGCGGAGATAGCGGGTCTCGGAGCTGTAGTCCGGGGTGCGGACGCGGGCGAAGGTCGCACAGTTGCTGACCTTGCTGGCGATGGCGCAGCTTAAAAGATTAAGCTCGTCATCCTCGGAGACAGCGATAAAGACATCGGCTCTCTGGATGCCGGCGTCCATCAGGATGCCGTAGCGGGCGCCGTTGCCGACGATACCCATAACATCATAATAGCTGGCTACCTCGTTGACACGGTCACTGTCCTTGTCGATGATCGTGATGTCGTGGCCTTCTTTTGAAAGACGCTCGACCAGCGTGGCGCCGACGATGCCGCAGCCGACGATGATGATGTCCAATCCGTGATGCTCCTGCGGTTGAAATCTGCTGAAAAATCCCATAGTAGTCACCGTTAGGAGTGAAGGCAGTGGCGCGTAGGCGCGTGCTTCACCCTTCCTTATACAAATTTAACACCAAGTATATCATACTCCTTTTTCCGAAAAATACAAGTTATTTTTTTACGGAAGAAACCCCGGCGCAGGCGGGAGAGCAGCGGTGCGGGAGGCGTGAAGACAGGGGAAACAGCGGGACGCCAAGCGACGAGGGCTTGCGCGTCGGAGTTACTTATGATAGGATAAGAGGTATGAAAAATCTAACGATCGGAATCATGGCCCATGTGGACGCGGGGAAAACGACTCTGTCCGAGGGGCTTTTATACGCGGCAGGTGTACTGCGCGAGACGGGACGCGTCGATCACGGCGATGCGTTCCTGGATACCTATGCGCTCGAAAAGGAGCGCGGGATCACGATCTTTTCCAAGCAGGCGGTCCTGCCGATCGGTACACTGATCGATACGCCGGGGCATGTGGACTTCGCGCCGGAGACCGAGCGTGTACTGAGCGTACTGGATTATGCGATCCTCGTGATCAGCGGCGCAGACGGTGTGCAGGGGCATACGAGGACGCTGTGGCGTCTCCTGGAGAAATACGAGGTGCCGGTCTTTCTCTTTATCAACAAGATGGATCTGCCGGGGGCCGATCGGGAGCAGATACGGAGTGAGCTGCGTACACAACTCGCGGAAGGATGCGTCGACTTCACCGGTGCGGATGTATCGATGGGGAGTGAGGATGTGAGTAAAGCATCCCTGCCCGAGGAGACAGCCGAGGCGATCGCCATGCTCAATGAAACCGTGATGGAAAGCTACCTCGAGGGGGGAGAGATCACGGCCGGGGAGATCCGGCGGCTGACCGCCGAGAGAAAGCTGTTTCCGTGTATGTTCGGTGCGGCGCTGAAGCAGGAGGGGGTAGCGGAGTTCTATCAGCTTTTGCAGACCTGTATGAGGGAGTGCATCGACGAGTCGGAAAAAGGAAAGGATTTCTCCGCGCGTGTGTACAAAATAACACGAGACGAAAAAGGCACGCGACTTACGCATATCCGAGTGATGAGCGGCATACTGACACCGAAGCAGGAAATCGAAATAGCGAGTGGGAACCGTAAGAGAGAAAGCGAGAGTGACGGCGGGGGTGTAATCCGCGAGAAGGTGGACCAGATCCGCCTGTACTCAGGGTCGAAATATGAGCTGTTAAACGAGGCCGGACCGGGGACCGTATGTGCCCTGACCGGTCTGCGTGAGACCTACCCCGGACAGGGGATCGGAGGGGTCGAGGACAGTGACATGCCGGTGCTGGTACCGGTGCTGACCTATCGGCTGATCCTGCCGGAGGAAACGCCACCGGTGACGATGCTCCCGAAGCTGAGAGAGCTGGAGGAGGAGTTGCCGGAGCTGCATATCGAGTGGGAGAAGGCGACAGAGGAGATCCGTGTCCGTGTGATGGGCAAGGTCCAGACGGAGATCCTGCAGGAGGTGATCCGGGAGCGCTACGGTGTACAGGTGGACTTCGGCCAGGCACAGATTGTTTACAAGGAGACGGTAACCAAGCCGGCTCACGGAATCGGTCACTATGAGCCGCTCCGACACTATGCGGAGGCGCATGTGGGGATCGAGCCCCTGCCGCCGGGGAGCGGGATCGTCGTGGACCGTCAGGTGAGTACCGATGACCTCGATCTCAACTGGCAGCGTCTGATCCTGACGCATTTCCTGGAAAAAGAGCATAAGGGGGTGCGGATCGGTGCCCCGATCACGGATGTCAAGTTGACGGTGATCGGCGGACGGGCACACCTAAAGCATACTGAGGGAGGCGACTTCCGACAGGCGACCTACCGCGCGATCCGCCACGGCCTGATGCAGGCAGAGTGTCGCGTGCTGGAGCCGTATTATGCCTTTCGCCTGGTGGTTCCGACCGAGCAGGTGGGACGCGCGATGACCGATATCGAGCGGATGTGCGGGCATTTTTCCCTGGAGGAAGGAGGCACGGATGTCGGCGGGCAGGCCGGATCCGTCATCACCGGCCACGCACCGGTCGTCTCGATGCAGGATTATGCTGCCACCGTCTCTACCTATACCGGCGGCCAGGGTGAGCTGTCTCTATCATTTTACGGATACCTCCCCTGTCATAATGAGGACGAGGTGATAGCGGATTTCGCGTATGATCCGGAGAAGGATGAGGAGGATCTCCCGGGATCGATCTTTTGTGCACATGGTGCCGGGTACTATGTGCCGTGGGAGGAGGTCGCTGCAAAGGCGCACGTGCAGGTCGACTGGAAACCGTAATGAAGTTGCATTTATAAATAAGATGTGGTATAATGTCAAAACGCAGTATCATTTTTGATGAAGGGGGTATCGCTATGGAACCTATCGTAATAACCAGTGAGAATTTCGAGGAAGAAGTTGTCAAGAGTGACAAGACCGTTTTGCTTGATTTCTGGGCACCGTGGTGCGGGCCGTGCCAGATGCTCTCACCGATCGTGGATCAGGTGGCAGAGGAGAACGCAGACATCAAGGTCGGCAAGGTGAATGTCGATGACAATCACGAGCTGGCGATGCAGTATAAGACGATGTCGATCCCGACCCTGATCGTGTTTAAGAACGGTGAGGAGGCTAACCGCTCGGTTGGCGTTATCTCTAAATCTGAGATTCTCGACCTTGTAAAATAAGAATGGAGTAAACGGTATGTTTGATATCGTAATTATCGGTGCCGGGACGGCGGGCTTGTCCGCTGCGATCTACGGCACGAGAGCCGGAAAGCGTGTGCTCGTCCTGGAGCAGACGACCTACGGCGGACAGATCGTCAATACACCGGATATCGAAAACTATCCGGGGATCGCGCATATCTCAGGGTTTGAATTCGCCAAGGGACTGTATGACCAGGCGATGGAGCTCGGGGCGACGTATAAGGCGGAAAAGGTCATCGGGATTGAGGACCAGGGCGAGGTCAAGCTCGTCCGCACGACGGAGCGTGAGTACCGGGTCAAGGCCGTGATCATCGCCACCGGTGCGAAGAATCGTCCGCTCGGCCTGGATCGCGAGCAGGAGCTGGTCGGGGCCGGCGTGTCCTACTGTGCGACCTGCGACGGCGCCTTTTTCCGACAGATGGACGTCGCAGTCGTGGGCGGAGGTAACACCGCACTCGAGGATGCGGCCTTTCTTTCGAACTACTGTAACACGGTTTACGTCATCCACCGCAGGAAGGAGTTCCGCGGTGATGAGAAAGATGTGGCGGTCCTGCGCGAGAAGAAAAATGTAAAGTTTGTCCTGGATTCCGTCGTTGTCGGGATGCTCGGCTTCGGTATGCTCGAGGGGATCCTGGTGAAAAATGTTAAGACCGAGAAGACGCAGGAGATCAAAGTGAGCGGTCTCTTTATCGCGATCGGTCAGCAGCCGGATAATCAGGCCTTCGCCGATCTGGTCACGCTCGATGAGCAGGGCTATATCGTCGCCGATGAGTCCTGTGAGACCGGTGTGGATGGGATTTACGCAGCGGGCGACTGTCGGACGAAGACGGTCCGTCAGCTGACAACAGCCGCGGCGGACGGTGCTGTCGCAGCATTGGCGGCGGCCAAATACATAGGGTAGGGAACTATCGAAAAGCCGGTCCGATCGGAGCGGTCAACAGGAGGAGACAATCATGGTCAGTGAAATCTGTCAGAAACTCTATCAGCGTGACATCAATCGCTGTACAGACGAGGAGGTCTATATCGCTTTGCTGCATCTGGTAAAGCGTGAGGCAAAAAAGAAGGAGGTCAAGGCTTCCGAAACCAAGAAGAAGCTTTACTATATCTCCGCAGAGTTTCTCATCGGTCGTGTGGTCGGAAACAATCTGATCAACCTGGGACTCTGGAGTGAAGTGCGCAAGGAACTGCGCATCAAGGGAAAATCACTCGCTAATATCCTCGAGAGAGAGCCGGAGCCGTCACTCGGTAACGGCGGGCTCGGTCGACTGGCCGCATGCTTCCTCGACTCGATCGCGACGCTGGGACTGCCCGGAGACGGGATCGGTCTTTGCTACCATGAGGGCCTTTTTTATCAGAAGTTCAAGAGAAATCGCCAGATGGAGTACCCGAACGCATGGCGCGAGAAGCGCTCGATCCTCGGGCGCAGCGTAAAGAAGTTCCCGGTGAAGTTCGGTGGCTTTACGGTGAATGCCTCGATGTATGACATCCTGATCACGGGCTATGAGAACCGTACCAACCGTCTGCACCTTTTTGATATCGACTCGGTCGATCCGACGATCATCCGCAAGGGAATCGATTTTGATAAGGCAAACATCCGCAAAAATCTGACGCTTTTCCTCTATCCGGATGACAGCGACGATGCGGGACGCCTGCTCCGCGTGTACCAGCAGTACTTCATGGTCAGCGCCGGTGCGCAGCTGATCCTCGATGAGGCGAGAGAGCGTGGCTCGAATATCCATGATCTCGCGGATTATGTGGCGATCCAGATCAACGATACGCATCCGTCGATGGTGATCCCGGAGCTGATCCGACTTTTATTAGAAGAAGACGACATCACCTGGGAAGAGGCGACGAAGATCGTAACGGATATCTGCGCGTATACCAACCACACGATCCTCGCAGAAGCGCTGGAAAAATGGCCGCGCAAGTTCATCAAGAAGGTGGCGCCGCAGATCGTGCTGATCATCGAGCGTCTGAACAAAGATGTTAAGGAAAAATATAACAAACCGGAGCTTGCGATCATCGATCAGGAGGACCGCATCCACATGGCCAAGATGGATATGCACTATGGCCACAGTATCAACGGTGTGGCAGCGCTGCACACGGAGATTCTGAAAAAGTCCGAGCTTCATGATTTCTATGAGATCTATCCGGAGAAGTTCAATAATAAAACAAACGGAATCACCTTCCGTCGCTGGCTGATGGAGTGCAACCGTCCGCTGACACATTTCCTGGATGAGACGATCGGAACCGGATATAAAAAAGATGCGACCGAGCTCAGCAAGCTGATGGAGCATATCGATGAGGACCGTGCGATGAAAAAGGTCCTCGAGATCAAGCGCAAGAAAAAGCTCGAGCTTACGTATTATCTGCGTCACGCGATGCGCGTCGATGTGGATCCGAACTCGATTTTTGATATCCAGGTCAAACGTCTGCATGAGTATAAGAGACAGCAGCTCAACTGCCTCTATGTGATAAGAAAGTATCTCGAGATCAAGAGAGGCAAGCGTCCGAAGCGTAAGATCACGGTGATCTTCGGTGCTAAGGCAGCGCCGGCGTACACGATCGCCAAGGATATCATCCATCTGATCCTGTGTCTGCAAAAGCTGATCGAGAAGGATAAGGAGGTGCGTCCGTATCTCCAGGTCGTGATGCTCGAGAACTACAATGTGACACTCGCGGAACGCGTGATCCCGGCCTGCGATATCTCTGAGCAGATCTCGCTCGCCAGCCAGGAGGCCAGCGGCACCGGTAACATGAAGTTTATGCTGAACGGTGCGGTCACACTCGGTACGGAGGACGGCGCGAATGTCGAGATCCACGAGCTGGTCGGCGATGATAATATCTACATCTTTGGAGAGGATTCGCAGACGGTCATCGATCGGTACGCGAGAGGAGACTATCGATCGATCGATTACTATGGAAAGAATCCGGTGCTCAAGGAATGTGTGGACTTCATCGTATGTAAAAAAATGCTGAAGATCGGCGATAAAAAGCATCTCGGAAGACTGTATAATGAGCTTCTCAGTAAGGACTGGTTTATGACCTTCCCGGATTTTGATGACTATTGCAAGACGCGAGAAAGGGCCTATGCGGACTATGAAGATCGCCGCTCATGGGCAAAGAAAATGATCGCGAATATCGCGAATGCCGGTTTCTTTTCTTCCGACAGAACCATCGAAGAATACAACAAAGATATATGGCAATTAAAATAATACTTGACCAGCGGTCATTTTTATGGTAGACTTGGTATCATAAAATGACCGCTGGTCGTTTTTTCAGACAGCATTGTGAAAGGGAGGAATGAAACGTGGGTGTTAAATACGGAAAATTTATCGCGAAACACCGTGTGTTGATCATTTTGATCACGTTGATTCTGGTGATTCCCGCTGGGATCGGTTATATTTCGACGAAGATCAACTATGACGTACTGAGTTATCTGCCGAAGTCACTGGAGACGGTGTACGGGCAGGATGTCATGGTGGATGAGTTCGGAATGGGCGCCTTCTCTATGGTGATCGTAGAGAATATGGAGAACAAGGACGTCCAGAAACTGAAAAAGAAGGTTGAGGAGGTCGAGCACGTCAGCGAGGTCCTGTGGTATGACGATGCGCTCGATATTACCGTTCCGGTTGAGATGTTGCCCGAGGAGCTGCGCAAGGCGCTCTTTACGGATAACGCGACGATGATGATCGCGCTTTTCGATAATACCACATCGACAGAAACGAC